>NZNW01000041.1 GCA_002695065.1 Salinicola sp. | reverse complement strand
CGATCTTTCGCTGCCGGGGCAGTTCCTGCTGGGCCTGACCATGCTGCTGGGCCGGGTGGGACCGCTCTCCGTCGGCTATTTCCTGGCGACACGGCAGGCAAGGGGCGTGCGCTACGCCAAAGGCGACATTCAGATTGGCTAACCCTGTTCACAGCGTGTGAGTCGCGAGCTGCCAGGCGACCAGCAGCATGGTCGCTCCGACCGCCGTGTCGATGCCCTGCCACCACCGCGGGTTGCGAAGCCGTGGCGACAGCCAGTGCGCCAGTCCGACCAGCCCGAAGAACCAGAACAGCGACGCCAGCGACGCTCCAACCACGAATCCGACGGGGCTGGACTGCTGGCCGCCGATGATGCCCAGCATCACCACCGTATCCAGATAGACGTGGGGGTTGAGCAGTGTCACCGCCAGCGTGGCCGCGATCACCGACCACGCACCTGCCGCGGGCAGTCCATTAGTGGACTCCCCCACTTCGAGGCTGCGGGGGCGCACCGCACGCCGGAACGCTACCGCGGCCTGCCACACGAGCCAACCGGTGCCACCCCAGCGCGCCAGCTGCAGGCCGGTAGCGCTCGAGGCGATCAGCGGCGCGAGGCCCGCCACGCCAGCGGCCACCAGCGTCAGATCACAAAAGGCGCAGATCCCGGCCACCAGCCAGCCATGTTCGCGACGCAGGCCCTGCCTCAGGACGAACGCATTCTGCGCCCCGATGGCCACGATCAGCGTGGCGCCGATCAACAAACCCTGAATGACTGACGTTCCCATAGTGAACTCTCATGGCGCTGCGCAAAGGCACGGGGATTCGCATCATGCGGCGACATCGACTATTAATAAAAATGAATTGGCTAATGAGGCATTAGAATATTTGATGCTGGATTACAAACTTCTCGAAGCCCTGTCCGCCATCGTCGATCAGGGCGGTTTCGATCGCGGCGCCCAGCAGCTCAACCTGACCCAGTCGGCGGTCTCCCAGCGCATCAAGTTGCTGGAAGCCCGACTGGGCCAGCCGGTGGTCGTCCGCACGCCGCGCCTGCTGCCGACCCCGCTGGGGCAGCGGCTTCTCAACCATGCCCAGCAGGTGCGTCTGCTGGAGCATGATCTGCTCGACCGGATCCCGGCCCTCGGCGAGGGGGCGCAACGGCTCAGGCTGGCGATCAACGCCGACAGCCTCGCGACCTGGTGGGCGCCGACCCTTGGCGACTTCTGCCACCGTCGCGGCGTGCTGCTGGATCTGGTGGTGGACGATCAGGAGGTGGCGCTACGCCGCATGCGCGATGGCGAAGTGGCCGGCTGCATCTGCGCCACCGCGAGGCCTGTCCAAGGCGCGCGCGCTCGCGCCCTCGGCACCATGCGGTACCGCGTGATGGCGAGTCCCGGATTCGCCGAGCGCCATTTTGCGGAGGGTGTCTCCCAGCAGGCGCTGGAACGGGCGCCGGCGATTCTCTACGGACCGGAAGATCGCCTGCATCAGCGCTATCTCGATCTGCACGGTTTCAAGGAGCCGTTTCCGCACCACCTCTGCCCGTCGTCGGAGGGCGTGCTGCACATGACGCTCGCCGGCATCGGCTACGCCATGATCCCCGAGTGCCAGGGAAGCGATGGGCTGTCGCGGGGGGAGCTGGTCGATCTCGATCCGCAGCGTCCGCTGGACGTGCCGCTCTACTGGCACTTCTGGCGCCACGGCGGCGAGCTTCTCGATGCTTTGACCGCGCATCTGCTATCCGCCGGCGACCACTGGCTGAGAGCGCCGGAAGCGACGCCGGCCACGTCGGCCTGACGGACAACGCCTCGCGCAGCAGGAACATTTTCCCTGCTGTAGAATGACTTACGGATTTCGATAGCTTGCGGATGGCAACCGAAGTTCTAAACTGAAACACCAGCCGGCGACGCTGCGATTTCGCGCACGGTCAGCTGGCCACCGTGACACAAGGAGTGAGTGACATGATGAAGATGACAGCGACGACACCGATCTGGATGGCCCTGACGGGACTGCTCACGGTGGGCACCCTCGCGGGCTGCGCCAGCGACAGCAGCTCGGTCGAAAAGGAAGCCACCCGTTACGTCGTGACCGGTCTGGGTGATGACAAGGACGAGGCGATGAGCAATGCCAAGGAGCGCGCTCTGGAGCAGTGCGAAGCGCAGAACTACGACGAATTCGTCATCGTCGAGCAGCAGACGATGGGGCCGGGGGAGGAGTCGGGCAAAGCCGCCAGCGCCGACCAGCAGCTCGAAGGCGCCACGGTCGACGAGGACACCGAACTCCAGGCCGCCACCCAGGAAGGCGATGGCTACAAGGTCACCTGGACGATTCGCTGCCGCTAACCCCCTGTCGCCGGCCGCCGCGGCCGGCGCATCTTTCCGGTCTCCACCGGAATGTCGATGGGGCCCAGGCCTAGCCGCGCAGGGCCTCGACGCTATCCACCTTCTCATCCATGCGTTGCTCGCGGTCCGTCCGCGTCCCCATCTTCAGCGTCGTGGTGATCCTCGGCGCCCCCATCGCGTGCACCCCTTCGTGGCACGCCTTGACGACGGCCATCACCTCGTCCCACGGCCCCTCGATATTGGTGCCGTAGGCATGCATTCGATGATGGAGGCCCGAGTCCTCGATGATTCGCTGACACGCCGCCACGTAGGGCGATACCGACACCCCGACTCCCAGCGGCACGACACATAGATCGACGATGACGTGCATAGTTTCGCTCCTCCGATCGGTTTTTCCATGGCGCTGAATTCCGTCGTTCGAATCGCGCCCGCGCCGGGCAGTGGATTCGACCGAGTCGATCCAGTGTATCGGCGAGCCGAACCCGCTGTAAAAAAACGGGATCGGGCCTGGACTATCATGGCAATAGCGCTAGGCTTATTGACGGCAAAGCCGTTAGCACGCAATGTAAATAAGGCTAATGCAATTACGGCTGGACTCTATCTGAAACGTCATCGAACACTTATTGTTTCGGATAGCGCATGGCCAACAGGGAACAGGGACCGTGGCGCACCACGCCCTCCCGCCGCCATAGCTTGATCCTTCGAACCGTTTCAAGCGAGTGGAAAATGACCGAAAAAACGCGTCAGCGCGGTCGAACCCGCAATTCAAAAGGTTATTTTTCGTCGTTCGAGCGGAACGATGCCGTCAGGCGGCCGGGGAGCACACTGCGCCCCTTGCTAGGAAACAACATGACCAGTAATACGCCTATCGCCCCCGTCGCGCTGCCCGACACCCGCGCCCGTCAGACGCTGGAGAAACTGCTCGAAGGCTCCGGTGTCACCCTCAACGGCAACCAGCCCTGGGATATTCGCGTTCACCACCCCGACCTCTTCTCGCGGGTCGTTCGCCAGGGTTCCATCGGCTTCGGCGAAGCCTACATGGATGGCTGGTGGGAGTGCGATCGCATCGACGAGATGATCCACCGCCTGCTACGCCACGGACTCGGCACGGTCGCGCACACCACCACCGAACGCATCGTCTACAAGCTTCAGTCCACCTTCATGAACCTGCAGAGCAAGGCTCGTGCCTATATCGTCGGCAAGGAGCACTACGACTTCGGCAACGACCTTTTCACCCGCATGCTGGACGAGACGCTCTGCTACTCCTGCGGCTACTGGAAGGAAGCGCGCACGCTGCACGAGGCCCAGGTCGCCAAGCTCGACCTCGCCTGCCGCAAGCTGGATCTCGAACCCGGCATGCGAGTGCTCGACATCGGTTGCGGCTGGGCCAGCTTCGCCGAGCATGCCGCCCGCCAGTACGGCGTCGAAGTCACCGGCATCACCATCTCCGAAGAGCAGGCAAAGCTGGGCCGTGAACGCTGCGCCGGGCTGCCGGTGGAGATACTGCTCGAGGATTATCGCGAGCTCAGCGGCGAATTCGACCGTATCGTGTCGATCGGCATGTTCGAACACGTCGGCCAGCGCAATTACGCCACCTACTTCGATACCGTCAAACGTCTGCTGAAGCCCGGTGGCCTGTTCGTGCTGCACACGATCGGCTCCAACACCAACGAGGTCAGCATCGACCCCTGGATCAACAAGTACATCTTCCCCAACGGCATCCTGCCCTCGATCCAGCAGGTTGCCGACGCCAGCGAAGGCAAGCTGATCATGGAGGACTGGCAGAACTTCGGTGCCGATTACGACACCACGCTGATGGCGTGGCAGGAGAACCTGCTCGCCCACTGGCACGAGATCGCCGACCACTACGGCGAGCGGGTCAAGCGGATGTTCCTCTACTATCTCGGCTCCTGCGCCGGCGCCTTCCGGGCGCGGGACCTCCAGCTGTGGCAGGTGGTCTACTCCAACGGTCGTGGCGGACGTTACGACTCGCCGCGTTGATACGGGCTACGGGCTGCCGCTTCGAACAGCAGCCTGTTTCCAAGGCGACAGATTTCAGCAGAATCGACTCACCACTGACTGAGTCCTTACCCTCCTTCTGCTCGTTATTGCGAGGGGCAGGCCCCTCGCACTCCCCTTTATCGACCAATAGCCGTTGTCATGGAACTCATTGATTACTCCACCGCCGCCGGGGTCACATGAATCCCGAACAGGCTGGCTTCGCCGCTACCCCGGCCGGCCTCCTCGGGAGCCACCGCCTGCCCTTCCCGTACGATGACGTGGCCGCCCTGCCCCTGCTGGCCGCCGATCACGCTGCCGACCAGGTAGGTGGGGAAGATGCTCGGGTCGTTCTCGTAGTTGGGGTTGTGGATCAGGCCGATCATCTGGAAACGCCCGCGGGTATTGCGCAGCGACTCCAGCGAATCCTGGATCAGGCGGCGGTGCGAGAGCTTGGAAAACAGGCCATCGAGCAGGATGACACTCTCGCGGCTGGCCCGGGCACGGCGCTTGTGGCTGCCAGGTAGCTCGCGCAGCTCGCGCTCGATGGCGAACTCGGAAAGCTTCACCAGCCACATCAGCGAGACCGCCTCGCGCTGGCCTTCCGACATGTCCTCGTTGAGCGAGAACAGCCGGCCGTGGGGGCGGATCGCATCGTGCTTGAGACGGATGGTGACGTCGCAGAACAGCCCGCGGTAGATGCGCCGGCGAATCTGGCGGGTCAGCTCGTCGTCGCGGCCGCCCTTGGCCTGCGGGCCATCGCCGGCCTGCTCGAGGCGCCGCCGCTGGACCGCGAGATGGGCGTCGATGTCCGCCAGCAACTGCTGGATCAGCTCCCGCACCGACTCGTCGGCGATCAGGTCGGCCTTGACCTCGAAGTAGGCGCCACCGCCGCTGGAGCGTTTTGCGGCACGCTTGAGAATTTCCAGATTGCCGGCCGCGTCGATGATGATCGAACTCAGGCGCTCGACCAGGGTGTCCTCGATCTGCTCCCGGGATGCGTGCAACCGGGCCACGCGCTGGCGATGCTCCTCCAGCTGCCCCCCCAGTTGGCGGTGCAGACCGCGCAGCGACTCCAGCGCCGCGTGGCTGACGCCCTCCAGCGTATCCAGCCGCGCGCGTTCGGTTTCGTTGAACAGCCGGCTGGCACTGGCCGACTCCAGCGACAGCGCCAGCGCTTTCTCCCGGGCCGCCACATCGCGGGCCTGCCGCTCCCGGTTGCGGGCACGCTCACCGAGGTTGAGCCCACCCAGCCCCTCCAGCAGGGTCTGCTGACAGGTCTCCAAGGCCTCGAGATCGAAAGCGGCGGCATCCGTCTCTTGGTCGGGATCATCCAGCGCCGTCGCCAGCCACTGGCGCCAGTCGTCCATGGCCGCGTCGAGCCGTGGCGCGTCGACACCCACCGCCGGCCAGCGGGCCGTGGCGTCCGCGGCGGCACGCTCCAGCCAGCCCTCGGGCAGTTGACGCAACACCTCCAGCCACGCCACCGCCAGCTGGTCCACCACCGTCAGCGCCTGCTGGTGGCGGGCCACGCGGGCTTCCACCGCGCCCTGCTCGCGACCATTGGCCTTGCGCCGCTCCCGCGCCTCCTTGAGCGACTGCTTGAGGCGGCCGATGTCGCGTTCCAGGGTGCGATTGCCCCCCTGATCGTCGCGGACATCCAGGAAGGCCCGGATCCGCGCGAAATCGAAGTCGGCTCGTCGACTGGCCTGGGCCAGTGCGGCCGCCAGTGCCGTTTCCCGAGCCTCGGCATCGCGCATGAAGCCCGGCCCCTCTTCGGCGACGAACGCCGCCAGCCGGCGCAGGCGCTCGCGCTCCCCGTCGGCGAACAGATGACGCAGCTGCTCGCGACACTCGTCGCGACGGGCGTTCAACTCTTCACTCTGCAGCGCGATCTCGGCGAACCGCTCCTCGTACTCGGTCAAGGTCTCGGTCAGCGCCGCCAGACTGGCGTCGATCTCCTCGAGACGCTCGACGCCACCGGCCGTGGCGAATCGCTCCGCCGCCAGCCAGAGCTCACCGTGGGTCTCCAGCTCCCTGGCGGCCTGCTCGCGCTGCGGACTCAGCGTCTCGATACGAGCCGCGGCAGCCTCGCTCTCCTCGACGGCCGCTTCCAGCGCGGGCTCGCCGCCCTCCTCGAGGAAGCGCTGGAAATCGTCGATCGATTTCATCGCCGCTTCGCTCAGGCGCGGCTCGAGCGCCTGCCGTTCGCTCTCGGCCCGCTCGCGCTGCTCCTCCAGCGCCGCCAGTTGCACTTCCACATCCTGGCTGACCGCTTCCTCGGCCTGCAGCGCCAGGCGGAAACGCTCGCCGTGGGGGTCGAGTCGCTGGACCTCGGCTTCCAGCGCCAGCCGGCGTTCACGGTCGACCGCGAGACGCTGCTGGGTCTCCTCCCGCAGCGCGGTCAGATAAGCGGGATCGAGCGCGGCCTTGACCGCCAGCGTCTCGACGCCCTGCACCGCCCCCAGCGGCAGCTCGCCACGTGCCAGCGTCGCCTGCAGGCGATCGGCCTCGAGCACCGGAACGCCGCAGCCGGCGTCCACCAGGCACTGCGACGCTTCGCGGGCGTTGTCTTCACCCTCGACCACCGGCGCGAACAGCTGGCCGGCGGCCTGGGCCAGCCATTCACGACGCTGGCCGTCTTCCGCCTCGATACCGGCCAGCACCTCGTGGAGGGGGCGAAAGGCGATCTCCCTGGCGTCGAGACACGCCCGGGCTTCGGCCTCGGAAGCGAGCCGGGCCAGCGGATCGCCGCTCAGGCTCTCGAGATACTGCTCACGCGCGTCGATGGCGGCCGCCAGCGTCTCCTGCTCTCGCAGCAGGCGGGGGTAGCGCGCCTTGGCATCCTTGAGCCAGGCCGAGGGCGCCTGTTCGCTGAACTCCCTGAAGTCGTGCAGCGCCTGCTGCAGGGTCCCGAGCTGCTGGCCCTGCTGGTCGAGTCGGTGCAGGCGATCCTGGGCTTCCCGTGACTGGCGATAGAGCGTGTCCCGCAGATGCACCGGCGAGGCCTCGCCGTGCCAGTGACGATAACGCTCGGCGGCGTCCCTGAGCGGCGTCAGCCGTTCGAGGCGCGCCTTGGCATCGCTCTGGGTCCGCCGACTCTCGGCCAGCGCCTGCTCGTGTTCTGCCAGCGCGTTCTTGCGCTCGCTCCAGAATCCCACCGCCGAGTGCTCGGGCCAGCGTTCGGCGAAGGTCTGCCAGGCCTGCCGGCCGGAGGCCAGCGGCGCCAGCTCCCCTTCCAGGCGCTGGCGCTGCTCGCGTCGCGTCTGCAGCGCTTCGCGGATCGTCTCGCGCTGGGTGTCCAGCGAACTAGCCTGAGCGTCCCACTCGCCAAGCTGCGCTTCCAGGCGCTCCCGCTGCGCTTCCTTGGTCGCCAGCAGCTCGTCGGGCGTGGTAGCGGGATGTTCGGCAGTGAACGCTTCGTACCACTGCGCCGGCTGCTTCAGCTCGCCCATCCGCCCCAGGTGGTCGGCATGGGCCTTGCGGGCCTCGGCCAGCCTGGCCTGTGCGCTGTCGCGGGTGGCTTCCGGCGCTTCCAGTTCGGCCTCGGTGAAGAGCCCCTCGGCCAGCGCCTGGGTGTAGACGCTCTGGTTGTCGATGAAATCGCGCTGGCGCGATTCCAGCTGCTCCCGCTCCTGCTCCAGCCGCTCCATCTCCTCATCGAGCTGTTCGGCATCGAGCCGCAGCGAACGGCGATACTCGCGGTCGGCGATCACCTCTTCGCGGAATCGGTTGCCATCCATCGACTCGAACGCCTCGGCGGCGTCGTCGAGCAGGCCCAGCGCACGGTAGCGAGAGGCGTCGTCATTGAAGGCGTGGCTGTCCGCCAGCCAGGCCCGGGCCTGGTCGAACGAGACATGACCGATGTCGCGGGCCGTGATCCAGGTCGCCTGCGGCAGGTGGATCAGGCGACGATGCGTATCGACGCGCGCACCGCGTTCGGAAAGCGCCAGCCGCACGTTGCGCTCGGCCTGGCGCGACAGCCTGGCCAGCAGCCAGGTGGAGACCCGCGGGCGTTCGGTATCGCCGGCCGCCCAGGCGAAGCCGACAGCGTTGTCGGCCGCTTCCTTGGCGGGTGCGGCCTGCTCGGCGCTGCCGCTGCCTCCCGGCAAGCCCGGCAGCGGCGCCAGCGCCTGGCCGCCCAGCAGTCGCTCGGCCTCGAGCAGTGAGGCATCGAGTTCGGTCAACTGGCGACGCGCCTCGAGCAGCCCCTCGCCCTCTTCGTTCAGGGTGGCCAGCCGCTCGACCTTGTCGTCGGCACGCTGCTGGTCGCTTTCGGCTTCCGCCAGCCGATGGCGCAGTTCGGTGATCCGGGTGCCGGAGTTGAGGATCACGTCCTCGATCAGCTCCTCCTCCTCGTCGGTCTCGCCGCGAGTCGCCCCGGACAGAATCTGCGGCGCCAGCACTTCGTAGAAGAAGGCCTGATCGGCCTTCTCGCCGGCGCGCGGCTTGATCGCGTTGAAGATCTGGCTCTTGTCGGCGCCGCCCTCCTTCTGGAACGCCGCCATCTGCGCCAGTTCACGGCGCGAGATATGCGCCCCCACCGCTTCCAGCCACTCCTCGCGGTTGTGGGCCCGGGTCACCCCCTGCGCACGCATCGTGCTCTGGAAGTCGGCATTGGCGTAGAGCGCCAGCTTGCCGTCACGGGTAATGTGATGCACCGGTACGTCGGCCAGCTTGCCCGGATAGTGGTAGAACACCAGCCCGCTGCCGTCGCTGTAGCCGTACATGCCGAACACGAAGGTCTCGCCGGCGACTTCCTCGCCGGCGACGGCCAGCATGTCGTCCTGCTGGCTGGCGCTGTCCTGGGCACGAAACTCGACGCGCAGGTGCGTCCAGCTGCGGCCCTCGCCGTTGACCTTCGACGGCGAGCACTTGCGCCGGGTGCGGGTCAGGAGCTGGCGATCGCGGGAGAGCATGCCGATCAGGGCCTCGGCCATGGTGGTCTTGCCGAAGCCGTTCTCCATGCTGACCGCGCTCGACTGCCCGCGCAGGTCGAGCAGCAGGTGACGCATCTTGGCTTCCCAGGGCGAGGCGATGTCACCGTGCTTGTTGAGCAGGTTGGCGATCTCGATACGGTTGATGACACTCACCGGCGATTCTCCTCGGCGTTCTCGGTCGTCGATCCATCCGTGTCGTCCGACGGCTCGTCGAACATGTCGGCGGCGCGCGTCTCGGCCTCTTCGGCGCTATCGGCGTCGGCATCTCGAGATCCGACGTCCGTGATCCGATCCGGCGCCTCGTCAGCGGCGTCCTCGCCGGCGCCGTCGAAGGGCCGGTCCGAGGGCTCGGTGGAGGTCAGTTCGATCAGGTGGGTCAGATGGTTGACCCCGATCTGCTCGGCTTCCAGTGCCCCCAGCAGGGTCTGCTGCCAGACATCCTCGTCGGCAGCTTCGCGGACGGCCTCGAGGTGGCCGGCACGCACCAGCAGATCGATGAACGCCTTGACCCGACGGGGGATGTCCTCGCCGCGCTCGTCGAGCAGCACCCGACTGTTCTCCGGTGCCCGATCGCCGAGACCGCGCAGCGTCTCCAGTTGATCGCGCACCAGTTCGACCAGTTCGCGGGTGACGAACGTGGCCTCCTGATAGCGGCTGACGTCGGAGAGTGCGCGGTTCAGCCGGGTGTAGATCAGGGTATGCAGCAACAGCCACAGCTGCAGATACCACAGCGCCAGCTCGGCCCGGCTCTCCTGGCGCAGCTTGAGCGCCTCGAATACCGCTTCGCGGGTATAGAGCGGCGGCTGCTCGAGCTCGGGATCCGGCAGCAGCGCGAAGAACCGCGATCCCGGTGCGATGCCCGGATAGTCGCCGGACTCGAACGCCTTGAGCCGCAGCCCCTGGCCGGCGAGAAAGTCCCGCAACGCCTCGCGCTCGTTCTCCTGGGCGTCGTCGATCAGGGCACAGACGTCGCGCTCGGAGAGCTGGCCCTCGCGCGCGGCGCGACGCTTGCGGCCGCCGCTGGGAACCCGTTCCGCGGTGCGGTAGCGCAACAGATAGGCAACGACCTCGCCCATTTCCATCATGTTCATAAATCAGACCTTCTGTTCTTTCGATGCCGTCGGTCGCAGACGCAGCGAGGGCGTCACCGCGCCCTCGATGCGGCGTCCGTCGGGCAGCGCGATCGCGAATGGGGTGTCGTCGATACCGACGCTCAGATGGTCATCGAGCAGTTGGGTGTCGACGAAGGTGTTGAGCAGTTGCGGCAGGCAGTCCAGGATTTCGGCGTGGGCCGGGTCCGAATCCGCCTCGAAGTGGTGCCAGCCCTCGCTGAGGGCTTCCGGCAGCGACAGCGGCGACTGCCGCAGGCGCTGGCGCAGGGCCGGGCCACGCGCCTTGAGATAGCGCGCCAGCAGCGGATCGGCGCTGGGCTTGTCACTGGCCTCGTCGAATACCAGCGCCGCCCCGCTGCGCTCGGCGCGGCGGGTTTCCACCAGCGGCAGCAGCGTCTCCACGCGGGGCATCGCCACCTGCGTGCCGAGCGGCATCATTCGCGCCACCACCGCATCCTGCAGACGCTCGGGGGGCGGAGAGAGCAGCAGCTGGTGGGCCAGCCCGGCGAAGTCGATCACCCCCATCGACTGGATCCGCCCCTCGGCGATATCCGACAGCAGCTCGGACAGTCGCCGCGAGAGGTTCTCGATGGCGTTCAACACCCGCCCGATGGTGGCGGAGAGCATGCGCAGGTCCCACTCCTCCTCCTGCCGCTCGGCCCAGGCATCGAAATGCGCGATCAGGGTCGGCGTCGAGAGCTGCGACCGCGCGCTGAGCAGCGTGCTCTGGATGGTGCTCAGCGCATTGTGGTAGTGGCGCTCGTTGTCCAGCAGCGCGGCCAGCTTGCCCTCGTGGGTCGGATTCTCGCGGACCCGCCGCAGCTCCTGGGTCAGCGCGCGAATCGCCATCAGGATCTGCTGGGTGATGTCGGGGACCCGGGCGTAGTCCCCGCGGGAGAGCGCGGCAATGACCTTGGCGGCGTCATACTCCGAATAGAGCAGGTCCTCGACCTGGCTGGCCAGGGTGACCGCCTGGCGGCCGCTCGGGGTGAGGCGCACCTGGCCGGTCTGGCCCTGCTTCTCGATCAGCGCCGTGCGCTTGGTGCTGCGGCCGCTGCGCGTTCCCGGCGGGGTTTCGCCCTCACCGGCCCCGCTGTCGGCGGTATCCGCCTGCCACTCCCGATAGTGAATCTCGCTGGGGGTCGCCAGCAGATTGATGACGAAGCACAGGTCGTCCGCGGGCAGCTCGGGATAGTCCCCTCGCAGATGGGCCAGGCAGCGACGCTGGGTGACGAAGGCGCTGTTGGTGGCGAAGTCCACTTCGAGCAGGTAGTCCAGCAGCAGGCAGCCCAGGTCGAGCCAGTAGCCGTCGCGAAGGCCGCGACGCTGCTCCTGGGAGACCTGGACGAAGGGCGAGCCCGGTTCGTGGGCGCTGTCGTGTAGATCCAGCAGCCGCGTCGTCGCGACCAGCAGCTTGTTCCAGGCGGTCATGTCGACTCCAGACGGGGAACAACGAGAGAAAGCGCAGCATTATGCCAAGGATGGCCTGCCGGGTCATGGCGATCCGCGTAACGAACCCGCCATTGACTGCTATGGTGAGAAGTCCCTTCATCCACGATTCACCGGGAGTTCTCGCATGGAATACCGTCACCTCGGCCGTACCGGCCTCAAGGTCTCTCCGCTCTGTCTCGGCACCATGACCTACGGCACGCCTCAGTGGCGCGACTGGGTGCTGGACGATGCCGGGAGCCGCCCTTTCATCCAGCAGGCGCTGGATGCCGGTATCAACTTCTTCGATACCGCGGACATGTACTCCGACGGCGAGTCGGAGCGCGTCGTCGGCAAGGCGCTGAAGGATTTCGCGCGGCGGGAAGAGGTGGTGCTGGCGACCAAGGTCTACAACCCCACCGGCAACAAGTCCCCCAACGAGCGCGGCTTGTCGCGCAAGCATATTCATCACGCCATCGATGCCTCGCTCGAACGGCTGGGCATGGACTACGTCGACCTCTACCAGACCCACCGCTGGGATTACGACACGCCCATCGAGGAGACCATGGAGGCGCTCCACGAGGTGGTCAAGGCGGGCAAGGCGCGCTATATCGGCGCCTCCAGCATGCACGCCTGGCAGTTCGCCAAGGCGCAGCACGTCGCCGAGCGCAACGGCTGGACGAAGTTCGCCACCATGCAGCCGATGGTCAACCTGATCTACCGCGAGGAGGAGCGCGAGATGATTCCCCAGTGCCTGGACCAGGGCGTGGGCGTGATTCCGTGGAGCCCGCTGGCCCGCGGCATTCTCGCCGGCAGCAAGCCGGTGGGCAGCGAAGGCAGTACCACGCGCGCCAGGAGCGACGAGCAGATGCGCAACTGGAAGCTGGGGCTCGAGCGTGACACACCGGTCATCGAGGCACTGCAAGGTCTCGCCGGGTCACGCAACGTCTCCCCCGCCCAGATCGCGCTGGCCTGGCTGCTGCAGAAACCCGGCATCACCGCTCCCATCATCGGCGCCAGCAAGCCGCACCATCTGGATCAGGCGCTGGGTGCGCTGGAGATCACGCTGACGGCGGAGGAAGTCGAGGGCCTGGAAGCGCCCTACGTGCCGCACGAGGTCGTCGGGTTCGCCTGACCGCCGGCCACCACATTCCGCGCCATGACGAGGCCGCATGGCGCTTGCCATTCATGCAGGGAGACCGAGCCATGCCGACCCTCGCCGAACAGCACTGCAGCGCCTGCCACGGAGAGGCAGCGCGCCTGACGCCGGAGCAGATCGACCAGCTGCTTCCGGCCCTGCCCAAGTGGCAGATCGTGGAACGCGGTGGCATCATGCAGTTGCAGCGAAGCTTCACGTTCCGCAATTTCGCGCAGGCCCTGGACTTCACCAACCGCGTGGGCGAACTCGCCGAGTCGCAAGGCCATCACCCGGCGATCACCACCGAATGGGGCAAGGCCACCGTGACCTGGTGGACCCACAAGATCCGCGGCCTGCATCGCAACGATTTCATCATGGCCGCCAGAACCGACGAGGTAGTGCACGCTAATGTTTGAGAAGATCGAGCGCGTCCCGGGAGATGCCATCCTCGGGCTGATCGAAGCGTACAATCAGGATTCCAATCCGCAGAAGGTCGATCTCGGCGTCGGCGTCTATCGGGATCCCGACGGCAATACGCCGATCATGCGCGCCGTGAAACAGGCCGAGGCACGTCTGCTGGAGAGCGAGAAGACCAAGAGCTACATCGGCTCTCACGGCGATCCGCGCTACGGCAAGGCGGTGCTGCCACTGGTACTGGGTCCGGATTCGCCGGTCCTGGCCGCCAACCGGGCCAGCGCCACCCAGTCACCCGGCGGCACCGGCGCCCTGCGCCTGGCGGCGGATTTCATCCGCACCCAGTTGCCGGGCAAGAGCGTGTGGCTCTCCAACCCGACCTGGCCGAACCACATCGGTATCTTCGAGGGCGCCGAGATCCCGATCCAGCGCTACCCCTACGTCGACGAGCGCAATCGTCTCGACTTCGACGGCATGCTGGCTGCACTCAAGCAGATCCCTCAGGGCGATGTGGTGCTGCTGCACGCCTGCTGCCACAACCCGTCCGGTTTCGACCTCAACCAGGCGCAGTGGCGCCAGGTTCTGGACGTGGTCCAGGAGCGCGGGCTGCTGCCGCTGGTCGACTTCGCCTACCAGGGCTTCGGTGACGGCCTGGACATCGACGCCTTCGGCGTCCGCCTGCTGGCCGAGAATCTCGAGGAGATGCTGATCACCAGCTCCTGCTCGAAGAACTTCGGCCTCTACCGCGAGCGTACCGGCTGCCTGATCGTGATCGCCAAGACCGCCGAGCAGATGGAGAACGTGCGTTCCCAGATGGCGATCGTGGCGCGCGAGAACTACTCGACCCCGCCCTCCCATGGCGCGGCGATCGTGGTCGACATTCTCGAGTCCGAGGAGCTGACCCAGCTCTGGAAAAGCGAGCTGACCGAGATGTGCGACCGCATCAACACGCTGCGTCGCGACCTGGTCGATTCGCTCAAGCCCTACGGCCTCGACCAGCGCTTTGCCCACGTGGCCGAGCAACGCGGCATGTTCTCCTACACCGGGCTCTCCACCGAGCAGGTCAAGCGGCTGCGCGACGAGTACAGCATCTACATGGTCGGCTCCGGTCGCGCCAACGTCGCCGGATTCACCAGCGAGAACCTGCCCTACGTGGCCAAGGCGATCGCCGCCGTTGTCGACTGACCCCGGCCTCGCACCCGCGACTCGACAAAAAAATCCCGGCTCAGGCCGGGATTTTTTTCGGGAATGGAGAACGCCACGGCATGGCGGTCTCACTCGGCTAACGTATCGGCGCCCATCGCCTGCTCGAAGCGCTCCCGTGTCACGCCGCCGGCTTCCGGATCGTTGAGCTGCTGGAACAGGTTCCGCTGCTCGGCGCTGACTGCCTCGTCCTCGTCGATCACGCCATCACCGTCCACATCCAGTTGATCGAAGCTCAAGGCGTTGGGGCGCTGGTCGACCGGAGTCTGGGCGCCGCCAGCGGTGAAACCGGCGTTCTCCCGACCGACGCCGCCGGATTTCTCGATCGACTCATGGTCGACCTGGGAGGCGTTGGCGGGCGCCTGCGGCGCTTCATCCTCCGACGCGACATTCGGCGCCGAATCCTGCGTCGCCGCGCCATCCTGGGCCCAGACCGGCAACGCCAGCATGGCTGCCAGTACGCATGCACCCAGTCCCAACCCCGGGCGCAGATCGGGACTCTTTCGCTTCGCCATCATCCGTGTACGCATCGCTGATCCTCTTGAAACGGTAACGCTTTGACCCGCGAGCGCGACAAAAATTCGACGACCGTGAACGCCTGCGTTTCACGACGCCTGCCGGGACGGCGCCCATCGCACTCGCCGGCCGGCTTCACTCGTCCCAATCCGGGGCGAACGACGGATTGGCCTGCCGGTCCCCGCGATCGAGATCGTCGATCCGGGCGATCTCGTCGTCGCTGAGCCGGAGCTTCATCGCCTCGAGGTTGGATTTCTGGTTGGCCGGATTGGTGGAGGACGGAATCACGATGATGTCGCGTGCCGCGATCCAGGCCAGGGCGACCTGCGCCGGAGAGGCATCGTGGGCGTCGGCGATACGCTGGAGCACCGGGTCCTTCATCACCTTGCCCACCGCCAGCGGCATGTAGGCCGTGACATCGAGCCCCTTGGCCTGACAGTGCTCGACCAGCTTGCGGTTGGCGAGGAACGGGTGCACCTCGATCTGGTTGGTGACGATGTTCTCGCCGCCCGGCAGGCCGAGGGCCTGGTCGATCTGCGCAATGGTGAAGTTGGAAACGCCGATATGCCGGGTGAAACCGCGAGCTCGAGCGGCATCGAGCGCGGCAAGGGTATCCGCCATCGGCACCTCGTCGCCGGGCGAAGGCCAGTGGATCAGGATCAGATCGAGCCGGTCGAGGCCGAAGTTCTCGAGGCTCTGCTCGATGGCTCCGGTCAGCGCCTTCGGCTCCAGCTTGTCCCACCAGATCTTGGTGGTCACGAACAGCTCGTCGCGCGGAACGCCGCTCTGGCGGATCGCCTTGCCCACCGCGGCCTCGTTTTCATACATCTGGGCGCTGTCGAGATGGCGATAGCCGAGTTCGAGGGCGGAGGTCACCGAGTCGATCACCGCCTGCTCCTTGAGTCGATAGGTTCCCAGACCGGGTTGCGGCAGTATATGACGTGCCATGATGCTGTCTCCTTGGTAGGAAAGATCGGATGAAATCGAAGGCCGGCTAGAACGACACTGTGGGTGAAAACGACATCTTCAAGCCTCGCTCCCAGCCCATGCTAGACTGAACGCTGATTTTCCGCCCGGATCGAGGCATGCCCAATACCCAGCCGCGCTCTTCCGACCGCCCGCCCGAGGGCCGGCATCTGGTACTCGTCGGCAACGGCGACTCCCATCTCCACGTTGCAGCCCATGCAGAGCGCCTCGTGCGACGCGGTGCTCGAGTGACGCTGGTCACCCGGCAGGACTTCGCATTCTCGGATTGGCTCGGCGGCATGCTGGGCGGCGAATGGCAGCGCGACGACGTTCGTCTCCCTGCGGACCGCATCGCCGTTCACGGCGGTGTCCATGTCCGCGCCGGCGTGGCGCAGGTCGATCGACACCAGCGCCGAATCACGCTCACCGACGGGCGCGAACTCGATTACGACTGGCTATCGCTCGACCTGCCGCCCGTCGTGGATGAACACGCCATCCCCGGTTTCTATACCGCGCAGGGCGTTTTCACCGCTTCCGCCGACGATCTGTGGCAACTGCGCCAACGGCTGGAGAGCCAGCTCGCAGGCGCTGCGGCCAGACTGCCGCGCGTCGCGCTCCTCGCCGGCGGGCCGAGTGGCGTCGAACTGGCCGCCAACCTGCTGGCACTGGGCGAGCGCTACGGACGTCGGCTGCCGGTGACGCTGATCGCCAATGACCGGAAGCTGCTCCCCGGCGCCTGCCAGCGTGCCAATCGCTGGCTGACCCAGCGCCTGCATCGTCGCGGACTGCAGTTGGAGCTGGTCGCGACGGCAACCCGCTACCATCAGGGCCAGTTGATCCTGGACGACGGCAGCGTGGTCGACGCCGATCTACTCGTCGTGACCGATCACCTGAAACCCTCGCCCACGCTCGAGATGTTCGGCCTGACCCGGGACGAGAACGACGCCATCGATGTCGACGCGAAACTGCGTAGCCGGCAAGACCCGAACCTGTTTCTGGCCAGGGAGAAGCCCGCCGGCCGCGGCGAGGGACTGACCACACGCGAGCGCACCGCGCTGCTGCTGGCGTCGCTGGAAGCGGCGGTCGGAGGGGAGTCCCGGGCACTGCCGCGCCATGGCCAGGGCGAGCGCTGGAAGGCGCTCAACCTGGGTGATCTCCGCGACATCGCCTGGCGCGGCCCGCTCTGGTGCCGCGGTCGCTGGGTTCGGCGCTGGAAGCATCGCCGCGACCGCCGCGAGGTGGCGCACTACCTGGGCGACCGCTGAACCCTGCCGCGGCCGTCCGGACGCTTCCCCGCCAACCGACGTCCCAGGACGCAAGATCCCGGCACCATGGCCGGGATCCCGTCTCTGGAGGTCGTCACCGGACGCCCTCCCTGCCCGAAACGTCCTACTGACGGATACCCTCGAGCACGATATAGAGTTCGACGCTGTGCATCGGCTCCGGGAACTGGCTCATGTCGATATCGAAATCGGCCAGATCCAGGGTCGTGGAAGCTTCGAAGCCCTGCCGATAGCCGCCCCACGGATCGTCGCCGCCGCCAATGTGATCGACCTCGAACGTGACCGGCTTGGTCACGCCATGGATGGTGAGGTCGCCGGTCATTTCGGCCTCCTCGCCATCATCGTCGACGTCGAAGCTGGTGGACTTGAACGTGGCCTGGGGGAACTCGCCCGCGTTGAGGAAGTCGCCGCTCAGGATATGCTTGTTGCGCTCGGCGTGATTGGTTTCCAGGCTGTCGACGTCGACGGTCACGTTGACGCTGGAGTCGTCCGGCGACTCGGGATCGTAGCTGAACCCGCCGTCGAACGACTTGAAGTTGCCCAGAATGTACGAGTAGCCGAGGTGGCTGATCTTGAACTGGATGAAGGCATGCTGGCCTTCGGTGTCGATCTTGTAGTCGGCTGCCTGGGCCTGGGCCAGCGGCATGGCCGACGCGGCGGCGATCAGCGTGGCGAGTGCGGTCTTCTTCAACATCGTCTTGCTCCTCGAAGCGATTGAATTCATGTTGCCGAGCGATTCGGCCAGGGCGTTCGGCACGGGGCCGGCCGCCCTGGCCGGAAAAGCGTGATCAGCGCTGCCTGCCCGCACGGGGCGTCAGCATCCGGACCAGCGTATCCTGGCGATCCAGCCAGTGGTGCTTGCAGGCCGCCAGACCGTGGCCGACGGCCAGAACCACCAGCGCCCAGGCCGCGTACCAGTGCACGTCGCCCGCCAGCACGGCCTGATCCGGCAAACCCGACACCAGCGCCGGCATGGTGAACCAGCCGAACACGCTGATGCCGTCGCCTTCCGCCGTGGAAATCAGGTAGCCGGAGATCATCACGACGAACATCAGCGCGTAGATCAGGCCATGGCCGATGTGCGCCGCACGTCGTTCCAGCCGCGTGCCATGGGCGACCGGCGTCGGCTGCAGCACTCTCCAGATCACCCTCAGTACACTCACCAGCAGTACCAGGATGCCTATCGACTTGTGCCACCACGGTGCCAGGTGGTACCAGTGATCGTAGTACCCCAGGCCGGTCATCCACCAGCCCAGGGCGAACAGACCGAAAATCGCCAGCGCGCTCGCCCAGTGAATGGTGATGCTGACCCAGCC
The DNA here is from genome assembly GCA_002695065.1 of Salinicola sp. GTDB lineage: Bacteria > Pseudomonadota > Gammaproteobacteria > Pseudomonadales > Halomonadaceae > Salinicola. The sequence goes on along the minus strand of NZNW01000041.1, from coordinate 5,729 downwards.
CCAACCCGATCGCGTATTAGCCCACACGGCGTATCTCCCATTCGTCTCGATTCAGCATACTGCCTCACGATCAGGAAGCTAGAGCGGGATCCGTAAAACGATTGGTGACGAGCGGGAAACAATGGCGTTGCAGCGTCTACCGGTAGGATTTAGGAAGTGCGACAACGTCGAAACCTGCCCTAGACAGCGCGGGCGTTCGGGAGGAAGGAGAAAAGCTCCGACGAGAATGCCGGAGCTTATCGAAACTGCCGACGGAGCGGCTAGAGCAATTTCAGCCCGCGTGCGACATCGGCCTTGAGATCGTCTAGCGTCTCCAGCCCGACGGCGATGCGAATCAGACCGTCCCGGATGCCGGCGGAAGCGCGCTGCTCGTCGCTGAGACGGCCATGGGTGGTGGTGCCGGGATGGGTGATGGTGGTCTTGACGTCCCCCAGGTTGCCGGTGATCGACATCAGGCGAGTGTTGTCGATCACCGTCCACGCCGCCTCCTGGCCGCCCTTCACCTCGAGCCCCATCACCGCCCCGAAGCCCCGCTGCTGCTGCCTGGCCAGCGCATGCTGCGGGTGGCTTCCGAGGCCGCTGTAGTGGACACGTTCGATGGCCGGCTGCGACTCCAGCCACTCCGCGAATGCCAGCGCGTTGCGGCTGTGGGCCTCCATCCGCAGGCTGAGCGTCTCCAGCCCCTTGAGGAAGATCCAGGCGTTGAACGGGCTCATGCACGGGCCGCAGGTGCGAACGACGCCGTAGAGTTGCTCGAGCTCCTGGTCCCGCCCCACGACCGCCCCGCCGATCGCCCGGCCCTGACCGTCGAGATACTTGGTCGCCGAGTGGATGACCAGGTCCGCCCCCAGCTCCAGCGGCCGCTGGAGCGCCGGGGTGAGGAAGCAGTTGTCGATCGCAAGCCAGGCGCCGTGGCGGTGGGCCAGTTCGGCCAGCGCCGCGATGTCGACCAGCTCGTTGAGCGGGTTCGACGGCGTCTCCGCGAAAAGCAGTCTGGTCCGGGGCGTGATCGCCGCTTCCCACTGCGCCAGATCGTTGAGTTCGACATACCGCGGCACCACGCCGAACTTGGCGAGATACTTGTCGAACAGGGCGATGGTCGAGCCGAACACCGAGCGCGACACGATGACTTCGTCGCCCGCTTCCAGCAGCGCCAGCACGGTGGAGAGGATCGCGGCCATGCCGGAGCTGGTGGCGACGCAGCGCTCGCCGCCCTCGAGCGCCGCCAGACGCCGTTCGAAGGTGCGTACCGTGGGGTTGGTGAAGCGGGAGTAGACGTTACCCGGTTCCTCGCCCTTGAACTTGCGCGCCGCCTCCGCAGCGCTGCCGTAGACGAAGCTGGAAGTCGGGAAGATCGGCTCGCCGTGCTCCTGCTCGTGGGTGCGCTCGTGCCCCGCGCGGATCGCCAGCGTCTCCAGGCCGAACGTCTCCAACCCCGGCGTGAGGTCGTCGTCAAAACTCATCCTGCAGCTCCTGAAAGCAGGACCCGATGAGCGGATCATCGGGTCGGAAGGTTCAATCGTCTTCGATATCGTTGTGCAGGTCGACCACGGCGTTGAGGCTCTCGCGCTGCTTGGCGGCATCGTTGCGCGAAGCCTCCAGCGCCGCGAAATAGGCCTCGTCGACATCGCCGGTCACGTAGCTGCCGTCGAAGACGGAACAGTCGAAATCGTCCAGTGCCGGATTGACTTCACGACAGGCGGCCTTGAGATCCTCCAGATCCTGATAGATCAGCTTGTCGGCGCCAATCAGTTCGCTCACCTCGGCATCGGTACGACCGTGGGCGACCAGTTCGGTGGCCACCGGCATGTCGATGCCGTAGACGTTGGGATAGCGCACCGCCGGCGCGGCGGAAGCGAAGTAGACCTTGTTGGCACCGGCGTCCCGCGCCATCTGGATGATCTGCTTGCAGGTCGTACCACGCACGATGGAGTCGTCCACCAGCAGCACGTTCTTGCCTTCGAACTCGCTGGCGATGGCGTTGAGCTTCTGGCGGACCGACTTCTTGCGCTGGGTCTGGCCCGGCATGATGAAGGTCCGCCCGATGTAGCGGTTCTTCATGAAACCTTCACGGAAGGTCACCCCGATGTGCTGGGCCAACTCCAGCGCCGTGGTCCGGGAGGTATCCGGAATCGGGATCACCACGTCGATATCGTGGTCCGGCCATTCCCGCTGGATGCGGTCGCCCAGCTTGCGCCCCATCTGCATCCGGGTGCCGTAGACGTAGGCACCGTCGAGCATGGAGTCGGGACGCGCCAGGTAGACGTGCTCGAAGATGCACGGTGTCAGCCGCGGCTTGTCGGCACACTGCTGCGTGTGGATGTTCTTGTCCATGTCGACGAAGATCGCTTCGCCCGGTGCCAGGTCGCGCACCAGTTCGAAGCCGGCGACGTCGAGCGCCACCGACTCGGAGGCGATCATCACCTCCTGGCCCTCGGCGGTCTGGCGCGTGCCGTAGACCACCGGCCGGATGCCATGGGGGTCGCGGAACGCCACCAGACCGAAGCCGTTGATGATCGCGACCGCCGCGTAACCGCCACTGCAACGACGATGGACGCGGCGCAGCGCGTCGAAGATGTCTTCCGGGGTGAGGTACAGCCCCTGCTTGCCCAATTCGTGGGCAAACACGTTGAGCAGCACCTCGGAGTCGGAGCTGGTGTTGATGTGACGCAGGTCGGAGGAGAACAGCTCCTGCTTGAGCTGTTCCGAGTTGGTCAGGTTACCGTTGTGGGCCAGGGTGATGCCGTAGGGCGAATTGACGTAGAACGGCTGGGATTCGGCCTCGCTCGCCGTACCGGCGGTCGGGTAGCGGACATGGCCGATGCCCAGGTTGCCCTTCAGTCGCTTCATGTGACGCGTATGGAACACGTCCCGGACCAGACCGTTGTTCTTGCGCAGCAGAAAGCGACCTTCATCCCAGGTCATCATGCCGGCGGCATCCTGTCCGCGGTGCTGCAAGACCGTCAACGCGTCATAGATCAACTGATTGACCGCTTCATTGGCCATGAGGCCTACGATACCGCACATGCCGCCTTACCTCGCTTGGTCGCACCCTTCCGGGAAACAGTGCACGAATGTCTGCGCGGGCGAGTCGCCAGCTCGAAACCCTCGACACGACCCCTGAGTTGCGGTCCTGCGCTCCGGGCATCTGGCACTTCATGCCGCTCGTCTATTCGTTCATCGCTTCCTTCAGGGCGCCGGTTTTTCGGTCGGACCGGGGATCGGAATCGTCACACCCCGCCCGTTCTGACTGGATGAAGAATTGTCGCTTTGCGGCAGCGTCATCGGCAGTTGCCGCATGGCATCCTCCGCAGCCGTCGTATCGACGTCCCAGCCCTGCAGCTGGACCACCGCCCACTCGCGCAGGGATTCGAATGACGGCCTCAGCTGCGCCTGCTGCCACGCCTGCAGCTGCGCCAGCGGCGTCAGCCCGATGACGACGGTGACGATCACCAGGATCGCCGCTCCCCGGGCCAGGCCGAAGGCCGCGCCGGCCAGGCGATTGAAGAAGCCCATGCCGACCCACTCGACCGCCGCATTGAGCAGCCGGATGATGAAGCCGCAGATCATCACCACCACGAAGATGATCAGCACGAAACCCAGTACCAGTCGTGCGTCGGGGTGGGAGATATAGGGGGCCAGCAGATCGGCGATCGGTTGGGCGAATATCCGCGCCGCCAGCAACGCCACGATCCAGGCCCCGAGTCCCAGCGCCTCTCGCACCAGGCCACGCATGAAACCTGCCAGCATCGATATCGTCAACACCAGCAGGAAGGCATAGTCGAGCCAGGTCAGTGTCATCAGCTACCCGGCTTGCGGATCAGCAGCCCCTGGATATTGGCGGCCTGCTTGAGCTCGGAGCGCGCCTTCTCGCCAGCGTCCGACGACGAGAACGGCCCCACGTAGACCGTGGTCAGGTTGTTGTCCCGGGGCTGGGAGTATGCCGCGAAACCCTGCTCCTTGAGCTTGGCAGCCAACCGTGTGGCGTTGTCTGACTGGCCGAAGCTGCCGACCTGGACCACCCAGCCACCATCGCTGCTCGCGGGAGTACGCTCGGACGTCGAAGCCTGCTGCGGAGAAGACGACTGGCTGGCGGCGGGCTTGGCCGGTTCAGGTTCAGGCTCCGGTTCCGGCTCGGGCTGGCGGGACGCCGGTTGCGGCTGTTCGGACTGCGCGATATCGGCGATCGGATCATCACCGTCATTGGCGGACGATCCGCCGCCGGCAGCGCCGTTCTGGCCAAACGAGTCGTCGCCGCCGGCACCCAGCTGGCTGCGCGTATCCGGCTCCGGCACGGGAGCGCCATCCGTACCGCCACTGCCGGCGCTGGTGCCACCGTTGGTGGCGACCGACTTGGGCGGCTGCGGTGACTCGATGATGCGCTGACGTGTCTCGCCCCCCTCGATCGGCTGTTCGATCACCATGACCGGCCCCGGCTCCTGCTGGCGCGGTTCGGGATCGTCGAACAGCATCGGCAGAAAAATGGCCCCCAGCGCGACGAGAATGACCGCGCCACTGATACGTTCACGCCATCCATACTTCATAGGACCTGGACCTCCTTAGACATGCTTCGACAGCCGCTCGATCATGCTGTGATCGAATTCACTACGCGTCGTCATTCATCCGGAGCTGGAGCGCCTCGAGCGCGCCGGCCACGGTCAGAAACGAACCGCATACTAACACTTCTTCATCCGGCGCAAGACGTGGCGCCAGCCAGTCGACGGCCGCCGCCGGCGACGATGCCGCCGACAATGTCTTCCCGCCCAGCGCGGCGACGACCGTGGCAAGCTCCTCACCCGTGCGGCCACGGGGGCCCGACAAGCCCACCGGCAGCCACACGTCGACCACCGGCGCCAGCGCCTCGATCAGCGCCTCGGCTTCCTTGTCCCTGAGCACGCCGAGCAGTCCGATACGGCGTGCCGGTCGCAGACGCCGGGCCAGCCGCGATCCCACGTAACGGGCCGCATGCGGGTTGTGCGCCACGTCGAAGCACCAGTTCCCCAGCCACTGCAGCCTGCCCGCCAACGCCACGGTCGACATCGCCAGGCGAGATTCGGCCTCTCGTGGCGGCACACCGCAGAGGCTCAGGGCCTGCAGGGCGACGGCGGCATTGTCCAGCGGCAACCCCGGGTCGGGCAAGCTATCGAGACGATAGCGACCCTCCGCTTCCGGCCGCCCCTGCCAGGACCATTCACCATTGCCCGCTTCGGCGTGATCGAAATCGCGGCCAAGCCAGTAGGCGGCGACGCCAAGCGACTCGGCGCGACGTGAGACGCTGGCCGGCAACTGCCGGCTGCCGAACACCGCCGGCCGCCCCTCGCGCAGGATACCGGCCTTCTCGAAGCCGATACCCTCGAGATCGGTGCCGAGAAAATCCGCGTGATCCCGGGCGATGGTGGTGATGATCGCCACGTCGCTGTCGATCACGTTGACCGCATCCAGACGGCCGCCCAGCCCCACCTCGAGAATGGCCAGTTGGGGGCGGGCGTCGGCGATCGCCGCCAGTGCCGCCAGGGTGCCCGCTTCGAAGTAGGTCAGGCTAACCGGGTCGCCGGCCAGGCGCGCCGCCTCGACGCGCTCGAACCCGTCGACCAGCAGTTCGTCCCCTGCCGCGATACCGTCGAAGCAGAGCCGTTCGTTGTAGCGCAGGAGATGAGGCGAGGTGTAACTGGCCGTCGTCAACCCGTGGGCTCGGGCCAGCCGCTCCAGCATCGCCACCGTGGAGCCCT
>NZNW01000040.1 GCA_002695065.1 Salinicola sp. | reverse complement strand
CTTTCCACATCCTCCTCTTCCCACACCAAGGTGCCGCCATGACGACGCTCGCCGATTTTCGCCGCTCCCTGTCCGGACCGGATCTGCTGACCCGGCTGCGGGAAGGTCTGATCGGCAACGACATGCCGTTCGTCACCCCCTTCGGTGAACGGCGGCTGCTCTACGCCGATTATGTCGCCTCCGGCCGTGCACTGCGCCAGGTCGAGCGCTTCATCAGTGAAGAGATCCTGCCGTTCTACGCCAACTCGCACACCGAAGCTTCGCACTGCGGGCAGACCATGACCCGGCTGCGCCAGGAGGCGCGGACGCTGATCGCGCGGGAGCTCAACGCCGAGGATTGCCACGTGGTGTTCAGCGGCAGCGGCGCCACCGCCGGTATCAACCGGATCGTGGCGCTGCTCGATATCGCCGCCCGCGTGCGGTGTGGCGAGCGGGTCAGCGTGCTGGTCGGCCCCTACGAGCATCACTCCAACCTCCTGCCGTGGCGGGAGAGCGGCGCCGTGCTGGTGGAGATTCCCGAGGGCGAGGCCGGGGGGCCGGACACCGTGGCGCTGGAGCGGGCGCTGGATACCGTCAACGGCAGCGATCTGATCGTGGGCGCCTTCTCGGCCGCCTCCAACGTCACCGGGATCGTCAGCGACGTCGACGACATCACCCGGCGCCTCAAGCGGCGCGGCGCCCTGGCGGTGTGGGACTATGCCGGCGGCGGCCCCTACCTGACGATGGACATGGCGCCCGCGCCGGACTGCCGCAAGGACGCCATCGTCTTCTCGCCGCACAAGTTCGTCGGCGGACCTGGGGCGTCCGGCGTCATGGTGGTCCGCGACACGCTCGTTCACCGCCGCACACCGTCGCTGCCCGGCGGCGGCACGGTCAGCTTCGTCTCGCCCTGGACACACCACTACAGCAGCCGTCTCGAAGCCCGCGAAGAGAGCGGCACCCCCAATGTGGTCGGCGACATTCGCGCCGCGCTGGCGCTGCTGGTCAAGGCGGCCATCGGGCTGCCCGAGATCGCCCGGCGCGATGCCGAGCTGCGCCGACGCGCGCTCGCCTGCTGGGCCGACGAGCCGCGGCTGGAACTGCTCGGTCGCCAGGACGTGCCGGCACTGCCGATCTTCTCCTTTCGAGTGCGCGACGATGCCGGCAACCGGATCCATCATCAGCTCTTCACCCGCATGCTGTCCGACGTCCACGGTATCCAGGCTCGCGGCGGCTGCGCCTGCGCCGGCCCCTACGCCCACCGCCTGCTCGGCATCGACGCCGCGGCTTCCGGAGCGCTGGTCGAGCGGCTGGGGCAGGGCCACGAGCTGGAGAAGCCCGGCTGGATACGGCTGAGCCTGAACGTTCTGCACGACGACGCCCAGGTGGCGCGCATTCTCGACGGCGTGCTGACTCTGGCGCGGGAGGCACCGGCCTGGGCCCGTCACTACCGCGCCGATCCGGCCACCGCACGCTTCCAGGTCGACACCGCCGGGGGATGACAGCCGCACCGGGCCGGGTAAGATGGTCGCTTTGCTGATGCGCTGGAGCCCATCGCCATGCCCACCTTGATTCGCCGCCCCTTCGTCTTCCTGCGTCATGGCCAGAGCACCCGCAATCTCGAACGCCGCATCGGTGGCCAGCACGACGTGGCGCTGACCCCGCGGGGAGAGGAGGAGGCGCGACGCGCGCGGGCACTACTGGGCGACATCGACTGGTCGCTGGTGGCTTCCAGCCCCTTGCAGCGCGCCTACCGCACCGCCGAACTGGCGCTGGGTCGCGCGCCGGATCGTGTCGTCGATGGATTGATGGAGCGCCACTGGGGCGAGCTGGAGGGCCAGCCGATCCCCGATACCATTCCCTACATGAGTACGCCGCCGGGCGGCGAATCCTGGGAGACGTTCGTCGAACGCATCGCCACCACCCTCAACGCCCTGCTCGAGGAAGCCGACACGCCGCTGATCGTCGGCCACTCCGGGCTGGTGCGCGCCGTACGCGGGTTGACCCAGGGCAGCCCGGCCGGGCCACGCTCGGCCAACGCGATTCCGCTGTGGATCGCTCCCACGGGTGGCAAGGACTGGACGATCGCCCCCTTCGACAGGGCTCACCTGGATTCGATGCCTTAGCCATCTTTCCGAGTTCCCCGACGCGTCGGCCAGCGTGGCCTGGCGGCTAGGCTCTATACGAAAACTGTCTGCGCTCGGCAATACGGCGTTAAAAATCGGCTGGTGCGCCAGCCCGGTCAAGATGCTCATTTACACCCCGTAAACTGGAGCGTCAGCCCGGTCCTCTTTCGCCGATTTTTGCCTTGTCTTGCCTTCGCTCGCCGACTTTTCTTACAAACCCTAGCGCCGCGTTGACCGTGTCACGAATAACAATGATAATGATTATCTTTAATCAAATAGAAGAAAAACGATGCTTGCCTTTTTCGCCAGCCGTCTTGGCCTGGCCATCATCGGGATCGGTTCAGCGCTGCTGTGGTCGATGACCGCAATGGCGTCGGAGAGCACCGACCCTGGCGCGACACCCCGCTTCCCCGTCACCTTGACCGACCTGGCTGGCCGCGAGCTCACGCTGCGGGCGCCGCCGCGGCGCATCTTCCTCGACAACCCGCGCCACCTGTTCGCCCTCGCCGCGCTGCTGCCCGATCCCGTCGCGCGCATGAGCGGCTGGCGCGGTTCGCTCGAGAGCTTCGATCCGGTGGCCCAGTCCCGGTTCGAGGCGGCCTTTCCCGCCCTCTCCGAGCTGCCGACGCTGGGAACGGCCAACAACGCCATGCCCAGCGCCGAAGCCCTGGTCACCCTCGGCCCGGACCTGATCGTCGCCGATGCCTCGCGCTACCGCGAGCTGCAGACCTCGCCGCTGCTGGCACAGCTGGACGCACTACGGATCCCGATCCTGTTCATCGACTTCCGCGAACACCCACTGGAGGAGAGCGTCCCTTCGTTGCGGCTGCTGGGCCGCGCCCTGGGTGCCGAGCCTCGCGCCGATGCGATGATCCAGCAGCTCGAGACCGAGCAGGCCGCAGTCGACGACTGTCTCGCTGCCGTCACCCGTCGACCCCGCGTGCTGATCGATATCGCCCCCGGGCTCAAGGTCGATTGCTGCCGCAGCAACTTCGACTCGGGCCTCGCCGACCTGGTGGCGTACGCCCGGGGCGACAACATCGCCGCCGGCATGAGCTCTGGCACCGAGAACGTGCTCAATCCGGAAACCATTCTTTCCCGCGACCCCGACGTCATCATCGCCACTGCCGCGCAGTGGCCGAAGGGCGGCTCGATTCGCGCCGGCTTCGGCGTCGATGCGAGCGATACCCAGCGCGACATGGCCGATGTCCTGGCCCGTCGCCCGGGGTGGCCGGCGCTGTCGGCGGTCAACGACGGCGGCTTCCATGCGCTCTGGCACGGCTACCACCAGGGGCCGTTTTCGGTGGTGGCGCTGCAGGCCATTGCCAGCTGGCTCCATCCCCGCCAGTGCGCGGCGCTCGACCCCGAAGAGACCCTGGACTCGCTCTATGGCCGGTTCATGCCGATCGATGCCAGCGGTACTTTCCAGGCGACCTACGCCGGCGACCCGCCTCGGAACGACAACACCAACGATAGATAGACAACACCAACGACGGGTCTCGAGACCCGCGATAACGAGATCATCCCGGGAACCCCTGTCATGCGTATCACCTCCAGACTTTGCCAGTACTCGCCGATGGCGCTGGCGATGGCCGTGCTGCACCTCCCCGCGGCGCAGGCCGCCGAGACCGGCGCCACGGCCCTCGACCCGCTGGTCGTCAAGGCGGCATCGGCGGCTCCGGTCGACGACACCTATCGCCCGGGCCCCACCAGCATGGTCACCGGTCGCGCCACCGACTTCCTGAGCCAGGCGCGCACGGTGGACCAGATCGGCACCCGGATGCTCGACGACATCGGTGCCGATTCGTTGACCGACGCCATGGGCTACGTCAACGGCATCACCCAGGGCAATACCATGGGCGGCACCGAGGCGGGCTTCATCAAGCGTGGCTTCGGCAGCAACAGCGACGGTTCGACCCTGCGCGACGGCATCCGCCAGCCGCGCAACACCTTTCCGCTGTTCACCACCGAGCGCATCGAAGTGCTCAAGGGCCCCAGCTCGTTTCGTTACGGCATCCAGGAGCCCGGCGGAGTGATCAACGTCGTCAGCAAGAAGCCGCAGTACGAGTGGCAGCGCACCATCAGTGGCAAGGGCACCTCTTTCGGCGGCGGCGATGCCAGCGTCGACGTCACCGGGCCGCTGGGCGACAGCGGCGCGGCGTTCCGGTTCATCGTCGGCCAGCAGGACGAGGAGTACTGGCGCGACTTCGGCAGCAACCGCCAGACGGTGGTGGCGCCCTCGCTGAGCTGGGAGGACGACGACACCCGGCTGTGGTTCGCCTACGAATATCGCGATTACGACCTGACCCTGGATCGCGGCACCGCCTTCGTCGACGGCGATCCCGTCGACGTGCCGCGCAAGCGCCGGTTCGACGAGAACTGGTCGCGGGTGACCGGCCACGATCAGTCGTTCACCGCCCGCTGGGAGCAGGATCTGAACAGCGCCTGGACCAGCCGCCTGACCTACGGCTGGAACCGGCGGCAGTACGACGATGGCCAGCCGCGAGTATTGAGCGTTGCCGAGGATGGCACCGCCAGGCGTCGCGCCGACGCCAATCACGGCTTCGATCGCCGGGTGATCTATACCGCCGCCGAGCTGCTGGGCGACGTCGAACTCGCCGGCACTCGCCACGAGATGACCGTCGGCATCGATCACGAGCGCCGCCGCGACTATCTCGCCGACCGTTATCGCGGCGCCACCGACACGATCTCGATCTACGATCCGAACCGCGGCGACCTGACCCTGGACGGCGCCACCTATCTCGACAGCACCAGTCATCGCCTCGACGAGATCGACACCACCGGCGCCTACGTCGACGACAACCTCCATCTGGGTGAACGCTGGATTCTCGGCCTGGGTGGGCGTTATCAGCATACCGAACAGTATGGCGGCCAGGGCCGGCCGTTCGTGGTCGAGACCGACACCCAGGACAATATCTTTCTGCCCCACGCCAGCCTGCTCTACAAGCTGACGCCGCAGACTTCGCTCTACGCCAGCTACAGCGAGTCGTTCGTGCCCAACGAGCCGGATACCGACACCGGCCAAAGCTTCGATCCGGAAGAGGGTCATGGCTGGGAAACCGGGATCAAGCAACGTTTCCTCGGCGACCGGCTGCAGGCGTCGCTGGCCTACTTCGAGATCACCAAGGAGAACGTCGTCGTCAGCGACAACGGCGTGTCGCGGGCGGTGGGCAAGAGCGGCTCGAAGGGAGTCGAACTTTCGCTGCAGGGAGAGGTGGCCGACCGGCTGTCGATCCTCGCCAACTACGCCTATACCGACGCCGAAGTGCTCGACGATGCGGATGGCGGCACCGAAGGCAACGAGCTGCCCAACGTGGCGCGTCATACCGCTTCGGTGTTGCTGGCACGAGAACTGGGGGTGAATCCCGACTACGGCCGCTGGCGAGTCGGCGGCGGAGTGCGCTACGTCGGCAGCCGCGAGGGTGACAGCGACAACAGCTTCAGCCTCGACGACTATACCGTGGCGGACGCCTTCGTCGCCTGGGACAACCGCTGGCTGGGCGACAACACCCATTTGCAGCTGAACGTGAAGAACCTGTTCGATACCACCTACTACCCCTCCAGCGGCGGCGACACCCGGGTGGTGGTCGGCGAACCATTGGAAGTCACGCTGCAGGCCAGCGTGTCGTTCTAGTGTGATAAATCACCGCCCGAATGCCTACGTGGGCTCTGCACTCCGGCTATTCGCTGCGCTATGACCGCCATCCCTGGCGGTCACCGAAGGCCGGCCTGGGGCCGTTCAAATTCGCTCCCGGCGAATTTATGCGCACCGCCGGAATGACAGCCCGAGTTCGCGGGTTTCAAAATGATCGACACTACCTCACTGGCCAAGCATCCACTCATGGTCGGGATCATTGTGGAACTTCCACACCCGTCGCGGGCCGGCCATGACATTGAGGTAGTAGAGCTGGTAGCCGTGGGCCGCGCCCACCGGGTGATAGCCCCGCGGCACCAGGACGCAGTCGCCGTTCTCTACCGCCATGGTCTCGTCCAGCGAGCGGTCGTCGGTGTAGACGCGATGCACGGCATAGCCCTGGGGCGGGTCGATACGATGGTAGTAGGTCTCCTCCAGCCGCGACTCCCGCGGGAGGTCGTCGATGTCGTGCTTGTGGGGCGGATAGCTCGACCAGTTGCCGGCCGGCGTATAGACCTCCACCACCAGCAGGCTGTCGGCGGGTTCCGTCTCCGGCAGGATATCGTGGACGTGGCGCACGTTGCTGCCCTCGCCGCGGGTGCTGCGCCGGATCTGCCCGGGCGCGATCAGGCGAGCGGGGTGTCCGCCGTGCCCCGGCGCGCTGCACACCGCCAGTTCCAGATCGGTCAGGGCCTCTACCCGGTAGCCGACGCCATCGGGCAGGTAGACGGCGTGGGGCGGGACCCGTTCGAACACGCTCATGCGCTCGCCGATGTTGTCCCAGCGCTGCTCCCCGCTGGCGACCGTGGCACGGCCACTCAGCAGCACCAGGCAGTGCTCGCGATCGTCGGTGTGCGCCTCCAGGCACTGTCCGACCGACAGGCGGTGCACGCGAAAACCGACGTACTCCCAGCCGGCGGATCGGGGCGTGACGTCGAGCACGCACCCCTGATCGTCGGCCGCATGAGGCCGTATGCGAAGCGATTCCATCCAGATTCCTCCTGTTCACAAGGCGGCACCGGGCGACGCCGCATGGATAGCGGGCTAGTCGATCTCGCTCAGCGCCACGCGGCGGCCCTCGCGGCGCGAGAGATCCGCGGCGCTGGCCAGGCGGAGCGCCTGCAGGCCGTCCTCGGCGCCCGCCAGCGGTGATCGGCCTTCGCGCCAGCTGGCAACGAAATCATCCAGCTCGCGCCGATAGGCACGGGCGTAACGCTCGAGGAAGAAGGGCTGCGGATTCTCCTCGACCTGGCCCGCCGCACCGGCGAAGCGAAGGCGAGTCTCGGTCTCGTTCTGTGCCTGGAGCATGCCGAGACTGCCAAACGCCTCAATGCGCTGGTCGTAGCCGTAGCTGGCGCGGCGCGAATTGTCGATATGGCACAGCCGGCCGCTGGCGGTGACGAGCGTGATCATCGCGGTGTCGATATCGCCGGCCGCACCGATCGCCAGGTCGATCAGGCAGGCGCCCTCGGCATGAATGGCGTGGATCGGCTCGTCGAGCAGCCAGCGTGCCATGTCGAAGTCGTGGATGGTCATGTCGCGGAACAGGCCGCCGGAAGCGTCGACGTACTCCGCCGGCGGCGGCGACGGATCGCGACTGATCAGGGTCAGCGTCTCCAACTGGCCGATGCGCCCCTCGACGATGGCCTGCTTGAGCGCGGCGAACTGGGGGTCGTGGCGGCGGTTGAAGCCCAGGGCGCAGGTCACCGGGTGCGCCGCCAGCACCGCCAGCGCTTCCCGCGTGCGGGTCAGGTCGAGGGCGATCGGCTTCTCGCACAGGATCGCCTTGCCGGCCCGCGCCGCGCACTCGAGGTAGTCGGCGTGGGTGGGCGTGCTGGAGGCGATCAGCACGGCGTCGATCTCGGCATCGTCGAACACCGCATCCACCGCCAGCACCTGGCTGTCGTGGGTTTCGGCCAGTCGCCGGGCTGCCGCCGGGTCGTGGTCGCACACCCCGGCCAGGACGATCTCGGGGTGTGCGGCGATGGCGGCGGCATGTACCTTGCCGATCCGCCCGGCACCGATCAGCGCCAGTCTCATAGGCTATCTCCTTTAATCTCGTGAGCCTCGTCGGCCCGACCCATCATCGGATATGACACCCACCGGTCCGGACGTGGTCGATCCCGAGCCTGCGGACTCCGTAGCTCGGTCCTGACGCACCCCCAGTGCGATCGCCAAGGCCTGGGCCAGGCACAGTGATGCGCTCAGCCCGCGAAAGCTCTTGACCTCGGCCTCTTGCACCACCAGCCCCACGTCAGCCAGGCGTGCCAGCGGGCTAAGGCTCGAATCGGTGATCACGACCAGCGGAATGTTGCGCTCGCCCGCACTGCTGGCTGCCTGCCGGGTCTCCTCGGCATAGGGTGAAAAGCTCACCACCAGCAGCGCATCACGGGCACCGATCGCCTTGACCTGTTCGCCGTGCATACCACCCAGGCCATCGATCAGGACTGCTCGCTTGTCGATGTGGTGCAGCGCGTAGGTGACATAACTGGCCACCACGAAACTGCGCCGCGCGCCGATGGCATGAACGATCTCCGCGTGCTCGAGAATGTCCAGCGCGCGCTCCAGGTCGTCGGGATCGATGCGACTCGGAAGACCTTCCAGCGCATGCCGGTTGGCCTCGGCGAACTCCCACAGCAGCTGGGTGCTGTCCGGGGTTTCCCCAGTGGCCGCGCGCACGGCGCGGATACGCTCCGCGTAATTGGGCAGCTCATTGACCAGACGCGCACGAAACAGCTCCTGCATCTCCGAAAATCCGGTGAAACCGAAGCTGTTGGCGAAGCGGATCAGCGTCGAGGGAGTGACGCCAGCCTGATCCGCCAGTTTGGCGACGGTCGCGAACGCGACCTCCTGAGGATTATCGAGCAGGAATCTCGCCGTCTGCTGCAGCCGGCGGCTGAGCGAGGCATACGCTTCAGTGATCTGGCTTTCGAGTGCCTCGAAATCCTGAATAGGCATGAGAAAAACCCTTGTAAAAAGCACGGCTTGCGACCCCGTTTCAGGATCGGGCAGCAATGGAAGCAAGCTTAGAGATTTTGGAATAAAAATTCCATTCATACCAAAGTATAGAACAAATGATTTGTATTGCGGGGAAAATGAAATTTATATTCTTTGGCGCGGGCTGAGCCGAGTGTCACGTCACCCGCTATCCGGAAGACAACGATAAAGAGGATCCACCATGCGATCTCACAAACGCCTTCTCGCCATCACGCTCGCCGCCGCCTGCCTGACGACCTCGGCCCTGGCCAGCGCCGCCAATCATCGCTTCGTCATGGTCACCCATGGGGTGCCGTCGGATCCGTTCTGGACCGTGGTCAAGAATGGGGCCGAGCAAGCAGCCAAGCAGATGGGCGACACGCTCGAATACCGCTCTCCCTCGACCTTCGACATGGCCCAGATGCAGCAGCTGGCCCAGGCCGCCATCGCCTCCGATCCCGACGGTCTGATCATCTCCTTCACCGACGAGAACGCCCTCGGAAAAGTGGTGCAAAACGCCTCCGACAGGGGCATCCCGGTCATCACCATCAACTCGGGGGGAGACGCGGCGGCCAAATACGGCGCTCTGCTCCACATCGGTCAGAGCGAATACGAGGCCGGCAAGGCTGCCGCCGAGCGGATGCGCGAGATGGGCGTCGAGAAAGGCTTGTGCATCAACCACGAACAGGGCAACCAGGGCCTCGATCAGCGCTGCGACGGCTTCATCGACGGCTTCGACGGCAACGCTGATCAGCTCGCGACCTCCTACGACCCCACCGAAATCCGCAACGCCATCATTGCCTATCTCAATCAGCATCGGGATATCAAAGGCATCCTCACGCTGGGTCCGATCTCGGCGGAGCCGATGATCCAGGCCATGCGCGACGAGGGCGTCACCGATCAATTCACGCTGGGCACGTTCGACCTCTCCCCCGGCATCCTGCTGGCGCTTCAGCAGGGCGGGCTGGATTTCGCCATCGACCAGCAGCAGTACCTGCAGGGCTACCTGCCGGTGATCTTCCTCGAGCAGTACGCCCAGAACGGCCTGATGCCGGCCGGCGACGTGGCAACGGGTCCCGGCTTCGTCACCAAGCAGAACGCGGCACAAGTGATGGAACTTAGCAAGAAGGGCATTCGCTAGTTTCCGGCCCGCCCCGCCATCGCGAATCGCAGGAGATCACTGCCATGACAGCAACCCCCGCAGCCAAAGACGCTACCCGGGAGGACGAGCGCATCGCCGCCGTCGCGACCTGGAAGAAGATCATGCGGCGCCCGGAACTGGGCGCCATCGCCGGCACCGTGCTGGTGCTCGCCTTCTTCATCGTCGCCGCCAGCGGCACCGGCATGTTCACGCCCGCCGGGATCATGAACTTCCTGGAGGTTTCCGCCCAGTTGGGCATTCTGGCCACCGCCGCCGCCCTGCTGATGATCGGCGGCGAGTTCGACCTCTCCATCGGCTCGATGATCGGGCTGGCCGGCATCATCATCGCGATTCCCACCGTGCAGTACGGCTGGCCGCTGTGGGCGGCGCTGCTGCTGGCGTTCGCCTGTGCGGTTCTGGTCGGATGGTGCAACGGCTATCTGGTCAACCGCACCGGCCTACCTTCGTTCATCGTCACCCTCGCCTTCCTGTTCATCCTGCGCGGGCTGGCCATCGGCGGCTGCCGCCTGCTTACCGGACGCACCCAGATCGGCGGCATTCAGAATCATATTCCCCACGACTGGCTGGCGACGCTCTTTTCCGGCGAGGTCGCCACCGGGTTGTTCGCATGGATGGCCAGCCACGGCTGGATCGCCACCAACTTCGCCGGCAATCCGATGGTGACCGGCATCCCGGTGTCGATCGTCTGGTGGCTGGGGCTGACCGCCTTGGCTACCTGGGTGCTGCTGTTCACGCCTTATGGCAACTGGATCTTCGCCAGCGGCGGGGATGCCAACGCCGCGCGCAACTCCGGGGTGCCGGTTCACCGCGTCAAGATATCGCTGTTCATCTTCACCGCGCTCTCGGCCACCGTCTTCGCCAGCCTGCAGGTCATGGACACCGGCTCCGCCGATACCATCCGCGGCATGCTCAAGGAGCTGGAGGCGATCATCGCAGTGGTCATCGGCGGCGCCCTGCTCACCGGCGGCTACGGGTCGGCGGTCGGCGCCGCCCTCGGCGCGCTGATCTTCGGCATGGTGCAGATGGGCATCTTCTATACCGGCGTCAATACCGACTGGTTCAAGGTGTTCCTCGGCGTCATGTTGTTGATCGCGGTGCTGTTCAACAACTTTGTGCGCAAGAAGATGATGGAGGCTCGCTGATGAACGACACCGTCCCGATGATCGAAATGCGCCACGTCAGCAAGCATTTCGGCAACGTCATTGCCCTCAACGACGTCTCGCTGCACGTCCACGCCGGCGAGGTGATGTGCCTGCTGGGCGACAACGGCGCCGGCAAGTCGACCCTGATCAAGACGCTCTCCGGGGTCCACAAGCCCACCTCGGGCGAGATGCGGGTCTCCGGCGAACCGGTGCGCTTCAAGTCGCCGGCCTACGCTCTGGATAGCGGCATCGCCACGGTATTCCAGGACCTGGCGATGATCCCGCTGATGTCGATCACCCGGAACTTTTTCATGGGCCGGGAACCGACCGTGGGCTGGGGACCGCTCAAGCGCATCGACTGGAAGCAGGCCGACCGCATCGCCATGGAGGAGATGGCCAGGATCGGCATCGACGTGCGCGACCCCAGCCAGCCGGTGGGCACGCTCTCCGGCGGCGAGCGCCAGTGCGTGGCGATCGCGCGGGCGGTCTACTTCGGCGCCAAGGTGCTGATCCTCGACGAACCCACCTCGGCGCTGGGGGTCAAGCAGGCCTCGGTGGTGCTGCGCTATATCGCCAAGGCGCGCAACGACGGACTGGCGGTGATCTTCATCACCCACAACGTCCACCACGCCTACCCGGTGGCCGACGCCTTCACCCTGCTCAAGCGAGGTACCAGCCTGGGCTATTTCCGCAAGTCGGAGATCAGCCGCGAGGAGGTGCTCAACATGATGGCCGGCGGCGCCGAGCTGGAGAGCCTGGATGCCGAGCTGGCCGAGTTTCAGCGCACGCCGGCGGAGAGCCCGACCGCATCCCGTGCTGCCGTCTCCTGACGCTTTTACCCACGGCCGCGGTAGTGGTGTCAGCCGATGCCAGCCCCTTCGTCGCGAGATGCGACCGCCGCGCTCCCGAGCCCTTGCGGGCAGCTCATCCACCGCGTCGATGCATCCGCTTCCATCCAGGAACCACGCCATGCAACAGACACTCAACATCGGTTTGATCGGCACCGGCTACATGGGCAAGGCCCACGCCATCGCCTTGCACGCCGCCCCACGGGTGTTCACCCTGCCGGCGCTGCCGGTCTGCGACCTGCTGGCCGAGACCGACGCCGCCCTGGCAGCGAGCAAGGCGGCTGAACTCGGCTTCGCCCGCGCCACCGGCGACTGGCGCGAGCTGGTCGCCGACCCCGCCATCGATGTGGTCGATATCTGCGCCCCCAACTTTCTCCATGAGTCGATGGCCCTGGCCGCCATCGCCGCGGGCAAACACGTCTATTCGGAAAAACCACTGGCGTTGACCACCGCCTCCGCCGAGCGCATGACCGAGGCCGCCGAGCGCGCCGGCGTAAAAACGTTGGTGGGCTTCAACTACATCCGCAACCCGGCCACCCAGCTGGCCCGCGAGATCATCGCCAGCGGCGAGATCGGCGAGCTGGTGCACTTCCGTGGGCGCCACAACGAGGACTATCTGGCCGACCCCGAATTGCCCCACAACTGGCGCACGCGACGCGATACCGCGGGAAGCGGCGCGCTGGGCGACGTCGGCTCCCACATTCTCAACATGGCCGAGTACCTGACCGGGCAGTCGATCACCACGGTCTGCGGCGACCTGCAGACGCTGATCCGCCAGCGCCCGCTGCCGGATGGCAGCGGCATGGGCGAGGTCGAGAATGACGACCAGGCCCAGGCGATGCTGCGTTTCTCCCAGGGGCTGATGGGCAACATCGAGACCTCGCGCATCGCCAGCGGACGCAAGATGGGCCTGGCCTACTGTGTCACCGGTACCCACGGCGCGCTGGTGTTCGACCAGGAGCGCATGAACGAGTTGCAGCTCTACCGCCACGAAGGGCCCAAGGGCCGGCGCGGCTTCTCTACCCTGCTGATCGGCCCCGAGCACACCGACTACGCCGCATTCAGCCCGGCCCCCGGCCACGGTCTGGGCTACAACGACCAGAAGATCATCGAGGTCCGCGACCTGATCGAGGGCATTCTCGACCAGCGCGAGCTCTATCCCGATTTTCGCCAGGCCTGCCATATCAATCGCCTGATCGACGCGATCGAGCGCTCGCATCGGGAGCGCTGCTGGATCGG
>NZNW01000039.1 GCA_002695065.1 Salinicola sp. | reverse complement strand
TGAATTCGAGCTGATCCGGATCCAGATGGTGCTGGCGCGACAGTCGCCGCCACCAGAATGCCGCCCGCTGCCGCGCCTTGCCGACGTTGCCCTCGTGAAGCAGCACCATCGCTTCGATATAGGCCAGGGACGGCGAGTCCGGCAGCGTTCGCTGCGCGCTCTGGAACGCTTCCCGCGCGCTGGCGAGATCGCCGCTGTCCAGGTGCATCAGGCAGAGACGCTCCAGCGCCGCGCCACGGAGAAAGTCGGGGCCCTCCGCCATCACCCGCTCGAGCAGGGCGCCGCGCTTGCGATGAAAGCCGCGCTCCTGGTAAAGGTCGACCAGTATCTCGAACGCCGGCTCGATCTGCTCCTCCAGCGCCTCCCAGTCCCGGTTGCCGGCGAACAGCGACTCCAGGATCTGCTGCGCCCGGCCGTTGTTGCCGCTCTCCGCCGACACGATGCCCGCCTCCAGCAGCGCCTGCGCCGGCGCCTTGCGACTCTCCAGGGCCGCCTTCAGCGTTTCGCCCCGCCATTCGCGTAGCGACAGCATCCACATCAGATGCCCGGGTATCACGCTCGGCATCTCGACGCGGGCGCAACAGTCACGATAGAGCCGGCCGGAGTCGCACCAGCACGGCTCGTCGCGCTTGGGCTCGGCCAGGGGTTCGGTATCGAAGTCGCGACGCTTGAGCGGGGTCTGGTTCCAGATCAAAGGGGCCAGCGCCTGAGCCAGGTCGAGGCTGCCGCCGCAGTGTTCGACCCCCTCACTGCGGGCCCATGCCATCATCGTCGGGTAGTGTTCATTGGCGCGAATCGCCTCGAGGGCGCCGCTGGCAAAACCCAGCAGCTGTTCGACCCAAGCTGTCAGCATGGCATTCCTCCATTTGCTGGCTCCATCCTAGCACGCCGGGCAACAGCGCTGGCGAGTGCCGCCATGGGGTGATAATTTAGCCGCCGCCCCCGTCGTCGCTGCCAAAAGAGGAGCGCCCGTGCTCTTGCCGATCCCGTTTCGTCGCCCTTCGCAGTCGACGGCCAGCGATGCGCCTCAGGTTCGACTGGAACGCGAGGGTCGCGATGAAATCCGGCGGATCACCGCGGCGGTCGAGAAAGTGCCGTGGACCGTCAGCCTGCTCCAGATCCTCTGGACCGCCGGGCCGGTGACGCTGCTGGGTGCCTGGGGTGGCTACCTGCTGGGATACGGCAAGGCACCGACGCTCGAGAACTACATCTTCTTCATCTCGTTCACGGTCATCACCGGCGCGGCGGGTATCATCGCCAACCTGCTGCATCATCTCACCGGCGGACGGCGGCTGGAGCGCACCTCGAGTCGCATCGAGCGGGTCATCAAGACGCTGCCGGAGCTCCTGCTGGCAACCCGCAACCTGATCGTCGAAAGCCTCGAGGGCGATGCCCGACGCCGTGAAGCGGCGGCCATGCTGCTGCGCAAGCAGGACCTGTCCCCCGAGGGCGTCGAACTGGCGGCGCTCGAGCTGCTGGACGACCGCGACAGCGCCCGCCTGATCGGCCAGATCGACGTCTATCGCCGGGTCGGGCTTCACGCCCGCGTCAGCGACCTGGTCGAGATCTACCGTGACGAGATCGAACCTCGCTTCACCGAACTCTACGACCTGGCACCGGCGGCGATCACGCTGCTGAGGGAGCGCTTCGAAGGCCACGCGCCGGACCCACGCTACGGCGTCCCCCGGGATGAGCACTTCATCGAGCGCGTCATGGCCGCGATCGAGAACGACAATGACCTGCTGATGACACTGCAGGACGTCGAGGAGATGGTGATCCTGGCATTCGAACTGATCAGCGGCCGCGAGATACCGGTGCTGTCGTTCGAATACCGCGGCCGCTGGAAGCTGGCGCGGGCGTTCGACGGCCTCGAGGAGGCGCGCGCCCGGCACCGTATCGCCCAGGCCACCGGTCTCTCCCGTCTGAAGGCCCTGAACACCTACCTCATCGAGCATTCGGTGACCCCGCTCGCCGAGAGCGTCGCCGGGCAGCGCGCCGACGCGCTGCTGACCCACAGTGTTGCCGCCATCGACGATCTGAGCGAGAAGATCCAGTCGTTGGCCCACGCCATTCACACCGGGCGCAGCGACGATCGCCAGACCCTGCGTCATCAGGCGGAAGTGCTGACCAACGCGATCAAGCTCTACAAGAGCGTCTCCAATGCCTACAGCGAGGTCGGCCGCAGCCACGCGCATCGGCTGCGGATGGCCGAGCGCTGGGAAGCGGTCAGCGCCGATCTCTCCGACAACTCCACGCGGCTGCGCTTGGGCCCGGGTCGTCGGGGCCTGCGCATCCGCGAGAGCAAGATCGCCCTGGACGACGAGGCCAAGGCGGTGGTCTGCAAACAGCTCGGCAGCTATCTCGAGAAGGCCAACATCGGCACCCTGCGGGAACGGCTGCGGCAAGCCGAGCGCGACACTCAGCTCAGCGTGGGCGTCGAGAGCGCCAAGCGCGTCGCGGTAGAGATATTCCTGGCCCTGGAGCCTCACGTGCACCTGTCGCGGCCGGCCGTACAGCGCGCCATCAACAGCACCAACGCGGCGGACTTCGGGCAGCTCGAACCCAACCTCTCGGTGGCGGCGAAAGCGGCGATGGGATCCGCCATGGTCCGCGAGATCGAGACCGATCTGTCGCGCACGGCGGAGTCGCTGGCGCTGGCCCTGGTCAGGCATTATCGCGTCGCCCTGGAGCCGGAGGCGATGGCGTTCCTGCAGCGCCAGTACGGCGCCCGGGAGGCCACGCTGCAGATGCTGACCAACGTCAATCTGGAGCGCGGCGAGACGCCCAACGTCAGCTATCTCAGCATGGCGCCGCCGGCCGTGGGGACGCCCCATCGGCACTGGTATCGTGCCCTGGTTCGCGCGCGCCGCCATCTCGAGAAGTGATTCGCCACCGGACGGCATCCTAGGGTCCGCGGCTTTCCCCGCGGGGTCACGCCGCGGCAGAATCCAGCAACCACACCCCCCATCACCGGAGCGCGCCATGCGTTTGATCGTCGCCGAAAAACCGAGTCTCGCCCGCGCCATCGCGGATGCTCTGCCGGTCAAGGCGACGCGTCGCGAGGGCTATCTCGAGGCTGGCGATACCGTGGTGAGCTGGTGTCTCGGCCATCTGCTGGAGCAGGCCCCGCCCGAGCGCTACGACCCCAGGTACAAGCAGTGGCGACTCGACGACCTGCCGATCATTCCCGAGCGCTGGCAGCTGGTGCCCAGAAGCCAGGCACGAAGCCAGCTGGCCGTCCTGCGCAAGCTGGTCAAGGGTGCCGACAGCGTGGTGCATGCCGGCGACCCCGACCGCGAGGGGCAACTGCTGGTCCAGGAGGTCTTGAATCACCTGGGCTGGCGCCGGCCGACACAGCGTCTGCTGGTGCAGGACCTCAACCGCCCGGCGGTGGCTAAAGCACTCGCCAGCCTCGAGGACAATCAGCGCTACCAGCCGCTCTACGCCGCCGCCGAGGCTCGCTCCCGCGCCGACTGGCTCTACGGCATCAACCTGACCCGGGCCTGGACGCTGATCGGGCGCCAGGCCGGGTTCGACGGATTGCTGTCGGTGGGTCGCGTGCAGACGCCGGTACTCGGGCTGGTGGTCCGCCGAGACCGCGATATCGCCGCCTTCGAACCCAAGCCGTTCTACGTGTTGTGGGCCGACCTGCAGGTCGCCAATGGCGCCCTGCGCGCCTGGTGGCAACCCGCCGAGCATCACCCGCTGGATGGCCGGTTTTTTGATGGCTCGTGTTTCGATGAACAGGGCCGCCTGCTCGATCCGCGTCCGGCCGAGGCGCTGTCGCAACGCCTCGCAGGCGCCCAGGGCCATCTCGCCGAACTCGACCAGAAGCGCAAGCGCCAGGCCGCCCCGCTGCCCTATTCGCTGTCGTCGCTGCAGATCGATGCCGCACGCCGCCACGGCCTGTCGGCGAAGCGGGTACTCGACGTCTGCCAGACGCTCTACGAGCGCCACCAGCTGATCACCTACCCCCGTTCCGACTGCCGTTACCTGCCCGCCGCGCATCACCGGGAGGCCGCCCGGACCCTGACCGACGCCTGTCGCCTCGATGGCCAGTTGCGGGAATGGGCCGAGCAGGCCGACTTCGGCCTGCGCTCCAAGGCGTGGGACGACGCCAAGGTCGGCGCCCACCATGCGCTGGCGCCCACGGGCCGGCCGGCCGAGCTGGAGAAGCTGAGCCGCGACGAGGCCAACCTGTTCCGGTTGATCGCCCGTAACGTCCTGGCCCAGTTCTATCCGGCGCTGGAGACCTACGAGACCCGGGCCACGTTCGACATCCTCGGCGAGCGCTTCAAGGCACAAGGGCGGGAGATTCTGGAGCCGGGCTGGAAGCCGCTGTTCACGACGCGCGACGACGTGCCAGCCCTGCCACCGCTGACGAAAGGCGAGGCGGCGAGCGTGATCGAGGCCGGCTGCGAGGCTCGCGAGACCCGACCACCGGAACCCTTCACAGATGCCAGCCTGATCAAGGCGATGATGAACATCGCCCGCTACGTCGAGGACCCTGCGGTCAAGCGCACGCTGCGCGAATCCGACGGTCTCGGCACCGAGGCGACCCGCGCCGGCATCATCGAAACGCTGCTGACCCGGGGCTATCTGGTTCGCGACGGGAAAGCCATCAGGGCCACGCGCACCGGGCATGCGCTGATCGACTCGCTGCCACCGGCCGCGACTCGCCCCGAGCGCACCGCCCTGTGGGAGCAACGGCTGTCGGCGATCGCCGAGAGCCGGGATGCGCCGGCACCGTTCTTGACCGCACTGGTCGAGGATCTCCGCGCGCTGCTGGCCCAGGCGGACGCCGGGCGTCTCAACCAGGCGCTCGCGGCATCGGCCAAGGGTACGGCGCCGGTCGCACCGCCGCCCAAACGTGGCAGGCGGGGGACTTCGGGGCGCAAGGCCGGAGCGGGCCGCTCGCGGCGTGGCGGCAAGACGAACGGCGGCCAGTCGCAAGCCGCGGCGGACGGCGGGCAAGCACGCCCGCAACGTCCACGAAAGCGCTCTTCGTGAGCCTGCCCCAGCCGTTACTCGACGGCGTTTGCCGCCGTCGCCGATGCCCCCTTCGAATCGTCCCTGGCCTTGTCCGCCGGGAAGAAGACACCTTTCTTGAGATCGCTCTCGATCTCCTCCAGCGAACGCCCCATCGTCTCGGGTACGTAGCGGATGATGAAGACGAGCGCGATCGTGGTGATCACCGCATAGAGCCAGAAGGTACCGGAGGTGCCAAGCGCGCTGATCAGCGAAAGCGTCGTCAGCGTCACCAGCAGGTTGAAGACCCAGTGGCTCAGCGCGCCCATGCTGGCGCCCTTGCCTCGTACGAACAGCGGATAGACCTCGGCGTTGATCAGCCATAGACAGACGCCGAAACTGCAGTTGAGCGCCATGTAGATCGCCAGACAGGCGACCAGGGCGTACTGGCTGAAGGCATCCTCCGGGGCGCCGCCCACGAACAGTATCCCCATGATCACCAGCGCCACCGCCGAGCCGGGCACCATCCACAGCAGGAAGCGTTTGCGCCCGATCCGATCGACCAGGAAAATCCCCAGGATGGTCGCCAGGTTGATCAACACGGCGCCACCGATGGCCGCCAGCACCGAGGCGCCGTCGCCGAAACCGGCCTGGCTCAGGATGGTCGGCGCGTAGTAGATCAGGGCGTTGTTGCCGGTGATCTGGGAGAACATCGCGATCCCCACGCCGGCCACCAGCGCCGGACGGATCCAGGGCTGGAACAGATCGCGCCAGGATCCTTCGGGCCGGGCCGACACCTCCTTGATCTCGTCCATCTCCGACTGCGCCCCCTCCCGGCTGGCACGTACCCGCTCGAGGATACCCAGCGCCTCGGGTTCACGCCCCTTGCTCACCAGCCAGCGCGGGCTCTCCGGCAGGACCAGCATGCCCAGCATCAGGATCACCGCCGGGATGGTGCCCAGGCCGAACATCCAGCGCCACTGCTCGCCCAGGCCGTAGCCCACCAGGTAGGCGACGAGAATGCCGAACACCACCATGAACTGGAACATCACCACCAGCTTGCCTCGGTGCTCCGGCGGCGTGACCTCGGCGATATAGACCGGAATGATCTGCGTCGCGCTGCCGGCGGAGAGCCCGAGAATGAATCGCGCCGCGATCAGCATGCCGACGCTGGTCGAGGCCGCCGACAGGATCGAGCCGACGATGAATACCGCGCCGACCAGCACGATCGTCCAGCGACGCCCGAGCCGGTCGGAGAGCCGGCCGGTACCCACGCAGCCGACGATGGCGCCGAGGATGATCGCCCCGGTGACGAGCTGCTTGAGCGTGTCGTCCAGCGCGAACTGCTTGGACAGCCCGAGCAGGGCCACGCCGATGATGCCGGTATCGTAGCCGAACAACAGACCACCCAGGGCGGCCACGACCGAGACCATCACGACCAGCCCCTTGCGCTTCGGACCGCGACCGGCGGCAGCGATTGCATTCATGCTTCTCTCCTTGAAATCGGGCGTCCTGGAGATTGAGTCGCCCAGCTCGAATGATGACTACACGTCTCTGCTACGTGTCCTTGAATCGAATCCGGTTGCCGCTCCACCACAGCTGGCGATCGGCGTTGGCGGCTAGCGCCTCGATACGCTCGGCGTTGGGCGCATCGGTGGTGCGGACCCAGTCCAGCGCCTGCCGCTCGGTGCGCCCGAACTGCCGATGGCGGGCGACCAGGCGGGACTCGCGCAGCTCACGGTCGACATCGAGAAACCACACCTCGTCCAGCATCTCCCGCACCTGCGGCCACGGCGCGTCCTCGAGCAGCAGGTAGTTGCCCTCGGTGATGATCAGAGAGGTCTGTGGCGCCACCGCGATACTGGCGGCGATGGGCTCCTCGAGCTCGCGATAGAAGCCCGGCGCGTAGACCGTCTCCCCACCGAAGCCGGCGCGAAGGCGCTTGAGCAGGTCGCGATAGCCGAACGCGTCGAACGTATCCGGTGCTCCCTTTCGCCCGGCCCGGCCCAGTGCCGCCAGTTGTCGATTGGAGAGATGGAAACCGTCCATGGGGACGATCTGCGTCCGATCGCCGAGTGCAGCGAAAAGCGCCTCGGAGAGCGTACTTTTGCCAGAGCCGGGAGCACCGACCAGGCCGAGAATTCGACGTCGGGATGAATCGATTAAGCTACGGGCGGCATCGAGAATGAGCGGATCGATATCGATCGATAGCGTCCGCGTCTCCGTCGTGGTGATACGCATGGGGGATCGCAGGAAAGCCGGAAGTGGCAACAAGCGTAGCATGCTCATTTTGATGGTGAGAGTCGTCTATCGGCGACACAACCAAAGTCGTAAACTTACTAACGTCAGGGGCCGACGAAACGCCACTCGCCGAATTCACTCCGACGAGTGGCGCGAGGCGCCGGTACGGCTTCGAGTCGCGGTATCCGGCCGGGGGTCACTCGCCGGCTCGCCGACGCAAACGCGCGACCTCGTCCATCAGTTCCAGCGCCAGTGCCGCGCCGGCCAGATTGACGCCCAGGTCGCGCTGCAGACGCTGGACGACCCTGACGCGATGCAGGCTCGCGCCATAGAAACGCCACTGTTCGCGTCGGCGACCGTGGGGGACGATGACGCCCTCGTCGACCAGCTCGATGACCCATTCGGCATGTACCGTACAGGTTCGGCACAGCTCGCCCAGCGTCAGGACCGGCGTCTCGTCGAGGTTGTCGACCGGGACCCGGGTGAGATCGTGGATGGTCATGACCTGCCCTCCGCTGTCGCTCTGGGGTTGAAGTTCGCCACCGCTTCCAGCTGGCGATAGGCCGCCTTGACGTCGTCATTCGTCGCCGGCGGCAGTACGATCTTCAAGGCGACGTAGCAGTCGCCCGGTGGCTCGCCGGGAATGCCTCGACCCTTGAGTCGCAGGCGCCGCCCGTCCTGGGAGTCCGCCGGGACTTTCAGTTCCACCGAACCCTCGGGCAACGGTACCGCGATCGTCGCGCCCAGCGCCGCTTCCCAGGGCGCCACGGGCAGGGTCAGGGTGACATCGCGCCCCTCGACCTGATAGCGCCGGTGCGATTCGAACTCGATCTCCAGATAGAGATCGCCAGCCGGACCGCCACCCATGCCAGGCTCCCCCTGACCGGCCAGACGAATTCGCTGGCCCTGTTTCACGCCCTTCGGAATCCGGACTTTCAAGGTCCGCTGGCGGGGCCGCAACCTGCCCTGCTCATCGAGTTCGCCGCTCTGCAGCGTGAGGGTGCGCACGGCACCGCGATAGGCATCCTCAAGCGCGATCGACACCTTGGCATGATGATCCTCTCCGCGAGCACGATACCGCATGCCGCCGGGATCGCCACTCGAGCCTGCGAAACCCTGGCCCGACCCTCGACGTTGACCGAACAGCGATTCGAAGAAATCGCTGAAGGCGGCGTGCTGCTCCTGGGAGTAGCCCTCTTGGGTATAACCGCCACCCCGAAACTCGAACCCGGCATCCCAGTCCGGCGGCGGCCGGAAATCCTCGCCGGCCCGCTGACCTTGACCCACCCGATCATAGGCGAGACGTTTTTCGGGATCCTTCAGGACTTCGTATGCCTCACCCAGCTCCTTGAAGCGCGCATCGGCATCGGCTTCCTGGCTGACATCCGGGTGATACTTTCGAGCCAGCCTGCGATAGGCGCGCTTGATCTCATCCTGGGTGGCATCCCGCTCCACGCCCAGTACCGCGTAGTAATCCTTGAACTCCATGCCGCACTCCCTGTCGAGGGGCCGCCGGCACCCGAAGTCGGGCCGGCGTGACGATCATTACCGTTATAGCAGGTATCGATCCGCCCGCCGTGGTTAGCCGGTGTTGCGGAGCCCGGCGGCGATGCCCGCCATGGTCACCATCAGGGCCCGCGACAGTTCCGGCGTGATATCGCCGCTGGCGTCCCGGTTTCGCTGCAGCAGTTCTGCCTGGAGGCCGTGCAGCGGGTCGATATAGGGGTTGCGCACCTCGATGGCCTGGCTGATCAACGGCGTGTTCTCCAGCAGTCGATGCTGGTCGAGGATTCGCAGCAGCACGGCCTCGAGATCGACCAGCCGCTGGCGCAGCGATTCGCCCAGCCGGGTCAGGGCGGGGTCGTCGACCAGGCGCTTCTCGTAGTAGGCCGCAATGAGCGGATCCGACTTGGCCAGCAGCATCTCGAGCATATCCAGATAGGTGCCGAAGAAGGGCCACTGTTCGCGCATCTCTCGTAGTCTGTCGAGCCCCCCGTGCTCCTCCAGCCGCGTCGCGAACGCCTCGCCGCTGCCGAGCCAGGCCGGCAGCATCAGCCGGGTCTGGGTCCAGGCGAAGATCCACGGGATGGCCCGCAGCGTCTCGATACCACCCTCCTGGCGCCGTTTGGCGGGGCGCGACCCCAGCGGGAGACGGCCCAGCGCGCCCTCCGGCGTCACCGCGCGGAAATAGGGAACGAAATCCGGATCTTCGCGCACGACGCCCACATAGGCGCGATGGGCGATGTCGGCCAGGCGATCCATCTCCTCGCGCCATACGGGTCGGGGGGCGGGCGGTGGCAACAGCGTCGCCTCCAGCACCGCGCAGACGTAGATCTCCATCGACCGCAGGGCGATATCGGGCTGACCGAACTTGAAGCGGATCATTTCGCCCTGCTCGGTCACCCGCAGGCTGCCGTTCACAGATCCCGGCGGCTGCGACAGGATCGCGGCGTGGGCGGGGCCGCCGCCGCGACCGACGGTGCCGCCGCGACCGTGGAACAGCGTCAACGCGACGCCGCCGTCGCGACACACCTCGACCAGCCGCTCCTGGGCCCGGTACTGGGCCCAGGCCGCCGCCAGCTGACCGGCATCCTTGGCCGAATCCGAGTAGCCGATCATCACTTCCTGGTAATCGCCGGCGACCTCCCGATATCCCGGCAGAGCCAGCAGACGTTCGATCACGTCGCCGGCCCGGTCCAGATCGTCCAGGGTCTCGAACAGCGGCGCGATGGGCAGACGCACGCCGTTACCGGCCTCCTTCATCAGCAGCGCCACCGCCAGCACGTCGGAGGGTTGCTGGGCCATCGAGATGATGTAGGTCCCCAGGGCCTGGCGGTGCTCGCGTCCGATGACGCCGAAGGTGTCGAGCACTTCCCGGGTTTCCGCGGAACAGGCCCAGCACGACGGAATCAGCGGCCGCGGCGAGGTCAGCTCCTCGAGCAGGAACGCCTGACGGCGCTCTTCGTCCCAATCCCGATAGTTGCCGAGGTCGAGATATTGGGTCAGCTCTTCGAAGACCTGGGCATGGCGGGCGCCATCCTGGCGCACGTCGAGCTTGGCCAGGTTAACGCCGAACACCGCCACCCGTCGCAAGGTATCCAGCAGTACGCCGTTGGCAATGGTCTCCAGTCCCACGTCGCACAGCGAGCGGTGGCAGGCCAGTAACGGGGCGAAGAGCTGATCTCGCGTTTCGATGATCGCGCTGTCGGCGGGAACCTCCCCGTCGAGCCGCGCTCGCGCCCACGCCCGGGTCGCCTCCAGCCGAGTCGACAACCGCTTCAGCAGTGCCCGATAAGGCTCCGGGTCGTCACCGACCTCGGCGTGGAGGGCATCGCTCGCCTCCCACATCGACAGCTCCGCCTTGAGCTGTTCGAGATCGCGAAGATAGAGATCGGCCGCCATCCAGCGCCCCAGCAGCAGCACCTCCTCGGTCACGCTGGCCGTCACGTTGGGGTTGCCGTCACGATCGCCCCCCATCCAGGACGCGAACCGGATGGGCGACGCCTCCAGCGGCAGGCGCTCGCCGGCCTTCTCCATCAGCAGCGCATCCAGGTCGCGATGGAAGGTCGGCACCGCTTCCCACAGCGAATTCTCGATGACCGCGAATCCCCACTTCGCCTCGTCGACGGGGGTGGGACGCTCATGGCGGATCTCGTCGGTATGCCAGGACTGGGCGATCAGCTCCTCGAGTCGCCCCTGCGCGCGGTGCTGCACTTCCGGCTGGTCGCCACTGTCCTCGATGATCTGCAGGCAGTGGTCGATGGCGTCGTATTTCTGGATCAGCGTGCGTCGAATGACTTCGGTGGGATGGGCGGTCAGCACCAGATCGATGCGCATGCCGGCAATCGCATCCACCAGTTGACGAGGGGATTGACCGGCCGTCGTCGCGCGCTGGAGCAGTTCGCCCAGATCGGGCTGGGTGCCCGGCTTGTAATCCTCGACACGCCGAAAGCGCGCCCGGTAATGCTGCTCGGCGATGTTGGAAAAGTTGAGAAACTGGTTGAACGCGCGGGTGACCGGCAGCAATTCGCCTTCGGGAAGTGACCGGAGATAGTCGATCAGCTCGCGACGATCCGCCTCCTCGGCGCTCTGCCGCCCCTTCTTGGCCAGGGCGCGAATCCGTTCGATCCGATCCACGAACTCGCTGCCCAGATCCTTGGCAATGGTCCGGCCAAGGCTATCCCCCAGCAGCCGGACATTGTCTCGCAACGACTCGTGCAGCGACGTTTCCTGTTCTGAACTCATGGCATCCCTCCCCAAAATGACCCAACCGGCACGCCGGCGGGCGTGCCGATCGCCGACGAAACGACAAAGATAAATCGTTCAAGGCGTCAGCATAACGATCTGGGGGAAAGAATCGACCGGAACAGAAGCGACATTAGTCGTAAGTTTACGACATTGACGATCTGCCGCTGGCGCTCTCTTCCTGTTTCGCCGCCTGCCAGTGGCGCTCCATCTGCGCCAGCGTGGCATCGCCAGGAGTGACGCCGTCGCGGGCCAGCGCACGCTCGACATGGCGGAAACGTCGCTCGAACTTGGCGTTGGTGCGGCGCAGCTGCTGCTCCGGATCGCACCCAAGCCGCCGGGCCAGATTGACCACGGCGAACAGCAGATCGCCGACCTCTTCTTGGGCGTGAGCCCGGTCGTCGTCGGCCAGCGCCGACTCGACCTCCGCCAGCTCCTCCCGGATCTTGTCGATGACGCCACGCTCCTCCGGCCAGTCGAAGCCTTCGCCGGCGGCCCGCTTGCTCAGCTTGGCGGCACGGCTCAGCGCGGGCAGTGCCGTGGGAATGTCGTCCAGCGCCGAGAGGGGTTGCGAGGGGGAAGAGACGCGCGCCTCGCGCTCCTCCGCCTTCAACGCTTCCCAGCGCGCCTTGACCCGGCTCTCGGCTACCGGCTGGGTGGTGCCATCGCCCTCGTCGCGCCGGGAGTCCAGGGTGCCGTCGGGGAACACATGCGGATGTCGCCGCAGCATCTTCGCCGTCAGGGTGTGCACGATGTCGTCGAAATCGAACCGCCCTTCTTCTCTCGCGAACTGGCTGTAATAGACCACCTGAAACAGCAGATCGCCCAGTTCGCCGGGCAGTTCGTCGAAGCCGCGGCGCTCGATGGCATCGGCCACTTCATAGGCCTCCTCCAGCGTATGGGGGACGATGGTGTCCCAATCCTGCTTGATATCCCACGGGCAGCCGTGACGCGGGTCCCTCAACACCGCCATCAACGTCAGCAGGTCATCCAGCGAATGGCGGCCATCGTTCGGCGCTGTCGGGGCGTTGCTGTCCTGCATATGGATTCCTATCCCTGTCCATGGCCTTGCCGCAGCCGTTTCACGTCGATCACGTTGGGGAGCTGCTGGATACGCGAGAAGATGCGCTCGAGCGCTTCCAGCCCCTCGATCTCCAGGGTGATTCGCATCCGCGCGATGTTGTCGAGCTTGTCGGTCACGGTGTTGACCGAGGTCACGTTGACACGATCGCTGGAGAGCACGTGAGTGACGTCGCGCAGCAGTCCGGAGCGGTCCCACGCTTCGATTTCGATGTCCACCGGATACTGGGCGCGCTCTTTCTGGCCCCACTCGACGTCGACGATGCGCCTGGGCTCCTCGCTGCGAAGCTGGAGTACGTTGGGGCAGTCCTGGCGATGGACGGTGACCCCCCGGCCCTGGGTGATGTAGCCGATGATCTGGTCGCCGGGTACCGGATGGCAGCAATTGGCCATTGCGGTCTTGAGATTGCCGACGCCCAGCACGGTGATACCGTCGCTAGGCTCCTTGCCCTGATGCCGACGAGGCTTGGTCAGCAGGCGGTCGAGCTGCTCCTGGTCGTCGCTCTCGCCGAACAGCTGCTGGGCCTGATGCAGCACCTGGCCGATACGCAGATCGCCGGCGCCGATGGCGGCATACATGTCCTCCACGGAGGTGTAGTTGACCGCGCCTGCCAGTCGCTCGAGATCGACCCCGTCGATATCGAGGCGACGAAACTCGCGATCGAAGATCGCCTTGCCCTCGTCGAGATTCTGCTCCCGCGCCTGCAGCTTGAACCAGGCCTGGATCTTGGACCGGGCACGCGTGGTGCGCACATAGCCGAGATTGGGATTGATCCAGTCCCGGCTCGGCGCGCTCTTCGTCGCGGTCAGGATCTCGACCTGCTGGCCGGTCTTGAGCAGGTAGGTTAACGGCACGATGCGGCCGTCGACCTTGGCACCGCGGCAACGGTGGCCGATCTCGGTATGCACGCGGTAGGCGAAGTCGATGGGCGTCGCGATCTGCGGCATGTCGATGACGTGGCCATCCGGGGTGAACACGTAGATCCGGTCCGGCGCCACGTCGCTGGCCAGCCCCTCCCGGAAATCGCCGACATCGCCCACTTCCTCCTGCCACTCGAGCACCTGGCGGAGCCAGGCGATCTTCTCCTCGTAGCCCCGGCTCTTGGCGTCGGTATCCATCCCCTTGTAGCGCCAGTGGGCGCAAACGCCGAGTTCCGCCTCCTCGTGCATGCCGAAAGTCCGCACCTGGATCTCCAGCACCTTGTTCTCGGGCCCGATGACGGCGGTGTGCAGCGACTGGTAGCCGTTCTTCTTGGGGTTGGCGATGTAGTCGTCGAATTCGTTGGGGACGTGGTGCCAGCGTGAATGCACCACCCCAAGCGTGGTGTAGCAGTCGGCGATCTCGGGTACCAGGATACGCACCGCCCGGACGTCGTAGACCTGGGAAAAGTCGATGCGCTTGCGCTGCATCTTGCGCCAGATCGAATAGATGTGCTTTGCCCGGCCATCGACCTGGTAGCGCAGGATCCCCTGGCGCTCGAGCAGCGTCTCCAGGGTCTCCACGACCTCGTGGATGTAGCGGTCGCGATCCAGGCGCTTCTCCGCCAGCTGCTTGGCGATCGACTTGTATTCGGTCTCGTGCAGGTAGCGAAAGGCCAGGTCCTCCAGCTCCCACTTGACCTGGCCGATGCCGAGGCGATGCGCCAGCGGCGCGTAGATGTCGAAGACCTCGCGCGCGACGCGCAGGCGCTTCTCCCGCGAGGCATCCTTGACCTGACGCAACATGCAGGTGCGCTCGGCGATCTTGATCAGCGCGACGCGGACGTCGTCGACCATGGTCACCAGCATCTTGCGCAGGTTGTCCTGCTGGTTGTGCTGGGACAGCCCCTGCTTGGGTGCCTGCAGCTGGCTGATCGCGGCCATGCTGAGCACCCCCTCGATCAGCTTGGCGACCTCTTCCCCGATCTGCTTGGCGACGCTCTCCAGGCTCAGCAGGCCGCGACGGACGCTGCGATAGAGGATCGCGGCCTCCAGCGTCTGCTGGTCCAGCTTGAGCTGACTGAGGATATCGGCCATCTCCAGGCCGGTCAGCAGCGTCTGGTCGGCGAGGGCGTCGCCAGCTTGAGTGTCCCGCTCGCTTGCCCGCAGGGCCAGCTGGCAGGCCTGAAGGATGCGCTCGGGGGCGCGCAGTTCGACCTCCTGCTGCAGCCGCGTCACCCACAGATCCAGATCGACGCTGCCGTCATCGACCAGCGGCTCGCTTTCTCGCACCTTCACCATGCTAGTGCCTGCCTCCCGAAGCTGGGGTCCCGTGGCCTTCGTTCCGACGCCTTGACCGGCTGGAACGGGCTGGCCGTTCGAACAACGCGAGTGATTCCAGATGTGCCGTGTGGGGAAACATGTCGGCCATCGCCAGGCGGGACAGCACGAAACCGCCAGCCAGCAAGTGGGCCGCGTCCCGGGCCAGCGACGCCGGATCGCAGGAGACGTATGCCACCCGCGCCACGCCGCTGTCTGCCAGTCGGCGGCAGATCGCGCTGGCGCCCTCCCGTGGCGGATCGAGCAGCACCGTGTCGTGCTCGGCGATCAAGGCGTCGACCGCGCTGCCGGGGTCGCTGAGGTCGGCCTGCAGCGCATCGACGTCGAGACCGTTCCGCCTGGCATTGTCCCGCAGGCGCTCGACCATCGCATTGCTACCTTCGACAGCGGTGATCCTGGCAGCGTCTTCGGCCAGGGCCAGCGAGAAATTGCCGATGCCGGCGAACAGGTCGAGCAGGGAGTCGTCGCGCCCCGGCGCGAGCCAGTCCCGAAGGGTATCGATCAGGCGTTGGTTGACCGGGGCGTTGACCTGCAGGAAGTCCCCCGGCGCCAGCGCCAGCGACACCGGCCGCCGACGGCCGGACACGGTGGTGACCAGTCGCGGCTGATCGCTCAACCAGACCAGCTCGGCCGTCTCCCGCCCGCGTCGCAGCGCACAGGCCAGGGCCTCACGCGCCGCGAACGCGCGCCAGCGCTGCTCGTCTTCCGGCACCTGGCGCAGCTGTCGGACCACCACGGTGACGACATCGCCATCGGTCAGCAGCAGCTCGAGATGACCGACGTGGCGCGGCGCCTCGAGCGACTCGAGCTGGGCCCGCAGTCGCGGCAACAGGGCCGCCAGCGAGGGCGCAAGCACGTGACAGCTGTCGATATCGACCAACTGCTCGCTGCCCCGTGCACGAAAGCCGAGATGGACTCGGCCCTGGGCATCGCATTTGACGCCGAGCCTGGCCCGGCGCCGGTAACCGGCATCGTCACCCGCCAATATCGCCACGTCCTCCGGGGCATCGATACCCTGGCGCCCGAGCAGGTCGACCAGCACCTGTCGCTTGTGCTCGCGCTGCCCCGCAACACTCAGATGCTGCAGGTCGCATCCTCCACAACGAGTGGCGTACACGCAGGGCGGTTCCACCCGGCTCGCGGCATCGCTGAGTCGCTCGCGGACATGCGCTTCGTCGTAGCGCTTGCGCTGGCGGTGTATCGCCACCTCGACGCGCTCTCCCGGCAGTGCGGCGTCGACGAATACCGTCTTGCCTTCACCGTCGCGCGCGACGCCGCGCCCGTCATGGGCCAGCCGCTCGACCGTCAGCGTGCCCGCGTCCGCGGACGCCGCGGTGGCGGGTCGCGATACCTGGCGTTCCCGGCGCACGGCCGGCGTCCGCTTTTTCCCCAGCATCGCCATGGTCAGGATTCCGGCGCGTAGAGGCCGGTGGAGAGATAGCGGTCGCCGCGATCGCAGACGATGAACACGATGACGGCATTGTCGACCTGCTCGGCGACCCGCAATGCACCCGCCAGCGCGCCGCCGGAGGAGACACCAGCCAGAATGCCCTCTTCCCGCGCCAGCCGGCGCATGTGTTGCTCGGCCTCCTGCTGGCCGATATCGAGTACGCTGTCGACCCGCTGCGGTTCGAAGATGTCGGGGAGGTAGGCTTCCGGCCAGCGTCGAATGCCGGCGATGCTGGCACCATCGGCCGGCTGCAGGCCGACGATCTGGATCGAGGGATTGCGCTCCTTCAGATAACGCGAGGTGCCCATGATGGTGCCGGTGGTGCCCATGGCACTGACGAAGTGCGTGATGCGGCCGGCGGTCTGCTCCCACAATTCAGGACCGGTGGTGCGGTAGTGCGCCAGAGGATTGTCGGGGTTGGCGAACTGGTTGAGCGGCTTGCCTTCTCCCCGG
This sequence comes from Salinicola sp., assembly GCA_002695065.1. Lineage (GTDB taxonomy): Bacteria > Pseudomonadota > Gammaproteobacteria > Pseudomonadales > Halomonadaceae > Salinicola. Next base: position 30,903 of record NZNW01000039.1, on the reverse strand, counting down.
GCGATCATCTCGTCTGCCAGGTCCCGGGCGCCCTCCATGCCCGCCTCCTTGCTGACGCCGATCAGCCTGGCACCGTACGCCGCCATGGCCTGCTTGCGCTCGCTCGAGGCGTTGTCGGGCATGATCAGGACCATCCGGTAACCCATCACCGCCGCCGCCATGGCCAGGGCGATGCCGGTATTGCCGGAGGTCGCCTCGATCAGCGTGTCGCCGGGAGAGATGTCGCCGCGGGCCTCCGCCTCGCGAAGCATGGACAGCGCCGGACGATCCTTGACCGACCCCGCGGGATTGTTGCCTTCCAGCTTGGCCAGAATCGTGTTGTCGCGCCCGGCGGAAATGCGAGCGAGTCTGACCAGCGGCGTGTTGCCGACGGTCTGCGCAAGCGTGGGGAATGCCATAGTGAGTGTCCTAGAGCCAGAGCCTGAGCGTTTTCGGTCCCTGCTGTCTCGAGAAGATCAGCCGAAAACCGATGATAGAGAGTCACTACAGTATATCGAAGCCAGCGGGGGACATGACAGCGCTCGGCCAACCGATCCGGCCTTCGCTACGCTGGTGATGCTGTGACACGATGCCGAAGAGATTTTTTACACCAGGGTCGACTGAGGTTACGGCAGACACTACGGTTTTAACCGTATTCGCCGATAGAATCGATTGGGAACGCAAAAGGCTCGGGTAACTCATGGCTTCACGCTGGCTGATCATTCTATCGCTGCTGTTGTCGGCGCTACTACTCGGGATCACCGGGTGGCATGCGTGGGACTGGCATCGAGCCAGCGACGAGATGCTCTTCCGGCGGCTGAAAAGTATCAATCGCGTCTTCACGCCTTCATTGGCCGAAGCGGCGCAGGATGAAGACATGGCACGAGTCCATCGGCTGCTGGTGCGCCTGACCGACGATCCGGCGATCATCAACGCCACCCTGCGAGACGACAGCGGCGCCACACGGGACTTCACCGGGTCCGCGCCGCCCCCGCCACTTACGACGCTCCCGGCGACCTTGGCAACCTGGGACCAGGGCGGCTCGCAGCGCTGGGTGCAGCCACTGGGCGACTTCCTGGCACAGCAGTCGCCCCGTCGTTACTGGCTGGACCTGACCCTCGACCCCTCGAGAGCCAGCACCTATTCGCAAAGCGCCCTCCCCGCCCTGATGCCACTGCTGTCGCTGCTGCTGCTGATTCCCGCAACTCTCGCCTGGCGACACTCACGGCGCGCCAGGAGAAAGCCCGACAGCCTGCCGGGGCAGGCGGCTCCCGCCGGCCACTCCGTCAACCTCTCCGAGGCCGGTCCGGACAGCGACCTGACCTACATGAGTCATGAGCTGCGCGCGCCACTCTCCGGCCTGCTCGGTTTTTGTCGCCTGCTGGAGAACACGCCCCTCGATGCCCAGCAGCGCGAGTGGCTGCGTCACATTCACCTGGCGTCCAATGGCCTCCTGGATACCGTCGACCATGTGCTGGGGGACTCCCGTCGCTGTCGGACGAACAACGTGTTCGATATCGCCGAGGTGCTGTGGGAAGTCCTCTGCCTCCAGACCCCGCTGGCACAGTCCAAGCGAATTACCCTGCTGGCGATCGTCTACGACGATGTCCCGCCCCGCCTCATCGGCGCCGACGTCGCCGTGCGCCAGTTGCTGACCAACCTGGTCAACAATGCCATCAAGTACGGCGGTGAAGGCGACGTCGTCACGCGCATCGTGCTGGAGAGCCGGGAAGGCAGCGCCGTCCGGCTCCGACTGAGCGTAAGCGACGGAGGCAACGCCACCCCCGCCCACCGTGAACGGCTGCGCCGACTGATCGACCAAGGTGCGACTCGCTCCGTCAACGCCGAGGACGGCGTCGGTATCGCCATCTGCCATCGTCTGGCGGCGGAGATGGACGGCTCTCTCGCGCTGGGCGAGCGCCGGGCCGGGAGTCAGACGATCGTTTCCCGCCTCGGGTTCGAGGCCTGCGAACCCTACGTTCGTCCGGCGGAGTTCGATCTCGGGGGGGCCAGGATCGGCGTATGGCAGCCCCACACCCGTCTCGCCCACCTGCTGGATTACGCCCTCAAGCGCTGGCACGCGCTGCCGAGTACCATGGCCACGGCGGATTCGCTGACGTCGGCGGATGACACGAGTCAGCTCCTCATCATCGGCATCGACGACGAAGCGCTCTCCCCCGACACCCACGACCTCTGGCAGCGCCGATTCGACGCCATTTCCCAGCCCTGCCTGGTGGTCGCCAACGTGGCACCGACGCGGGCGCTGGCCTGGCGCCTTCCTCAGGGCAGCGTCGTGCTGAGGCAGCCGATGTCCCGCTATATGCAGGGCCGTACCCTGGCCAAGATGCTTGCGGAATGTCGTCAGCGAACACTGCCTCGCCGCCCCCGAGTGCTGGTCGTCGACGACGACGAGGTCTCTCAGCACTACCTTGACGCGGTCCTGCCCATCATTGGCGCCAAGGCCCTGGTGGCCGGCACCGCGGCAGAGGCCATCGCCATCGCTTCGGAAACACCGGTCGATCTGGTGCTGATGGATCTGCATCTGCCGGACGCCAGCGGCTTCGAGACGACGAGTCGGCTGCGACGACTGGGCGCGGATTGGGCGCACAAGCCCGTCATTGCCATGACGGCGGGGCCGGACAACCATGACACCGGGGTGGCGGGCAGCGAGGCCAACGAAGTACTGGCCAAGCCGTTGGACGAGCGCCTGCTCAGGGAACTGCTGGCGAAATACCTGCCCATCGCCGAATCGCCGACCGCTGACCGGCAGCCGGAAACGGCGATGGCCGACCGGGAGAGCGCGGTGGAAGAAGCCGGTTTACCCGCCCCGAACCCGCTGTCCCATGCCGGCGACCTGCCGGTCGTCGACAAGGCCCAGGCCCGGGAACGCAGCGGCGGTCGCGAAGCGCTCGTCACGGAGATGATGACATTGCTGATCGCGGAGCTGCCGAGACACCGCCGGGAACTGAATGCGGCATGGCAACAGCGTGATGTCGCCCTGCTTCGAGAGAGAGTGCATCAGCTCGGGGGCGGCTGTCGCTACTGCGGCGTACCGCAACTCGCGGCGGCGTGCGAGGAACTGGAGCGACGCTGTCGCCACGCCGACATCGACGAATGCGACGAGGCGTTTCGTGAGCTGATAGCCGCCTGCGATCGCCTGATCCTCTGGGCCGACGACCAGGCGATCACCGACATCCACTGACAGGTCTACCCGTGGTCGTGGTCGTGGTCGTGGTCGTGGTCGTGGTCGTGGTCAAAGGATTCGATCTGGGCGATCAGCCCGGACTCCTGGCCCGCGACCATCAGCCGCTTCATTTCCCCCACGGCTTCCTTGAGCCCGACGAACAGCGCGCGGGCGATGATCGCATGGCCGATATTGAGCTCGTGAACGCCGGGGATCGCCGCGATCGCCTCGACGTTGTGGTAGTGAAGTCCATGCCCGGCATTCACCACCAGACCCAGTTCGCTCGCGAACTCCGCCGCCGCCGCCAATCGCTCGTACTCGAGCCGCCGTGAAGCGCCCGTCGCCTCCGCGTACGCGCCGGTGTGCAATTCGATCACCGGCGCGCCCGCCTCGAACGCCGCCTGAATCTGCGCAGGCTCGGGATCGATGAACAGCGATACCTGGCAACCCGCCGCCCCGAGTCGCTCGCAGGCGCCTGCGACCGCATCACGGCCGGCCATCACGTCCAGCCCGCCCTCGGTCGTCAACTCTTCCCGCTTTTCCGGCACCAGGCAGACATCCGCCGGCTTCAGCCGCTCAGCGAGGGCGATCATCTCCTCGGTCACCGCCATCTCCAGGTTCATGCGCGTATTGAGCACGGCCGCGATCAGTTCGACGTCCCGCTCCTGGATATGCCGTCTGTCCTCGCGCAGATGCAAGGTGATGCCATCGGCACCGGCTTCCTCGGCCAGCAGCGCGGCCTGGACCGGGTCGGGATAGCGGGTACCGCGGGCCTGGCGTAGCGTCGCGACATGGTCGATGTTGACACCCAACTGAATACGAGTAGCGATCATGAACTCGGGCTCCTTGGAGCGGTGAAAGACAAGAGGACCTGGGTCGAGGGACGAGCTCCCCGGCCCGGCGATAGCGAGAATCAGGCACGCCCCTGACGGCGGCGCTGGCTGAGCCGTTGCATCAGTTCCCGGGAGCGTAGCGGCTGGTTGCCAATCAGCGGCGCCAGCGCCGCTCGGGTCAATGCCTTGCTCAGGCCAGCAAGCCCGGACGCGTCCCAGTCGCCGCGCGCCAGCAGCTTGAGGCTGCGGCCATCCCAACCGGGGTGCTGCGCACCGACGGGCATGAAGCGGCGGCTCTCGACAACGTAGGTGTAACGGGTGGAGGGGTCGAGCGGGCTGTCGTCCGTCTCGAGAAAGATCGGCTCGGCATCCAGTGCCTCCAGCAGGGTGATCTCAAGGCGCCTGAGGCTGGTGGCACGTTCGGCCGGCCGGGTCAGTCGCTCGATCGTCCAGGCGTAGATGGCGAAGAGATCGCCCGTCGGCAGCCCGACCGGCAGCGCTCGCGTCAGCAGCTCATTGGCGTAGAGTCCACAAAGCAAGCCTTCACCGGCCAGCAACACGGCGCTCTGGGTGGTTTCCATCATCCGCAGGCGTTTGAGATCGCCGTCGCCGATCCAGGTCAGATGCAGTGGCGCAAAAGGTTGCAGCTTGGCGCGGGACTTGCTCCCCGCCCGCTGAACGCCCTGGGCGACGGCGCGGATATGGCCGTGCTCCAGCGTGATGACGTCCACCAGGGCGCTGGTCTCCCGATAGGGCCGCTTGTGCAGCAGATAAGCCGGCTGGGGCGTCATGGCCAATGCCTCTTGAGAGGAGCACGCAGTTCCCTGCTCGAATCAGTTCGTCGATCGGAAGATCGGATCGTCAATCGAGATGCTCGTCAATCGAGATTGTAGCCAAGGCTCTTGAGCGCCCGGTCATCGTCCGACCAACCCCGCTTGACCTTGACCCACAGGTTGAGCATGACCTTGCTGTCGAAAGCGCGCTCCATCTCCTGGCGCGCCTCGATGCCGATCTTCTTGATCCGCTCCCCCTTGTCGCCGATCAGAATCTTCTTCTGGCCCTGGCGCTCGACCAGCATCAACGCGCTGATGTGGATGACCTTGCCCTCGTCGCGGAACTCCTCGATCTCGACGGTCATCTGGTAGGGCAACTCATCACCCAACTGGCGCATGACCTTCTCGCGCACCAGCTCGGCGGCCAGAAAACGCTGGCTCTTGTCGGTGATCTGGTCGTCCGGGAAATAGTGCACGCCTTCCGGCAACCGCTTGGCGACCTCGCCCTCGAGCTCCGGCACGTTGGTACCGTGTTTGGCCGAGATCGGCAGAATGGCGGCGAACTCGCGCCTGGCGGAGAGCGATTCCAGCCACGGCAGCAACGTCGTCTTGTCCTCCAGCCAATCGACCTTGTTGACCGCCAGGATCACCGGCGCCTGCACGTGGGTGAGCTTGTCGAGAACGACCTGGTCCTCGTCCGTCCAGCGCGTGCGGTCGACCAGGAACACCACACAATCGACGTCGCGCAGCGCCTGGGTGGCCGCCTGATTCATGAAGCGGTTGATCGCCTTGTTGCGATCGCGGGTCTGCAGGTGAATACCCGGAGTATCGACGTAGATGAACTGCGCTTCATCGATCGTCTTGATGCCCATGACCTGATGGCGCGTGGTTTGCGGACGCCGGGAGGTGATGGAGATCTTCTGCCCCAGGATGCGGTTCATCAGCGTCGATTTACCCACGTTGGGACGCCCGACGATAGCGACGAAACCACAGCTCTGTGTCATTGGCGCTTGCCCTTTGATGGTTCGAGTTTGGACAACGCAAGCTCGGCGGCTTGCTGTTCGGCGATCCGCCGGCTGGAGCCTTCGCCCAGCGTCGGCGACTCGTCCAGCATGGAGACGTGGCACTCGACGCTGAAGGTCTGGGCGTGAGCTTCGCCCTCCACCGAGATCACCTCGTATCGCGGCAGCGCCTGCTGGCGGGACTGCAGGAACTCCTGCAGTCGCGTCTTGGGATCTTTCTGCGTGTTGTGCAGATCGATCGCCTCCAGCCGTGTCCCGAACCAGGCCAGCACTCGGCTGCGCGCCACGTCCATGCCGGCGTCGAGATAGATCGCACCGATCACCCCTTCCAGCGCGTCGGCGAGGATGGAGTCGCGACGATGGCCGCCGCTCTTCATCTCGCCCGAGCCCAGCCGCAGGCACTCTCCCAGCTCGAACTCACGTGCCACCACGGCGAGGGTCTGCCCCTTGACCAATCCGGCACGCAGACGGGACAGCTGCCCCTCCCGCGCGGCCGGAAATCGCTTGAACAGCGCCTCGCCGATCACGAAATTGACGATCGAGTCACCCAGAAACTCGAGTCGCTCATTGTTGGCGCCGCCCACGCTCCGGTGCGTCAGCGCCAGTTCCAGCAGCGTCGGGTCACGGAAGTCGTGGCCGATACGACGGCTGAAGCCTTGCAGAGGATCACTCACGTCATTCCCATTGAGTCGTTGTCTTTGAAACGAAGAGTCGTTGCATTCGACGCAAAGCGGGCGCGGGGAAGTCCCGTCGCCCGCCATGCGAGTCCTGTTGCTGGCCAACGATCCGGGAGCGGGCCTGACAGGCCCGGCGCGGGGTCGGTGGCGGGTTATATGAGAATCAGTTTATCTGGCGTACCGTACTGAAGCTAGGCAATCCGCCATCCCAGTGCATCCACACGGCGAACGCCTTGCCGACGATGTTCTTCTCCGGCACGAATCCCCAGTAGCGGCTGTCATTGGAGTGGTCACGGTTGTCGCCCATCATGAAGTATTCATGATCCGGCACCACGACCTCCCGCATCTGCGGCCCCGGGCTCTGCGGATTGTTGAAGATGCGATGGTCGACATCGCCGAGATGCTCTTCGAACAACTCCTCTCCGGGCGCCTCGGCGGGATCGGCGTCGGTCATCGACTTGGGCACCGGCTTGCCGTTGACGTAGAGCTGCTTGTTCTCGTAGCGGATTCGATCGCCGGGCAGCCCGATGACGCGCTTGATGAAGTTGACCGAAGGATCCTGGGGAAACCGGAAAACCATGACGTCACCGCGCTGGGGTTCTCCGACATCGGCGATTTCGGTGTTGATGACCGGCAGGCGAAGCCCGTAGCTGAACTTGTTGACCAGGATGAAATCGCCGATCTCCAGGGTCGGGCGCATGGAACCGGAGGGAATCTGGAAGGGTTCGATGACGAAACTGCGCAGCACCAGGACGATCAGCAGCACGGGGAAAAAGGAGCGGGCATAATCGACCGGCCAGGGGTCCTTGTAGCCCACCGACTTTTCATTACCCTGCGCTGCGGCGGCCGCCTGCTGACGCTGGCGACGGGGACGACGCCAAAACAGGCTGTCCAACAGCCAGACGAGCCCCGTGATGGCGACAGCCAACACCAGTAACAACGAAAAATCCATGAAGTGTTTTCCTACTCGTTCACTTTGAGAACGGCGAGAAACGCATCCTGGGGTATTTCGACGCGACCCACTTGCTTCATGCGTTTCTTGCCGGCTTTCTGCTTCTCCAGCAGTTTCTTCTTGCGCGTGGTGTCACCGCCATAGCATTTGGCCGTCACGTTCTTGCGCAGCGCCTTGACCGTGGATCGGGCCACGACATGGCCACCGATCGTCGCCTGAACCGCCACGTCGAACATCTGGCGCGGTATCAGCTCCTTCATCTTGTCGACCAGGATGCGGCCACGGGAGTGGGCATGGTCGCGATGGATGATCAGCGCCAGTGCGTCGACGCGCTCGCCATTGATGAGGATATCCAGGCGCACCAGCTTGGCCGCGTCGAACCTCTCGAAGCTGTAGTCGAGGGACGCGTAGCCCTTGGAGATCGACTTGAGCCGGTCGAAGAAATCCATGACGACCTCGGCCATCGGCAGTTCGTAGACGAGCTGCATCTGGCTGCCGAGCACCTGCATGTCGAGCTGGACCCCACGGCGGTTGACGCACTCCGAGATGACGTTGCCCACGTACTCCTGCGGCACCAGGATGGTGGCGCGCACGATCGGCTCGCGCATCTCCGACACGTTGGCCATGTCGGGCAGTTTCGACGGGTTGGAGATGGTGACCAACTCGCCGTTGTCCATCAGGATCTCGTAATTGACCGTGGGCGCCGTGGTCAGCAGATCGATGTCGTATTCGCGCTCCAGGCGCTCCTGGACGATCTCCATGTGCAGCGTGCCCAGGAAGCCGACGCGGAAGCCGAACCCGAGCGCATCGGAATTCTCCGGCACGTAGTCGAGCGAGGCGTCGTTGAGCGCCAGCTTCTCGAGTGCGTCACGGAAATCCTCGTAATCGTCGGAGCTGACCGGGAACATGCCCGCGTAGACCTGCGGCTTCACTTTCTGGAAACCGGGCAGGCGTGGCACGTCCTTGGTCTTGGTATGGGTGATGGTATCGCCGACGGGTGCACCCTGGATGTCCTTGATCCCGGCAATGACGAAACCCACCTCTCCCGCTCTCAGGATACCGGTGGAGTTCTGCTTGGGCGTGAAGTAGCCGATATCGGTCACCTCCCAGTCGCGACCGGTCGACTTCATCTGGATCTTGTCGCCCTTCTTCAGCGTGCCGTCGAACAGACGCACCAGCGACACGACGCCCTGGTAGTTGTCGAACCAGGAATCGATGATCAGCGCCTGCAGATGACCCTCGCGGTCTCCCTTGGGCGGCGGGATGTCCCGCACCAGCCGCTCGAGCAGCAGGTCGATGTTGAGACCGCTCTTGGCCGAGACGCGTACGGCATCTTGCGCTTCGAGGCCGATGATCTCCTCGATCTCGTGGGCGACCTTGTCCGGGTCGGCCTGGGGCAGGTCCATCTTGTTGAGCACCGGGAGCACTTCGAGATTCTGCTCGATGGCGGTGTAGCAGTTGGCAACCGACTGCGCCTCGACCCCCTGGGCGGCATCGACCACCAACAGCGCCCCCTCGCAGGCGTAGAGCGAGCGCGACACTTCGTAGGAGAAGTCGACGTGGCCCGGCGTGTCGATGAAATTGAGCTGATAGGTATTGCCGTCCTGAGCCCGATAGTCGAGCGTGACCGACTGGGCCTTGATGGTAATGCCGCGCTCGCGCTCGAGATCCATCGAGTCGAGCACCTGCTCCTTCAACTCACGCTCCGTCAGCCCGCCGCAGAACTGGATGATGCGGTCGGCGAGAGTGGACTTGCCGTGGTCGATGTGGGCGATGATCGAGAAGTTGCGGATGAACTTCAGTTGCTCGTTACTTGCAGCGTCTGCCATTTAAGCCTTACCGGTAATTTGTACGCGCGCAGTCCACACGGTGGCGCTGTTGCCGAGAAAACGCCGATGGGTGCCGTTCTCTTCCCGCGTGCGGTCGATGACGAATGTGGCGCATTGTACCGACATGACCGGGGCAAGGACAGCAACAAGCCCAAAGCACACGGCCCCGCCGAAGCGGGGCCGTGTGGCGGGTAGCCGTAGGCTGCCGACCGGCGCCGGTCAGCCCTTGGCCTTCAGCCGCAGCGCCACGAACAGCGAGTTGCCGTCGCGCACGATACGTACCGGGATGGCGCGATCGTCGTCAGCCTTCTTGACCGCGTCGATCAGTTGATCGGCGCTCTCGACCGGCTTCTGGTCGAAGCCGACGATGACATCGCCCGGCTGGATCCCGGCTGCAGCCGCTGCACCGCGCGGGTCGACACGACGAACGAGCGCGCCCTGGTCGATATCCAGCTGCTGCTTTTCCTGATCGCCGAGATCGCTGATCGCGATTCCCAGCTTGGTCTGATCATCGGCAGACCGGGAGGACGGCGCCCCATCGGCAGCCATCTCTTCCGGCCAGTCGCCCACGGTGACGTCGACTTCACGCTTGTCGCCGTTGCGCATGACCTGGAGCTTCACCTCGTCGCCCGGGGCTACCTGGCCGATCAGACGGGGCAGCGTCGTGGAGTCGTCGATATCGGCACCCTCGGCACTGAGGATGACGTCGCCTGCCTCCAGCCCCGCTTTCTTGGCCGGGCTGTCGTCGCTGACATCGGAGACCAGCGCACCGCTGGTGCCGTCGAGCCCGAACGATTCGGCGAGATCCTTGGAGACCGGCTGGATCACCACACCCAGCCAGCCACGGCTGACATGACCTTCGGTGCGCAGCTGATCGGCGACGTTCATGGCGACGCTGATCGGAACCGCGAAGGAGAGCCCCATGAAACCGCCGCTCCGGGTATAGATCTGCGAATTGATGCCAACGACCTCGCCGTCGAGATTGAACAGCGGACCGCCGGAATTACCCGGGTTGATGGCAACGTCGGTCTGGATGAACGGAACGTAGGTCTCGCTCGGCAGCGTCCTGTTGATGGCGCTGACGATACCCGCCGTGACCGAATGATCGAAACCGAATGGCGAACCGATGGCGGCAACCCACTCGCCGGCTTGAAGATCATCCGAATTCCCGATCTTGAGCGTGGGCAGGTCCTTGGCATCGACCTTCAAGAGCGCCACGTCGGTTCGAGCATCCGAGCCCACCAGCTTGGCGGGTAGCTCGCGCCGGTCATTGAGCCGAACCATGATCTCGTCGGCGTCCTTGACCACGTGGGCGTTGGTCAGAATGTAGCCATCCTTGCGAATGACGAACCCCGACCCCAGCGACTTGCGCTCCTCCTCGCCCTGCGGCATCCCGGGCATCGGCGGCATCTGGTCACCGAAGAAGCGGCGGAAAATCTCGGGAACATCCTGCTGGCCATAGGGTCCGGCGGGTGCGCTGACACTGCTGGTCGTGGAGATATTCACCACGCCGGGAGCAGCCTGCTTGACCAATTCGGTGAAATCCGGCAGCTCGCGCGCCTGAGCGGCCTGGACAGCGAGCAGAGTGACGACCATCAGCAGCCACGGAGCGAACCATCTTGTCATGCGTTCCATTAAACACTCCTAAACACTGGATAAAGACTCTGGAGAGCCACACGTTGAACCGATCGATGCCCAAGGGGTAAACGTCACGAAAGAACCTTGCGCATCGAACCCCGCCGCACCTGGAGGCAGGACACGGCGACATTCTCATTGATAAGAAAAGACGGCAAGAGTTCAACGGGATGTAAAGTTTCTTTGCGGCGACAAGCGCCTGGGGCTGGAGACTGGTGGCGCCGGACGACCGCTCAGGAACCGGGAGTGGAGGTCTCGGCGGTAACGTCTTCCTGCTCTCCCTGCGCGTCGCCGACGGCCCGATCGACGCCGCCACTCCCCTCGTCCCAGATCACTCCCGAGGCGATACGTGCAAGCACTTCCGCAGGGGCTTCGCCCAGCGCCAGTATCTGCATCGGCCTGCCCTGGTGAATCACATGGCGAACCGCGGCGTGGGAGATACCCAGACGATGAATCCCGGCCAACAGCGGGTGCTGGTCACCCGCCAGGGGTTCGACGAACAGACTGATACTGGTCAAGCCGTCGCTGTACATCCGGTGCTCGGCGCGTTCACTCTGTTTCGGACTATCGGGGGGGATCGGCTGTGGCGTGAAGCCATCCGGCAACCATCGAGCCTGCCAAGGCGAGTCGGCGGGAGGATGACCGGGACCCAGGCGAAGCGTTTCGGGATACAGCGAAGGCGACTGCAGATCGGTTATCTGGAAGGTTTCGAGAATCTGGCCATCGACACCGATCATCTCGCGCTTCAACGGCAGCGATGTCTCGCTGTCCAGCCACAGACGATAACCGTAGCGGAGCCCGTCCTGTGGCTCGATATCGAGACGCCACGCCGAACGCCCCGCGACCCGCTCCAGCTCCATCGGCTGGAGTTCGTAATGTTCCACGATTTGAGCGGTCAGGGCGCCCGGTGCGACCCCAGCGGTGAAATCGAGCGCGGCCTGGCTGGAATCCTGGCTCACGCTGCCCCGCTTCTTGACCGCGACGGGCGGGCCGTCGAGAAACCGGGCGACTTCGGTCTCGACACCTTTCTCCACCCGATGGGTCAGCGCCAGCGTCCTGACGCCATCGTAGCTGATGCGTACGGCGCGGGCCTGGAAGTTGTAGCAGTGGCTGGCCCAGAGGCTTCGCAGGAACATCGCCCTGGGAGAGACGTCATCATCCGCCTTGGCCAGCTCGCGACAGTCGAAGCTCTCCGTGGCCGCCCGGGCCCCGCCGGAGGACTGCGCCAGCGCGGCGCCCGGTAGCGCTAACAGGCTGATAGCCACAGCCCCGAGGTAACACCGAAACATCAACGCGCGTCCATGGCTCCAGTTCCGGCACCCTCCGCCTGCGCGGACAGTGAACCTGGCGTGCGGAGTAGCGGCATCCAGTTGTCACCCGTGCTGTAGGCGGCGCCGACCGAGTGGCGTTCGAGGTAGGATTGCAGCGTCTGCGCCTGCTCGAGATCGACGTTGGGCGACTGGCGGGCATTCGGTGACAGGAACATCGGCCGCATGACCTGCTCGTCGACGGTCATCAGGCCGTTCCCGCTGCCCAGGCCGTTGCCACCCAGCGAGTAGGGCAATCCGTTCGATACCGGCGCCTGCATGGAAGCCTGCATCGCACCGCTCTGGCCCCCGGACCCGGCGTCGACGGCCAGCGAAGCCTGCACGCCTCCACCCTGAGCGGCACTCCCGCTGCTCGTCGCGACATCGGAAGCCGTGGTGGTGTCACCGCCGAACCGACCGTTGTACACCTGCACCCCCGTGATCACCATCAACGACACGGCGGCAGCGACGGCGGCGCCACCCATCATGGAGAAGGAGTGGCGTTTGCCAGGCTGGCCGGCAGGCTCCCGAACCGGCACCGGCTCGTCCGCCAGCGCCGCCATCACGTCACCGGAAATATCGATGTCGACGATCGCGTCGCGCTCGCGTCGCATCATGCTGCGCGCCAGATGGTATCGACGCCAGGTGTCGGATTCCTGCGACGCGGTATCCAATCGCTTGAGTACCCGTCTCAGGTCGAATTCATCGGCTTCGTTGTCCATCAATGCGGAAAACGATTCGTGTACCTGCTTCATAGTCACACCCTCACACTCGCCTTGCGGCTTGCCACGTGTTGAATGACAGCGACACCCAGGGAACACCTGAAGGCGCATCATTGCAGTCGCAAGACCGCGCCAGCCTGCTCTTCACCGGCCCTGATCGCCTGTCGTGTCACCAGTCGACGACGCCTTGACTCTCGCCTGCACCACTATGACGACGGAAACCGGTAACAGTTCATTTTCGATTCATCTTTCGTGACCCCACCGCCGACGCGGATCGAACGTACCGATACAGGCGGCGGTGCCAGCGGGACTCAGGAGCCATTGACAGCATTCTGGGCGCCATGTTCCAGCAATGGCTCGATATGCCTGTCGACGGCCTCGCGCGCCCGGAAGATCCGCGAACGGACCGTACCCACCGGGCACTCCATGATCGTGGCGATATCTTCATAGGAGAGGCCGTCGAACTCACGCAAGGTGATCGCAGTGCGCAGATCGTCGGGTAACTGCTCGATCGCCGCGAACACGGCCGACTCGAGCTGGTCGCGGGCGATGGCAGCTTCCGGTGACTCGATATCCGACAGTCGCCCGCTCTGATCGACGATCTCGGCGTCGCTGATGTCCAGATCGCTGCCGGGCGGCCGTCGCCCCCGGGAGACCAGGTAGTTCTTCGCCGTGTTGATGGCGATGCGATACATCCAGGTATAGAAGGCGCTCTCGGCACGAAAGCTTCCCAAGGCGCGATACGCCTTGATGAACGCTTCCTGGGCTACGTCCTGCACCTCGGAGTGGTCCTGAACGTAACGGCTTATCAGCCCGAGAATCTTGTGCTGGTATTTTTTGACCAGGAGATCGAAGGCCCGAGTATCTCCCTTCTGCGCGCGCTCGACGAGTTGTTGATCGGTCTCTCGAACACCCATTCAACGCCTCCCCGAACGACTGGGGGCAGGATGCGGCAGAGCAAAACAGCGGTGACAACTATGGTGACTGGGAGACAATACGCTCATGATCCAACCTGGAGCCCTTGGGGCTCGCGATTCAGTGACAGGCGTGCAACTTATAACAGAAACGAAGGATTAGCACGCGAAGCCGGCCCAGTGTTGCCGTTTTGGCCTCTCCCATCAAGCCGCCAGTTTTCCGACCGCTTCCCGGGAGACGGCGCCAGCCGGGCTCGCGAAGTTGATTTTTGTACCCCGAAACCTCCATAGTACGCGCTTCACGCGCAGCCACTACCAGAGCCAACGGGACCCAGCATGTCGGAACAGCAGGTCAACAATCTCAACGTTCTTTCCCAGGATCTCCTGATCACCCCGGAGGCGTTGAAGCAGAACATTCCACTTTCGGAATCCGCCGAACGCACCGTCATCGAAGGCCGCCAGACCATCCAGCGGATTCTCGATCGCGAAGACCCCCGCCTGCTCGTCGTCATCGGCCCCTGCTCGATCCACGACCCGGATGCGGCCCGCGACTACGCCAGGCGCCTACGCAAGCTGGCCGATGCGGTCAGCGACAGCCTCTACATCGTGATGCGCGTGTATTTCGAGAAACCCCGTACCACGGTGGGCTGGAAAGGCCTGATCAACGACCCTCACCTCAACGACTCGTTCGAGATCGAGGAAGGCCTGCATATCGCCCGCCGGCTGCTGGTGGATTTGGCCGAGATCGGACTGCCGCTGGCCACCGAGGCGCTGGATCCCATCTCGCCGCAGTATCTGCAGGACTGCATCAGCTGGTCCGCGGTGGGCGCCCGCACCACCGAATCCCAGACGCATCGCGAGATGGCCTCCGGCCTCTCCGGCCCCGTCGGATTCAAGAACGGCACCGACGGCAGCCTCGACGTTGCCGTCAACGCGCTTCAGTCGGTGGCCAGCCCGCACAATTTCCTGGGTATCGACCAGGCCGGCCAGGTCGCGGTCATCCGCACCCGTGGCAACGCCTACGGCCACGTCGTGCTGCGGGGCGGCAACGGCAAGCCCAACTACGACAGCGTCAGCGTCACCCTCGCCGAGCAGGAACTGCACAAGGCGGGCCTGAAGGCCAACCTGATGGTCGACTGCTCCCACGCCAACTCCAACAAGGATCCGGCGCTGCAGCCGCTGGTGATGGAGAACGTGACCCACCAGATTCTCGACGGCAACCGCTCGATCATCGGGCTGATGATCGAGTCGAACATCGGCTGGGGCAGCCAGAAGGTGCCAGAGGATCGCAGTCAGCTCCAGTATGGCGTTTCGATCACCGACGCCTGCATCGACTGGCCGACCACCGAGCGCACGCTGACGCAGATGGCGGAGCAGCTCGAGGCGCCGCTGCGCGACCGCCTGCAGGCCGACGACTGATCCGTTATCGGTAACGGATCGACTCCCAGGGTCGACAAGGGAAAACGCCCGGTGCTGGAACCAGCACCGGGCGTTTTCACAACGGCGAATTAACAACGACAGAGGCCTCGCTCAGCGATCAGTTCCGGACCGGCTCGCCCGCTTCCACCCCGTCGATCTGGCGTCGAAACGGTGGCAGCGCATCCAGCAACGCCTTGCCGTAGCGACGTGTCAGCACGCGCCGGTCCAGCAGCGAGATACGGCCGCTGTCGTTCTCCTTGCGGATCAGCCGCCCGCACGCCTGTACCAGCTTGATCGACGCATCCGGCACCGAAATCCGCATGAACGGGTTGCCACCCTGGCTTTCGATCCATTCGGCCAGCGTGGCGCCGACCGGATCGTCCGGCACCGAGAATGGCAGCCGGGTGATCACCACGTGGGTCAGGTAACGACCCGGCAGGTCGATTCCCTCGGCGAAGCTCGCCAGACCGAAGATCAGGCTCCCCTTGTCAGCGTCGACGGCGAGGCGATGACGCTCCAGCAGCTCCCTTTTCGGCAGCCGGTCCTGGGAGAGCAGCCGCGAGGCCCACGGCTCCTCCAGCGCATCCGCCACGCTGCGCAGCTGCTTGCGTGACGAGAACAGCACCAGTACCGCTTCATCGTCACCCAGGCCTTCGATGAACTGGACGATCGAGCGATCGTGGGCCATGGCGTCCCCCGGCTCGACCGCCTCCCGCGGCACGCTGAGAATGGCGCGGGAGTAGTCGAACGGGCTCGGCAGGCGCTGGTAGCGGTAGCGGTTGGCCAGCCCTGCCCGCTCCTGAAGTCGTTCGAAGCGGTTGAGCGCCGTCAGCGTGGCGGAAGTCACCACCGCCCCATAGCAGCTCCCCCACAGATGGCGCGCCAACGTCTCCGCCGCCGATACCGGGCTGGCCGAGAAGGTCAGCTCCGGCTCCCCGCCGAAACTCTGGAACGTCAGCCAGCGCGCCTGGGGGGCCTGCCCTGCCGGATCCGGCTTGGCCATGGCGGACCACAGCGCATGCGCCTCGAGCGCCCGACCGTGGAGCAGCGCCGTCAGCGGCAGCCAGGGTTCGGCCTGCTCCTTGGGCAGCCCGGTCGATTTATCCGGGTCCAGGCTTTCGCGCAGAATATCGCTCATGGTCTCGAGATCCCGCGACAGCTCGGCGAACGGAATGACCAGTTGCTGGGCGAGCTCGACCAGTGGTTCGGGCGCGCGACCGTTGGGAAAGCGAAAATGCTGGGTTTCATCGCCGGCACCCGCGCTCAGCCCGGCGATCTGGTGCCCCATGGCATAAGCGTCACCCAGCCGAGGCTCCAGCGCCGCGATCCGCTCGGGGAACGCCGCCAACAGTCGCGCCAGCGTGGGCTGAGCGCCCAACGCGGTATTCAATTCGGTCAGCGACTTCTTCAGCGTGCGCAGCCAGCGCAAGGTGCTATTGATACCGAAGCGGTGATAGAAGTGATCCAGCGCCTTGTCCGGCAGATGGTGCCCTTCATCGAAGACATAGATGCAGTCCTTGGGCGACGGCAACACCATTCCCCCGCCCAGCGCCAGATCCGCCAGCACCAGGTCATGGTTGGCGACGATGATGTCGGCCTGCTCGAGATGCCGGCGCGAACGAAAATAGGCGCAGGCGCCGAAATGGCCGCAGCGGCGGTTGGTGCACTGGCGGTGGTCCACGGTCAGCCGCCGCCAGTCCCGGTCGTCGATGGCGACCGGCCAGCTGTCCCGATCCCCTTCCCAGTTGCCGGAAGCGTAGGTATCGGCCATCTCCTGGATCAACTGCGGAAAGTCGCCGCCCGCATCGGTGGCGATGGTCTGCTCGAACAGCGACAGCGTCGGGTTGGGCTCGGCGCCTTCCAGCGCCTGATCCAGCTTGGCCACGCAGAGGTAGCGGCCGCGACCCTTGGCCAGCGCGTACTCGAAGTCGAGGCCGCTGTGGGCCTTGAGCATCGGCAGGTCCTGATTGAGCACCTGCTCCTGCAGCGCCACCGTGGCAGTGGCGATGACCAGCCGCTTGCCGCGGGCCTTGGCCACCGGCAGCGCCGCCAGCAGATAGGCGAGGGTCTTGCCGGTTCCGGTACCCGCTTCCAGCACGCAGACGTGTTCGTTGGAGGTCCGGCGCCCCTGCTCGTCCCGCTCGATCGACGCCAGCGTGCGCGCGATCTCCGCGATCATCAGGCGCTGGCCATAGCGCGGCGTGAGCTCCAGCCCTTCGAGCACGCGCCGGTAAGCCTCCTGGATTTCCTGCTTGAGGGATTCGTCGAGCATGCGCTTTCCGGGCGGACTATCGGAGATGAGATCGCCCACCGGCGGCGGGCGACTGCCACGAGACGATCAGGTCGTCCAACGACATCGTTTGAACCGCAGCGCCAGCCGACCGGCGCCAACGGCTCACGACAGCATGGACTCGGGCGGATGCTCGCAGGGGAGCTTGCCGTTGATGTAGTTCTCGATTTCGGGCAGCGAGAAGGCGTCTTCCTCGCCGACGAAGCTGATCGACACGCCCTTGGCGCCGGCGCGACCGGTCCGGCCGATACGGTGGACGTAATCCTCGGGATCTTCCGGCAGCGTGAAGTTGATCACGTGGCTGACGTCCTCGATGTGAATCCCGCGTCCGGCGACATCGGTGGCCACCAGTACCGTGACTTCACCCTCGCGAAAGCGCTCGAGCGTCTTGATGCGCTGGTTCTGGGGCACGTCGCCGGAGAGCATGGCGGCGTTGATGCCCTGGTCGCGCAGCAGCTGATCCAGCTCGCGCACCAGATCGCGACGGTTGCCGAACACGATCACCCGCTCCATCGCTTCCTGGTTGACCAGGTTGAACAGCAGCTTGCGCTTTTCGCTGTCGCTGACCAGATAGACGCGCTGGTCGATGTTGGCGGCGTTGTCGTGGGTCACCTCGATCTCGACGTGAGCGGGATTCTGCGTCCACTGCTCCGAGAGACTGAGGATATCCGGCGTGAAGGTCGCCGAGAACAGGAAGGTCTGGCGCTCCTCGCGCTTGGGCGTGTAGCGGATGATGCGCTTGACGTCGGGAATGAACCCCATCGACAGCATGCGGTCGGCCTCGTCCAGGACCAGAACCTCGACCTGGGACAGGTCGATGTCCCGCTTCTGCTGGAAGTCGAGCAGGCGCCCGGGGGTGGCCACCAGGATGTCCAGGTTCTTGCTCAGCTGGTCGCGCTGCTTCTGGTAGTCCATGCCGCCGACCACGCTCGCCACATGCAGTGACGTGAAACGGGAGAGCGCCTTGGCGTCCTTCTCGATCTGCAGCGCCAGCTCGCGGGTCGGCGCAACGATCAGGGCGCGCGGCGTCCCCGGCTTCTGGCCATCCGGCGCTTCCTCTTCCAGGAAGTAGGCCAGCATCGAGATCAGGAATGCGGCGGTCTTGCCGGTGCCGGTCTGCGCCTTGCCGACGACGTCGCCACCGAGCAGCGTGTGCATCAGTGCCTCGGCCTGGATCGGGGTGCAGTACTCGAAGCCTTCGGCCTGGATCGCGCGCATCAGCGGATTCGGCAGGTCGAAATCGTGGAATCGCCAGCGTCCGGCAACGGGCTCGACCTGAAACTGCTTCAGCGACCAGCCCGAAGTGTTCCGCGACTGCGATTTACGTGGCTTGCGCCGACGCCGCTTGGGTCTGCGATTCTGTGCCGGGGCCTGGGTGTTGTCAGACTCACTCATAGTTATGACGAATGTCCGAAATCGATTGACGGTTTGACTCGCGAAGGCTGGCGCTATCCATACCGGGGGCCGGAAGCACCGTGATCGGCGCGACGGGCATTCATGCCTTCAAGGCGGATCCTCGACGCGACGAGTGACGATCTCGCGCAGAGATCACCCGGCGCGAGCCGACGGTATTGTACCAGCCTCGCCCGCCAACGTCGCGAGCCCAGTGGATCAACGTCGCGAGCCCAGTGGATCAACGTCGTCGAGCCCAGTGGACCGGCCTGGTGCTGCGGGTTTGCGAGTCCCGTTCGGGTATTCGATGGCAGGCGCTTCGCTGGCTGTTAAACTACGCGCCAATCTTTCGCTCTCGATTACCCGCCACGAAACGCATAGGTCGCGCGCATGACTCGCAGAAAAAAGACCAGGTCGCTGGCCGACAAGGTGACGATCCGCACCGGCAAGCGCAAGGATTACCGCCGCTGGCGCCATGACAATCCCGATGAAGTCGCGCCGTCGCGTCGCTACGTCGACAAGAAGACCCAGCAGCGCAAGCTGCAGGCCGAGCGCAAGCGCCAACGCCAGAGCGCCCCGCCGCTCCCCCTGCACAAGCCCGCCAACGACGACAAGGATTCCGACTGATGCGCCTGGTTTCTTTCAACATCAACGGCATCCGTGCGCGGCTGCACCAGCTCGAGGCGCTGATCGCGACACACGCACCGGATGTCATCGGCCTGCAGGAGACCAAGGTTCAGGACAGCGAGTTTCCCAGGGAAGCCGTGGAGGCCATGGGCTATCACGTCCATTTTCACGGCCAGAAGGGTCACTACGGGGTCGCCATGCTGACCAGGTCCGCGCCGGAGTCCGTCCACTACGGGCTGCCGGACGACGGCGAGGACGCGCAGCGCCGGCTGATCGGCGTCACGCTGGCCATGCGCGACGGCCAGCCAATGACGGTGTGGAACGGCTACTTTCCGCAGGGCGAGAACATCGCCCATCCCACCAAGTATCCCAACAAGCGGGCATTCTACGCCGGCCTCAACGCGCTGCTGGAAGAGCGCCATCGACCCGACGAGCGCGTGGCGATCATGGGGGATTTCAATATCTCCCCGGCAGACATCGACATCGGCATCGGCGAAGAGAACCGCAAGCGCTGGCTCCGCGAGGGCAAGACCAGTTTCCAGCCGGAAGAGCGCGAATGGCTCGCGCGCTTGAAGGCCTGGGGGCTGGAGGACAGCTATCGGCGCTGCCATCCCGACAGCACCGATTTCTTCAGCTGGTTCGACTACCGCTCCAAGGGTTTCGACCGTGAGCCCAAGCGCGGCCTGCGGATCGACTACATCCTGGTGACCGAGCCGTTGGCTAGCGCCACTCGGCGAGCCGGGATCGACTACGACCTGCGCGGCATGGAAAGGCCTTCCGATCACGCCCCGGTGTGGAGCGAGTTCGACCTCGACTGAGTCGATGTCGATCCGAATTGAGCCGGCAGCAGAGACGGCGCCTCGGATCCCGGGGCGTCGCCGCCGGGACGCCGTCGTTCAGCCCAGGGAATCCAGCCACTGCTGCGCCTGCTCGACGCCGGCGGCCCTGGCCTGACGAAAGGCTTCCCGGGCCTGGTCACGCCGATCGAGCTGGGCCGCCGCGATTCCCTGCAGCAGCCAGTCCCGCCCCGACACCTCACCGCCCGACTGACGCAGGCTGGAGAGCGCATCCAGCGTGGCTTGCCATTCGCCCCAGCCGTAGGCGATCTCCGCCAGCTGTCGCCAATCCTGCCCGCGACCGGTCCGCTCCGCCAGCGCCCGCCAGGCCGAAAGGGCCTCGTCGTGGTTACGGGCCGCGGTCCAGGCCTGCGCCAGGAGCTTCAGGTTGTCGGCGTTGGCTTCCAGCCGGCCGTCATCCAGCCACTGCGTCAGATGCTCGGCGGCACGGGCCGGCGTGCCGCCGGCGATATGCAGCTTGGCCAGTTGCCGCAGATCCTCTCTCGAGACCAGCACGCCACGCCGCCAGCCGCTCTCCCATATCGCCGCGGCCCGGCCGCTATCGCCGGCTTGCTGGGCCAGGCCCGCGGCGCGACGCCAGACGTCCGGCGAATCCTGGTCATCGCCCAGTAGCGCCAGGGCGTCGTCGAAACGCCCACTCTGCTGATAGACCGTGCCCGCCAACTGACGCTGCGACGAGCTCCAGCCTTCGGTTCCGGATTCCCGCAGGCGATCGAGAGACTGGCTGGCCGCGCTCCAGTCATCGAGCGACGCCCGCGCCTGGACCAGCAGCCAGCGCGAGGCATCGTCACCGCCGCTGCGCTCGATCCAGTCGGTCAGCAGGTCCGCGCCCTGCCGCGTCTGGCCGGCGCGGAGCCGGAGACGCGCTTCCTGCTGCAGCCAGGAGAGCCGGCGAGCGGCGGGGACGCCGTCGATCCGCCGCGCTTCGGCAAATTGGTCCGCCGCCGTGGCATCATCGTTCCGATTGGCGTTGGCCGTGGCGGCCAATTGCAGGAACAGCGCCCGCGCCCAGCGGTCGGCGGCGTTACCGCCTTCGAGCCGCGAGGCGGATGCCGCCGCACGCGAGGCCACCGCAGCATCGTCGCCGGCCTCGAGCCGAGATTGCATGGACTGCAGCGTTCGAATCATGTCCGGACGCAGCGCCGGCCCCTCCGCCTGCGCCAGCGGAACGCCGCCGAAGCCGATCAGGCCCGCTGCCAACAGCGCCAGGCAACGCTTGCCCAGCGGGCGAACCGTCGTCGAACTCATCATCAGCCCTCCAACTGGAACTGGATACGCTGGGTGGCGCGCCGTACGTCGTCGGCCGGCGGGAACCGCCACTGCGATACCGCCTCTTCCACCGCTCGGTCGAAGACATTGGCCGGGTCGGCATCGATCACGCGCAGACTGCCGGTATCGACACGCCCATCCGGTTGAATGATGAAGCTGACCTCGACATAGCCTTCCATGCCGCGACGACGCGCCCGCATCGGGTAGGTCGGATTGACCCGACTGGTCGGCTGCAGCTGGCCGACGTCACGTGGCGAAGCCTGGGTGCCTCGGGGCGGTTGCTGCGGCGGCCCATCCGTCGCCTCGGGCGTGGCTTCCGGCTGCGGCGCGGTTTCAGCAACCGTTTCCTGCGTCGGCCGGGGCTCAGGCTCCGGCTCGGGGCGAGGCTCCGGTTCGGGGCGTGCTTCGCTCAGCTCGGGCAGCGTCTCGTCCAGCGTGACGTCCGGCGTCTGCATCGGCGGCGTCTGCGGCTCTGGAATCTCCACCGGGCTGGGCGCTTCCGCTGCCGGTGGCGGCGCTGCCGCCGGCGGCGGCGGTGGCGCGCTGGGCGGCGGTAACGAGGGGGATGTCGGCGTCGGCTGCGCCTGGTCCTGCTGCGGCGCGTCGACCATCGAAATCGCCGTGGGCGTCACGATCTGGGTGCGATCCGGCGCCGGCGGCGCCACCAGCAGCGCCAGTAGATAGAACAGCAGCAGCGCCAGCAGCGCGCCACCTGCCAGCCCGGCCAACCTGCGCATCAGCCGGCGTCCCGATTGGCGGCCACGGCAACGTTGTCGACCCCGGCCTGGTGAATGCGATCCATCACCTGGATCAACAGGCCGGTAGTCGAGTTCTTGTCGGCCTGGACCACGACGCTGCCATCACCGGAGACCAGCTGCGCCACGCGCGCGCCGACGCGATGGGCATCCACGGCCTCGCCATCGACCCACACCGCGCCTTCGCCGGTGATCGCGACCAGCACCTGGGTGTCCTGGCGCGCCGTCGCCTCGCTGGACTCGGGCCGCTGAATCTCGACCCCACTCTCCTTGATGAAGCTGGTGGTGACGATGAAGAAGATCAGCATGATGAAGACGACATCCAGCATCGGCGTCAGATCGATGCCGGTGGAATCGTCATTCGCTTCCCGCAAGCGGCGCCTACGCATGAGAGTCCTCCACGGCGCGGGCCATGCGGTCGTGCAGCCGCTGGTCCTCGCGCCGAATGATCTGTTCCAGACGAGTGACGAACAGCAGACCGACCACGGCGACCGCCATTCCGCACAGCGTCGGCAACGTGGCCTGGGCAACGCCGTCGGCCATCGCCCGCGCCTGACTGCTCTCGGTCAGTGCCAGGCTGTCGAATACCTGAATCATCCCGGTCACCGTCCCCAGCAACCCGAGCAAAGGGCAGATCGCGATGAGCAGCTTGAGCCACGGCACCGGTAGACGCAGCCGGGCAATCAGTTCGCGGGTCCACACCTCGCGCAGTGTCAACGCGCTCCAGCTCGAGTGATCGCGACGCCGAATCCAGGCTTCGATCAGCGCCCGCCGGGCACGGCGGTGGGTGAACCGCCAATAGAACAGCCGTTCCAGCGACATCGCGAACAGCGCCATCGCCACCAGCATGATCACCACCAGCACCTCACCGCCAGCGCCGATCAGCCAGCGGATCGGCTCAAGCGTGAGCACCATGACGGCGCTCCTCCGCGTGGGCAACGGCAGCGGTTTCGGCTTCGAGATGCTCGGCGAGCACGGCGCTGGCGCGGCCTTCCAGCAGGCCGATCAGGCGGCGGCTGCGGCTGTTCAGCGCCGTATTGACGAACAGCAGGGGCACGGCGGTGATCAGACCCAGCACGGTCGTCACCAGCGCCTGGCTGATGCCGCCCGCCATCAGTTGCGGATCGCCCGTCCCGAACACGGTGATCGACTGGAAGGTGACGATCATGCCGGTGACCGTGCCCAGCAGCCCCAGCAGCGGGGCCACCGCCGCGATCAGCTTGACGATCGGCTGCCCCCGCTCCAAGCGTGGCTGCTCCGCCAGCATGGCCTCGTCGAGACGAGCTTCCAGCGCTTCCGGGGCGTGATCGCGGCCCAACGCGGCGAAGCGCCCCAGCACCCGGCCCAACGGGTTGTCGTCATGCAGCGTCTCCGGGCTCTGCATCTGGCGGCGCATTTTCGCGCTGACCCGAAGCAGATAGGCGTACTGGACCAGCGCCACCAGCAGCCCGACGAGTCCCAGCGCCACGATCACGTAGCCAACGTAGCCACCCTGCTGGAAGCGCTGCCACAGCGTGGGCTGCTGAGATAGCGCCTCGAGCACGTCACCGTCGGTGGGATCGATCACGATCTGGTTGCCCTCGCCCTGCTGGAACGCCCGCAACGCCTGCCGGGCGTCGCCCGGCGTCGCCGCGAATACGGCGAGGCGCCCGTCGTCGCCCATGCGCTGCAGCAGATCGCCATCGCTGAAGGCGACGGTATCGCCCAGACGCACGACTTCACGCTGGCTCACGTCGCCATCCTGGCCCGCCACAGGTGCCTGGAAACGCACCCCGCGCCCGCTCTCCGCGATCAGCCCCGCCAGGTCCTGGCGTACCCGTTCGAAAGTCTGCAGATCGACGAGCCCATGATCGTCGAGACGCGGCGGCAACGCCGCATCGCCGCCAACGGTCAGCCAGCTCTCGGCGAGGGCGTCGCGAAGCTCGCTGGCCTGTTGCTTGACGATGCCGGAGACATCGCCGATATCGCCGGCCTCCTGCGTGCGCTGCTGGTGTAGATCGACCAACTGCTGCTGCTGGTCGGACCGGCGCGCTTCCAGCTCGTCGCGTCGGGCCTGCGCCTGCTGCAGCCGCTGCTCGGCATCGGTCACTGCCTGTTGCAGCGCCTGACGGTCGTCCAGCAGCGCTTCCAGCCGCTGGTTGTCACGCTGCTCGGCGGCTTGGCTGTCGGCACGGAACCTGTCGAGTACCTGCTGCATCGACGCCGCAGAGCCACTCGTCGCATCGTCGCCTGGCGTGGCGCTGGATTGCGCACTGACGCTGCCGGGCAACAGCGTGATCGCCGCGATGGGCAGCGCCAACCACCATGAATGACGGCTCATGACCGGCCCTCCGTCGCTGACCGCCCCGCGCCGACCACCAGCGACGCCGGCAGATGCAACAGGGCCGGCGCGCTCTGGTCCTGAGCGATGCGAATACCACGGCGAACCTCGCCGATCTGATCGCCGCTCAGCGCTTCCCACTCGCCGTCGGCGACGCTCCAGACACCGCCGGCGCGATCGTCCGGGGTGACGTAGTACCAGCCGGTGCGGCCGACGCGCAAGTAATCGACTTCCCTCGCCATCTGGCTACCCTGACTGGCGGCATCGGACTGTGCGCCCTCGAGCGGCCCGCTCCATTGATCCATCTCGCGCCCATAGGCCAGCTCGGCGCGCCAGGCGGAAAAGAGACGCTGCAGCTTGTCGGCCTGGGAGGCGTCATCGCGGGAAAGCATCTGCTCCAGATCGTCGACGCGCGCCAGTCGCTCGTCGCGCAGGAATGGCATATCCGCTTCGATCATCTCCCGTAGTTGTTCGACCATCTGGCGCATCTCTCCCGGCAGCGCCTCGCGGGTCACGGAAATCTGCGTGAGCGCCTGCTTTTCAGAAGCGATCCGCTTGGCCTGGTTGTCGACGATTGGCGCCAGTTCGGCGTTGTAGCTCTCCAGCCGATCGGCCTGCTGGCCGGCCTGCCGCAAGCGCTCCAGCGCCTCGCGCGTGGCGTCATCGGCCGCGTCGATGCGCTGCTGGAGCTCGGCCTGGGTCTGCTGCGCCTGGATACTGGCCTGACTGAGCGAATCCTGGGCAAGTATCGTGCTGGGCGCGCTCACGCCGATGGCTGCGAGGCAAAGGGCCGATACATACCCACTCGTTCTTCGCGGGAAATGAAGCACCACGCTATCTCCTTGCGGATGAGCCTTAACGACGAGGCGGTGAAGAGCGCCGCCGGGTCGGCGGGATGACGACGTTGAATTCGACGCGACACGCTAATACAAACAAGAACAATTATCAATCCGCATGCACGCCGCCACCCTCTCAGCGACGCCCTTCACTGGCGCTGAGGCAAGGCTTCCTGAACACGGCGCCCGATCCCCGGACACGAAAAAGCCGATGCCATCGGGCATCGGCTTCTTCACCACCGCGGTTCCACGGCGACGGGACTACAGCTTCTGTTCCAGCTCGAACAGGTCGCCCACCAGGCCGGAAACCTGCGAGAGCGCCACCTGGAAAATCCCGGTTTTCTACAGCTTCTGTTCCAGCTCGGGCAGGATCTCGAACAGGTCACCGGCCAGGACGGGAACCCTCGAGAGTGCCACCTGGAAAATCCCGATTTTCTACAGCTTCTGCTCCAGCTCGGGCAGGATCTCGAACAGGTCGCCCACCAGGCCATAGTCCGCCACCTGGAAGATCGGCGCCTCGTCGTCCTTGTTGATCGCCACGATCACCTTGGAGTCCTTCATCCCGGCCAGATGCTGGATCGCGCCGCTGATCCCCACGGCGATATAGAGATCGGGGGCAACGATCTTGCCGGTCTGTCCGACCTGCATGTCGTTGGGCACGAAGCCGGCGTCGACGGCGGCGCGGGAGGCACCAATCGCCGCACCCAGCTTGTCGGCGATGCCGTCGAGAAGCTTGAAGTTGTCGCCATTGCCCATCCCGCGACCGCCGGAAATGACGACGCGCGCGCCCCCCAGCTCCGGACGTTCGTTCTGGGCCAGCTCCTCGCCGATGAAACGCGACAGCGTGCTGGAGGCCACGATATCCAGGGCTTCGACGGATGCGGCGCCGCCGTCGGCCACCGGCTCGAACGCCGTGGTGCGCACCGTGATGACCTTGAGCGGATCGCTGGATTGCACCGTGGCAATGGCGTTGCCGGCATAGATCGGCCGCTTGAAGGTATCGGCACTCTCGACGCTCAGAATCTCGGAGATCTGGGAGACGTCCTTGAGCGCGGCGACGCGTGGCAACACGTTCTTGCCATCCGTGGAGGCCGCGGCCAGCACGTGGCTGTAGTCGTCGGCGAGCTGGGCCAGCAGATCCGCCAGTGGCTCGGCCAGTTGGTGGGCGTATACCGGGGCGTCGGCCACGCGGACGCGCGAGACGCCGTCGAGCCTGGCGGCCGCTTCGGCAACGCCGGCGACATTGTCGCCCGCGACCAGGATATCGATATCGCCGCCGATGGCCTGGGCTGCGCCTACGACGTGGGCGGTACCGGCAGCGAGCTGTCCGTCATGGTATTCGGCGAGAACCAGAATGCTCATCCCATCCGCTCCTTTCAAAGCACTTTGGCTTCGTTCTTGAGTTTGTCGATCAGCTCATCCACGGAGCCCACCTTGATACCGCCCTTGCGCTCGGCCGGCGTCTCGACCTTGAGCAGCGACAATCCGCTGGCAACGGTCACGCCGAGCGCCTCCGGCGTCCTGGTATCGAGCGGCTTCTTCTTGGCCTTCATGATGTCCGGCAGCTTGGCGTAGCGCGGCTCGTTCAGGCGCAGGTCGGTGGTGACCACGGCCGGCAGCTTGAGCGCGACGGTCTGCAGGCCGCCGTCGATCTCGCGGGTGACGCGAATCTCGCCCTCCTCGACACCGTCGCCGAAGGCCACTTCGGAGGCGAAGGTACCCTGGCCCATGCCGCTCAGCGCCGCCAGCATCTGGCCGGTCTGGTTGTTGTCGGTATCGATGGCCTGCTTGCCGAGGATCACTAGGTCGGGCTGCTCCTCGTCGACGACGCCCTTGAGCAGCTTGGCGACCGCCAGCGACTCGACGCGCTCGTCGGTCTCGACGTGGATGGCACGATCCGCGCCCAGCGCCAATGCCGTTCGCAGCTGTTCCTGCGAGGCCTTGGGACCGACCGTGACGGCGACGATTTCGGTGGCAATCCCCTTCTCCTTGAGCCGAACGGCCTCTTCCACCGCGATCTCGCAGAACGGGTTCATGGCCATCTTGACGTTGGTCAGGTCGACATCGGAGTGGTCCGGCTTGACCCGGATCTTGACGTTGTAGTCGATGACGCGTTTGACCGCGACGAGTACTTTCATGGGTGTCCTCGCTGGCTGTTGGCAGACCGACCCGGCAGGCATCGGCCGATATCGACGATTGGCGCCTCTGCGGCCCCCGATCATGGCTCGATGCCCGGTAACAAAAACGTCGGCGGAGACAGAAT
The DNA here is from genome assembly GCA_002695065.1 of Salinicola sp. GTDB lineage: Bacteria > Pseudomonadota > Gammaproteobacteria > Pseudomonadales > Halomonadaceae > Salinicola. The sequence continues at coordinate 3,048 of NZNW01000039.1, read as the reverse complement.
CACGCCGACGCCGGCCGGGGTCAACTCGACACCCACCGCGCCCCAGGATGGTGCATCACGGGGACAGCGATGGGCGAAAATGCGATAATAGCGCATCGACGGCATCGTGCCGAAGCAGCACCTTCGCATAAGACCAGCGCCGGTTGGCATAACGGCAATCATCTGGCTAACGTTAGGCTATAACAAACGACGGTCCATCGCCGTCGACGAACGGACCGGGCAGGCATCGTGACATAGGCCCTGCCAGCAAGCGAGGAGATCGGGTTTGGAACGTGAATCCATGGATTTCGACGTAGTGATCGTCGGTGCAGGCCCCAGCGGGCTGTCGGCGGCGTGTCGTCTGATGCAGCAAGCGAGCGACGCCGGACGGGAGTTATCGGTCTGCGTGGTCGAAAAGGGGTCGGAGGTCGGCGCGCACATTCTCTCCGGCGCGGTGTTCGAACCGCGAGCCCTGGCGGAGCTGTTTCCCGACTGGGCCGAGCGCGGCGCGCCGCTGAACACGCCCGTGCTGCGCGATGAACTCTACCTGCTGAAAGACGCCGACAAGGCGCAGAAACTGCCCAACGCCCTGGTGCCGAAATCGATGCACAACACGGGCCAAGGCAGCGACAGCCAGGCCACGCAGAACGATGCCACAAGAAACCAAGGCACACAAAACTACGTCATCAGTGCCGGCAACCTCTGTCGCTGGCTGGCCGAGCAGGCCGAGGGGCTGGGCGTCGAGATCTTCCCCGGCTTCGCCGCGCAGGAGCCCATCGTCGACGAGGATGGCATCGTACGCGGCATCATCACCGGCGACATGGGAGTTGCCGCCGACGGCAGCGAAACCGCCAATTACATGCCCGGCATGGAACTTCGCGCCAAGTACACGCTGTTCTGCGAAGGGGCCCGCGGCCATATCGGCAAGCAGTTGATCGCGCGCTTCGAGCTCGATGCGAACCGCGACCCCCAGCACTACGCCATCGGCTTCAAGGAGCTGTGGGACGTGCCCGCCGAGCAGCATGAGCCCGGCCTGGTGCTGCACGGCTCCGGCTGGCCGCTCGGTGGCGACAGCCACGGCGGCTGGTTTCTCTATCACGGTGATGACCAGCAGGTGATGGTAGGACTGATCGTCGACCTGGCCTACCGCAATCCTTATCTCTCGCCCTTCGACGAATTCCAGCGCATGAAGCACCATCCACTGCTGAAGCGTCATCTGGAAGGCGGAAAGCGCGTGGCCTACGGCGCCCGCGCGATCACCAAGGGTGGCGCCAACTGCCTGCCCAGGATGACGATGCCCGGCGCCCTGCTGCTGGGCTGCGATGCCGGCACGCTCAACTTCGCCAAGATCAAGGGTATTCATACCGCGATGAAGTCGGGGCTGATCGCGGCCGAGACCGTCTTCGCCGCCATCGCCGCCGGCGACGAGGGCGGCAAGGAGCTCACTGAGTTCACCTCGGCCTGGGAGTCGAGCTGGGCGTGGCGGGAGCTCGATGCCAGCCGCAGCTTTGGCCCGGCCATTCACAGGTTCGGTACCGTGGGCGGCGGCGCTTTCAATTTCGTCGATCAGCTGCTGGGCGGCAAGCTGCCGACGCAGCACGACACCACCCCGGACCATCGCCTGCAGACCGCGCCGGAGTCGTCGCCGATCGACTATCCCAAGCCCGACGGCAAGCTGTCGTTCGACAAGCCGTCATCGGTGTTCCTGTCGAATACCAATCACGACGAGAACCAGCCCTGTCATCTGAAGCTGACCGATCCCGACATTCCGATCGAGAAGAACCTGCCGGAATATGCCGAGCCAGCCCAGCGCTACTGCCCGGTTGGCGTCTACGAGGTGGTCGAGGAAGCGGGTGAGCCGCAGTTCCGGATCAATTTCCAGAACTGCATCCACTGCAAGACCTGCGATATCAAGGATCCGTCCCAGAACATCACCTGGGTGGCACCGGAAGGCGGTGGCGGCCCCAACTACCCCAATATGTAAACCCGAAGCTCGAAGCTCGAAGCTCGAAGCTCGAAGCTCGAAGCTCGAAGCTCGAAGCTCGAAGCTCGAAGCTCGAAGGCAGCATAAAGCAGACCGCCCCAAGCAAGTGCCTGGGGCGGTTTTTGGTTCCCGCTTCGAGCTTACGGCCGCAGCGCTCTCCCGGCGCCCGGGCGGAGGCGGGCCTAGTCGCCGGTCGCGACCGGCCTGGCGGGGTCGCGAATCCACTCGCTCCAGGAGCCCGCGTAGAGTCGCGGCAATGGCAGGCGGGCAACGGCATAGGCGAGGATGTTGTGGCAGGCAGTCACGCCGGAGCCGCAATAGACCGTCACGCTGTCGGCCCGAGGCAACTCCTCCGCCAGCCGCCGTGGTGATTTGAAATGGCCGGTCGCATCGAGATTCTCGCTACAGGGTCGACATTTCGCCCCCGGGATATGACCCGCGACGGGATCGAGAGGTTCTTCGACACCGCGAAAACGGGGCAAGGCTCGGGCGTCCACCAGTTGCCCGCCCCGCGCCAGAAGCGCGCTCGCCGACACCAGCGCTTCATCGTCGAACGCGGGAAGCCACTGGCTCCGTTCCCGAGGCTCGGCCGTCATCTCCACGAGCTCCCCTGCCGCCAGCGCCCATGCGGTCATGCCCCCGTCCAGAACGCGAACGTCGGGATGGCCCGCCCAGTGGGCAATCATCCACCAGGCCCGCGCCGCCGCCAGCTGCCCCCCGTTATCGTCGTAAACCACGATCGGTCGTTCGCGAGTGACACCCTTGGCTTGGAGCGTGGCGGTGAAATCATCGTGTGACGGCAGTGGATGGCGGCCACCCTCGCCCGGCGGCGCAGAAAGGTCCCGTTCGAGATCCAGAGAGAGGCTCTCGGGAAGATAGCGGCGGGAGGAGGCCTGCTCCTCATTCCGGAACACGCGACAATCGAACACCAGCGGCGGGCGATCGCCGACGAGACTGCGCTGCAACTCCTCCACCGTCACCAGCACGGATGCGTTCATCACTCCCTCCACAAGCGTCGTCGATCGAAAGGGACAGTCTGGCCCATCACGAGAGCTTCGTCAGCGGCGCTCGCGAAGCAATCAGGC
>NZNW01000038.1 GCA_002695065.1 Salinicola sp. | reverse complement strand
GGTCTTGGTCTCGGTGTAGAAGCGCACCGCCTGCTTGCCGTAGGCGTGCTGGTCGCCGTAGAACGAGCCCTTCCAGCCGGTGAAGCTGAAGAACGGCAGCGGCACCGGGATCGGCACGTTGATCCCGACCTGCCCCACCTCGACCCGGTGTTGATAGCGCCGCGCCGCCGCCCCGCTGGCGGTGAAGATCGAGGTGCCGTTGCCATAGGGGCTGGCGTTGACCAGCGCGATGGCTTCGTCGAGGGTATCGACGCAGACGCAGCAGAGCACCGGCCCGAAAATCTCTTCACGATAGATCGACATTTCCGGCGTCACATCGGTGAACAGGGTCGGCCCGACCCAGTTGCCGTCGGGCAGCCCCTCGACCTGGCAGTCGCTGCCATCAAGTCGGCAGGTCGCGCCCTCCGCCTTGCCCTTGGCGATCAGGTCGAGAATTCGCGCCTTGGCCTGAGGGCTGATCTGCGGGCCATAGGCGGCCTCGGGATCGTCCCAGGCGCCGGGACGCAGCTCGGCGAAGGCGGCGGTGAGCGACTCGATGCAGTCGCGCGCGCTGCCGACGAACACCGCCACGCTGATCGCCATGCAGCGCTGGCCGGCGGCCCCGCAGGCGGAGCCCACCAGCGCATTGACCACCTGGCGCGGATCGGCGTCCGGCATAACCACCATGTGGTTCTTGGCCCCGGCGAAGCACTGCGCGCGCTTGAGGTGGTCGGTAGCGGTGCGATAGACGTGCTGGCCCACCGCCACCGAGCCGACGAAGGAGACCGCCCGAATATCGGGATTCACCAGCAGCGCATCCACCTGCGCCTTGCCACCATGAACCACCTGCAGCAGATCCGGCGGGGCACCGGCCTCGAGGAACAGCTCCGCCAGCAGGTTGGGCGTCATCGGATCCTGCTCCGAGGGCTTGAGCACGAAGGTGTTGCCACAAGCGATGGCCAGCGGAAACATCCACAGCGGAATCATTGCCGGAAAGTTGAACGGGGTGATCCCGGCGCATATCCCTATCGGCTGGATCCACGAGTGGGTGTCGATGTTGCGGGCCACGTTTTCCGCGGTCTCCCCCATCATCAGCGAGGGTACGTTGGCCGCCTGCTCGACCACTTCGATACCGCGCCAGACATCGCCCTTGGCATCATCGAAAGTCTTGCCGGTCTCCCTCGCCAGCACCTTGGCGATCTCTTCATGACGCTCCTTCAACAGCGCCTGATAGCGCATCATCAGCCGCGCCCGCTCGCTCACCGGCACCTCGCGCCAGGACTCGAAGGCGAGCTGGGCGGAGGAGATGGCACGGGCCAGCTCCGACTCGGTCGCCGCCGGTGCTTCGCACAACACCTCCTGGGTAGCCGGATCGGTCACGGGGATCCACTGTTCGGTAGCGCTGGGGGCGAACTCACCCGCGATCAATTGCGGTAAGCGTCGGGTCATGATTCTCTCCTTTGGCATTCTTGGCTGGAACGGCTTGGATCTTCATGTGTTACCCACGGTCGGTGGCCGGATCGAGCCTCTCCGGGGGAATCAGGCCACCGTGTAGAGCACGACCGCCATGACCAGCACGAGGGTCGGTACCAGTACGCTGACAACGAATATCGTCGGATAGGCTCGCTGGTGGGTTTCCTTGCAAACCGCACGGATGGTCGTCACCACGTAGCCATTGTGAGGAAGTGAATCCAGTCCTCCGGAGGCCAGCGAGGCGATACGATGCATGGCGCCGTTATCCAGGCCCATTGCCTGATAGGCGGGAGCCAGAATCGGCAAGGCGATACCGAGACCGCCCGATGCGGAGCCCGTGACGCCGGCGATCACGGTAATGGCCATGGCCAGTCCGGCGTACTCCATCCCCGGCAAATCCGTGAGCGTTCCGACGATGGATTGAAATGCCAGGGTGTGGGAGGCGACGGCGCCGAACCCCACCACGGCGCAGGTATTGGTGGTTGCCATCAGCGCATTCTCGGCGCCGAGTCCGAGTATCTTCGAGCGCTGTGCCAGATGACGGTGGAAGAGCAAGAATCCCAGCGCAAGGCTGGCAGCCATGGAAGTCAACAGCGCCTCGACGGCACTCATCTCCATGCCCGACGACAGCCCGTTGAAGCCCCCGACCAGTACCAGCAACGGAGCCAACGCGGCCAGCGCAGGAATGGCGTCGTGCTTTTCCGAATCGCAACGATGCTGGCCAGGCTGCGGAGGATCGAAATGCTCACCAGATCTCACGGCGCGGGCGACCATCAGTTTAAGGCAGTAGGCACCCAGCAGCAGGATTGTCACGGAACAGAACAGACCGATCCAACCACCCGCCATGGCGGTCGTGTTGAAGTATTCGGTGGGAATCAGATTCTGCACTTCCGGGGAACCGGGTGATGTCATGGTGAAAGAAATGGAACCGAAAACCATGGCACCAGGAATGAACCGGTGCGGCAGATTGGCACTCTTGAAGAGTTCATAGGCAATGGGGTAGACACTGAACCCCACCACGAACACGCTCACCCCGCCGTAGGTCATGATCGCTGAAGCCCCCACCACGGCCGCGATCGCGCGCTTTTCGCCGAACCAGTCCCGGGATTTCCGCGCTATCGTTCGGGCGGCGCCGCTGTCGTCCATGAGCTGGCCGAAGATCGCTCCCAGCAAAATGGGCGGAAACCAGGAAATGAAGAAGCCGGTAAAGCCTTCCATGTAATTACCGAGCATGGTCTCCCAAAAAGGCAGTCCGCTGCAGATCGTGACGATAACGGCACAGGAGACCGCCGAAATGATGATATTGACACCGCGCATGGTCAGCACGACCAACAGTGCCAGGCCTAGAAAAAGACCGAGGAAACTGGCGAGCAACATGGCGCACCTCTTTTCTTGTAATACTGCATTTTTTAGCCGAATTCTTGTTTATCTCGATCGGCTTCGATTTTCAGGCTTTTTAACGAAAGATCGGATCGGCTATGCACGATCAATGGCTAATAGGTATCACGCTGGCAGTGGCACTAGGATGGTGGAAATTGCCGGGAGATGGACAATGTTGCGCCATCAGACGAAAGACGACGTCACCCCATTGGCTGAAACATCGCACTGGCCCCTGACAATCGACGGCCGCCGGGTGGTGATCCCGCATCCGTTGATAATGTCGCTATCGAACCATCCGCTGTGTGGCGACTGCCTGCCCCACGGGGTCGGCTACTATCCCATGGCCGCCGGTCATCACATGTACCGCCGGGCTCCCAAGGATCATCTCGCGATCTACTGCGTGGCGGGCTCGGGCACGGCAGAACAGAACGGTCGCCAGGTATCCGTGGGCGCCGGGGACATCCTGCTGCTCCGGCGGGCCGTCGCCCATCGCTACTGCGCCAATCCACACGACCCCTGGAGCATCTACTGGGTCCATCTGGGCGGACACCAGGCCGATGCCTACTTCGATGCCGTTCTCGGAGACGCCGACACCTTCCTCATCGGTGTCGGCAGGCACTCCAGGATCCTCGAGGAGTGGGAACTGCTGCTCACCACCGCGACCCGCTTTCGCGCCCCGCACTTGATCCATGCCGCCAACCGGCTCAAGAGCCTGCTGTCACTGCTGGCGCTGCTGCGGCATCAGTATCGGGAACGACACGCACCGCTGGACGTGGCCCAGGTCGACGCCTGGTTGCAGGCCCGTATCCACCAGCGCATCGAACTGGCGCAGCTGGTCGAGGCCACCAGCACCCTGTCGCAATTTCAGTTCATCCGTGAATACAAGCGCCTGACCGGACAGGCGCCGATGCAGGCGTTCCAGCATCTGAAAATCAGCCGTGCCTGCTATCTGCTCGACGTCACCGATCTCAACATCGCGCAGGTGGCCAACCGGCTGGGTTACGAGGACCCCTACTACTTCTCCCGGCAGTTCAAGAAAGTGATGGGCGTCGCGCCCCGTGACTACCGCCTCGAACGCTCGCCACATTGACCCCCTCTCTCCCCTGGCATGGCCTGGCCGGACGGATCGTCTCGCCCCCTGGGCGACTGGCCGCGGGCATCAGCCGCTGTTGGGAATTCGCGCCACCACCTTGATCTCGAAATCGAACCCGGCCAGCCAGGTCACGCCCACGGCGGTCCAGTTGGGATAGGGCGGCGCGGGGAAGTGGCGCGACTTGGCCGCCAGCACCGTCTCGAACTGATGCTCCGGATCGGTGTGGAAGGTGGTGACGTCGACGAGATCCTCCAGCCCGCAACCGGCAGCGGCCAGCACCGCCTTGAGGTTGTCGAAGGCGAGCGCGACCTGGCGTTCGAAATCGGGCTCCGGCGAGCCATCCTCCAGACTCCCGACCTGACCGGAGACGAACAGCAGGTCGCCGGAGCGAATCGCGGCCGAGTAGCCGTGCTTCTCGTAGAGTGCACTACGGTTGGCCGGAAAGACCGGCTGCGGCGACTGGGTAGGCTGAGCTTGCGACATGGTTTGACTCCTTGGGGAGAGTGCGACGCGCGAGGGCGCCAGGGAATTGACATACGAAGCGTATATTAATGACGCATACGCCGCGTATGTCAAATTAATATACGCCGCGTATGCCATTTATTTTTGCCCTGCGATACTCTCTGGGCCGTGAAGTCCGCTTTGAAGAGAGGAGACACCATGGCCCGACGCAGTCGCGCCGAGATGCTGGAAGAGACCCGCGCCAAGTTGATCGATGCCGCACGAGCGGCCTTCGCCGAGAAGGGCTACGCCGGCGCCTCGATGGATGAGCTCACTGCCCGCGCCGGCCTGACCCGTGGCGCGCTCTACCATCACTTCGGCGACAAGCGGGGTCTGCTCGCTGCCGTCGTCGACCGGCTCGACAGCGAGATGGCCGCTCGCGCCCACGAGATCGGGCAGCGCCATAGGAACGCCTGGGAGGGATTGCTGGCGGAGGGCGGTGCCTACATCGAGCTGGCGCGCGATCCGGAGATCCAGCGCATCGTGCTGCTGGATGGCCCGGCGGTGCTGGGAGATCCCTCCCAGTGGCCGAGCCAGAACCGCTGCCTGCTGGCGACGATGACGACGCTGGAGGCGCTGATCGCGGAAGGGGTCGTCAAGCCGGTGGACGTGGAAGCCGCAGCGCGGCTGATCAATGGCGCGGCACTCAACGCCGCGCTCTGGGTTGCCGCCAGCGACGATGCCGGCGTGCTGGCCAGAGCCACCGACGCGTTCCGTCAGCTGGCCTCGGGGCTGCTGACGCGCGATTCACCCACCACGCGGTACTGACTATTTCTTGCGCCGCCACGGCCAGTTGGTCTTGGCCAGGTCGACCACCTCGTCACCGCGACCGCTCATCACCGCGCGCACGGTATAGAGACTGAAGCCCTTGGCCTGCTCGGCCTGGATGCGCGGCGGAATCGACAGCTCCTGCTTGGCGGTGCGCACGTCGACCAGCGCCGGGCCGTCATGCGCCAACGCCAGACGCAGGGCATCGTCGATGGCATCCGAGGACTCGACGCGCACGCTGAACATGCCCAGCGACTCGGCGACCTTGGCAAAATCCGCCGCCGGCAGGTTGGTGACTTCATCGACGAAGCCCGCCGCCTTCATCTCCATCGCCACGAAGCCCAGCGTCTCGTTGTTGTAGACCACGATCTTCACCGGTAGCTGGTGCTCGACCAGCGTGATCAGATCGCCCATCAGCATGCTGACGCCGCCATCGCCGGCCAGCGCCACCACCTGGCGTTGCGGGAACGCCGCTTGCCAGCCCATCGCCTGGGGGACCGCCGTGGCCATCGAGCCGTGCATGAACGAACCGGTCAGCCGCCGCTGGCCGTTCATGGCCAGATATCGCGCCGCCCACACCGTCGGCGTGCCCACGTCGCAGGTGAATACGGTGTCGCTGTCCGCCAGCTCGCTGATCCGCGCGGTCAGGTATTGCGGATGCAACGGCTCGCCGCTGTCTCGCGGCGCGGCGAGATCGTCGAGCCCCTGGCGCGCCTTGCGATAATCCTTCTGGGCGTCGTCGAGAAAGCTGCGATCGCTCTTCTCGGCCAGACGCGGCAGCAGCGCCTCGAGGGTGGCGCCGATATCGCCCACCAGCCCCTTCAGCAACGGGCTGCGCCGGCCCAGGTGCGGGCCACGTTCGTCGATCTGGACGATCCTGCCGTGCTCGGGGAAGAAGTCGCGATAGGGAAAGTTGGTCCCCAGCATCAACAGGAAGTCGCAATCCTTGAGCGCGTGGTATCCGGAGCTGAAGCCGATCAGTCCGGTCATGCCGACATCATAGGGATTGTCGTACTCCAGCGACTGCTTGCCGCGCAGCGCATGGATCACCGGTGCCTTCAGCCGCTCTGCCAGGGCGACGACCTGATCGTGATAACCGTCGCAGCCGTAGCCGCCAAGGATCGCCACGCGCTGCTCGCCGTTGATCAGCTCGGCCAGTTCGTCGAGCGCCGGCTCCGGCGGCACCGGTACGGCACGCACGGGCTCGGACCAGTTCGAGGCCTTGACCGGTGCCGGCTGCAGCGCGATATCCCCCGGTATCACGACCACCGCCACGCTGCGCTGGGTGATCGCCACGTTCATGGCGGTTTCCAGCACCCGCGGCATCTGCGCCGGCGACGACACCAGCTCGCAGTAGTCGCTGCACTCGCGGAACAGGTTCTCGGGGTGGGTCTCCTGGAAGTAGCCCAGGCCAATCTCGCTGGAGGGGATCTGCGCGGCGATCGCCAGCATCGGCACGTTGGCGCGCTGGGCCTCGTACAGGCCGTTGATCAGGTGCAGGTTGCCCGGGCCGCAGGAGCCGGCGCAGACGGATAACCGCTTGGTGGCATCGGCCTCGGCGCTGGCGGCGAGTGCCGCCACCTCCTCGTGACGCACGCCGCGCCAGCGAATCCGCTCCTGGCGTCGCAGGCTCTCGGTCAGGCCGTTGAGCGAGTCGCCCGGCAGGCCCCAGATGTTACGCACGCCGGCGCGGTCCAGCGTCTCGATGATGAGATCCGCGATGGTCGGTTCGGCCACAGTTGTCTCCCTGACATGGACGACGGGCAATGACGACAAGAATTGCCTCTCTGCCCAATAGCTTTGGGCTTTAGTCTAGTCGACGTGCGCATCCCTGCAGCCGGACGCGATCTTGCTGGAACGACAGGGAGAAGGGAGAAGAGAAAGAGAAACTAGAGGGAATGAAGATGAGAAAACCCGAAATGGCGGCCATGGTGGCCGCCATCACTACAACGAACTAGCGGCGAATACCCAGCGCCTCATGCTGCTTGGCAAACAGCGCCCGGCAGCCGCTCTCGGCCAGGTCGAGCATGTTATTGAGCTCGGCGCGGGAGAACGCCTCGGCCTCCGCCGTGCCCTGCACCTCGATCAGCTTGCCGTCTTCGGTCATCACCACGTTCATGTCGGTGTCCGCGGCGCTGTCCTCCGGATAGTCCAGATCGAGCACCGGGGTGCCCTTGTAGACGCCCACCGAGATCGAGCTGACCAGCTGACGGAACGGATCGGTCTTGATCATCTTCTTGCGCTGCATGTACTGCAGCGCCTCGATCAGCGCCACGCAGGCCCCGGTGATCGAGGCGGTACGCGTGCCGCCATCGGCCTGCAGCACGTCGCAGTCCACCGTGATGGTGAACTCGCCGAGCTTCTTCAGATCCACCGCCGCGCGCAAGCTGCGGCCGATCAGGCGCTGGATCTCCAGCGTGCGCCCGCCCTGCTTGCCGCGTGCCGCCTCACGGCCGCCGCGGGTGTGGGTCGCCCGCGGCAGCATGCCGTACTCGGCGGTCACCCAGCCCTGGTTCTTGCCGCGCAGCCAGCGCGGCACGCCGGCCTCGACGCTGGCGTTGCACAGCACCTGGGTATCCCCGAAGCTCACCAGCACCGAGCCTTCGGCGTGACGGGTAAAACCGCGGGTCAGCGTGACCTCGCGGGGCTGATCGGGTTGTCGTCCACTCGGGCGCATGAAAGCCTCTCGATCCAAAACATCAATGACAGAAGCGCCACGCCTTCGACGCTTCACAGCAGGCCGGCCATTCTACACGGCTCGGCTGCACATTCACCGCCGGCGAGCGGCGGCCAACGGCTTCACGGATGGGTTACACTCGATCGATCAGCTCGACGATTCAAGGAACTCCCATGCCCCACAGCATGACCGCCTTCTCACGCCAGACCCGTGATGCCGACTGGGGCAGCCTGCAGCTCGAACTGCGCTCGGTGAATCAGCGCTACCTGGAGCCGCACTTCCGCCTCCCCGATACCCTGCGCGATCTCGAGCCGCAGTTCCGCGACGCCATGCGCCAGCGTCTCGCCCGCGGCAAGGTGGAATGCTCTCTGCGCTTCGACCCAGCCGAAGACAACGCCGCGCCGGGGATCAACGCCGATCAGCTCGCCGCGCTCTCCCAGGCGCTGGAGCGGATTCGCGCCCAATTGCCGGAAGCGCCGATGCCCAACGCGCTGGAACTGCTCGCTCACCCCGGCGTGATGGCCACCCAGCGTCTCGACCTGGAGAGCGTCAAGGCCGCCGCACTCGAGCTGTTCGACGCGGCGCTCGGGGATCTGGACGCCGGCCGCGCCCGCGAAGGCGAGCGCCTGGCGGAACTGATTCGCGAGCGCCTGAGCGGCACCCGCGAACAGGTCAACCGGGTGCGCGAACACCTGCCATTGATTCTCGAGCGCCAGCGCGCGCAGCTACTGGAGCGACTGGAAACCGCCAAGACCGAACTCGACCCGCAGCGGCTGGAAGCGGAAATGGTGATGATGGCGCACAAGGCCGACGTCGCCGAGGAACTCGACCGGCTGGAAACCCACGTCACCGAAGTGGAACGTCAGTTGAAGCAGAAAGGGCCGGTCGGACGGCGCCTCGACTTTTTGATGCAGGAACTCAACCGCGAAGCCAACACCCTCTCCTCCAAGGCCATCGTCGCCGATACCACCCGCTGCGCGGTGGAACTGAAGGTGCTGATCGAGCAGATGCGGGAGCAGATTCAGAATCTGGAGTGAGTGTTTGATACTCCTAGCTCAACCCAGATAACTTGGTATCATGCCTTGGTCGAGATGGTTAGGTCTGTCGCGGCTTTCTACCCATTCTAGGAGGTTTGGCAGGCCATTCATGATATTGATCGGTTGTCTGAATCAGCTCGGGAATGTCGCACATCTGTTCGCGCCAATGTTTGATACCGCATTCCCATACAACAAGAATACGCCAGCCCGCCTGATTCAAGGCTCCGTATGCAGTCCGATCACGACGAGTATTGCCCTCAAACTTGGCCTGCCAAAAAGACGGCCTAGTCTTCGGCATCGTGGTATAGAAACAGTTGGCATGTCTATGCCAGAAACAGCCGTGTACAAAGATCACCAGATTATGACGAGGAAGAACAATATCCGGAGAGCCGGAGAGGCCTTTCCGATGCAGCCTGAAGCGGTATCCACGGGCATGCAGATACTTTCTCAGAACGATTTCCGGATGAGTGTTCTGTCCCTTAATCGTCCGCATCATTCGGGAGCGAGTCGGGGAATCAACGATATCAGCCATCACTTCCGCCCTATTATTTCAATTAACACGTTGCAGATTTGACAAATGATGAAGCCCATTCAGATAGTTGATTTGTTTGCCGGCCCCGGAGGGCTGGGTGAAGGCTTCAATTCGATTCGAATGTCCGATGGTTCACGGGCATTCCAGACGCTGATCTCCGTAGAGAAAGAGCCTTCTGCCCATCGCACACTGACACTGCGGGCTTTCTACAGGCTACTACGTGACAGTGAGCTCGGCATGTCGACCTATTATAGCTATCTTCAGGGTGGTACTCATCCGTCTGAAAACGAGAGTACGCAACATCTATGGGAGCAAGCTCGTCAGGAGGCCCTCTGCCTGACACTGGGCAGCGAGGATGGAAACGAAATCCTGGAAAAACGCCTTGGAGAGGAGCTGGACACCGAACAAGACTGGGTGCTGATAGGCGGCCCGCCTTGCCAAGCCTATTCTCTCGCAGGTCGCTCTCGCAATCGCGGCAACAAGGATTATCGACCAGAAAAAGATGATCGACATTTTCTGTACAAAGAATATCTGAACATCATTGCAAGATTTCAGCCATCCATTTTTGTCATGGAAAATGTCAAAGGAATACTTACGTCAAAGGTCGGCCGAGACAGAATATTTGGTCAAATTCTCAGCGATCTACGTGATCCGGCTGCAGCTACCGGGATTCAAGGAACAGAGTTTTCTTCATACGCAAAGGACGGATACACTATCTTTTCGCTTGAGAATTCCGATGTCTACTATCCGGATGGCGGAACATTATTCGAATCTTCTCCCCTAGCAGAGGACAAATATGGAGCTTTTACCATAAGAGCCGAACGTCATGGCATTCCCCAAGCTCGGCACAGAGTGATTCTCGTCGGTGTCAGGAACAATATTGTGCAAGATTTAGGCGCTCCAACTCTCGCCGATATTCTAAAAATCCCGAAAGCCGGGTTGGATGAGCAGGTAACCGCAGCCGATGTGCTTGCCGAGCTTCCCATGCTGCGCAGCGGACTGAGCCGTCAACAGGACTCGGATGAAGCTTGGTGCGACATCATCAAACACCTAGCAACCAGGATTGCAGACGAGCTCACTGTCCATAGCAGTGAGCACGTCAAAGCGACCGACAGAAAACTCATTGTTGAGGAATTGCGCAGAATCTCTAACAAACCGGCCATGGAGCTGAAAAGGAAACCCAGCTCCGAGTCCGTCATTAGGCTCATCCGGCCTACCAACAGGCTAGGCAAGTGGTACCACGGCTCTCAGGCTCCCAATAAAAAGGGCCCTTGGTACAACCATGAAACACGGGCCCATATGGAACAGGACCTAGCCAGGTATCTCTATTGTGCCTCTTTTGCCAAGGTCACAGGGCGTGCACCGAAGGGCAGTCAGGAAATCTATCTCGACTCCCTTACTCCTAGCCATGCAAACTGGAAGTCTGGCAAATTTGCCGATAGATTCAGTGTCATACTGGAAAACCAACCGTCCAAGACCATAACTAGCCACATTTCAAAGGACGGACATTACTTCATCCACTACGATCCGAGTCAATGCAGAAGCTTAACCGTGCGAGAGGCCGCAAGGCTTCAAACCTTTCCGGATGACTACTATTTTGAGGGAAACCGCACCCAACAGTATGTTCAGGTAGGCAATGCAGTACCGCCCCTACTGGCTCGTCTTATAGCTAACCAAGTAGCAAGCGCGCTAGAATTGATACGTAAAAACCATGACCAAGACATATCACGCATCAGTTCGATTTGATACGTATCCGCATCAAGTGGAACAGGAAATCTTCTTGTTAAACATGACTTATTTTGCCGCCCCGCCTGTTTTTTTGGACATTATATGTGAATCTCAAGCTTAATTTTCACATCATAAGCTACGCAGCTCCTGAAGATAACTAGGCGGCCTTGAAAACTCAGCGTTCCTCATCTTTGCCCATGTATCTGCGCGTTTTGCGACCTCAGAAAACTGCTGACCAGGAGCGATTCTATTGAACTCCGCGTTCACAATTATGGCCCAATCCCAGAGCAGATTACGAAGGCTTGTGGAGATGGTTTGGTTTCTCCATATCTGTTCAAGGTCGAGTTTGTCTCCAAGACGATCTGCGACAATTGCAACAACATAAGTAGCAATGTTCACATACCCTTGACGAAAGATAGCTTTTGCATCTTTTGTCTTGATCATGCTCTCGATTGCCTTGAACAAAATGACTTTGGCAATCATCGTCCGATACCATCGAGCGTCGAGCGGATTCGGGACGATCGACGGGTCATCATCGAGGGCGGCCATGAAAGCAGCGAAGTTCTTCTCACCACCGAGAGCCACGTTGTAGGGCTTACCGCGCCAAGCCTCATGATATTTGACGACGTCGTTCTTTGTTAGCTTGCGACGGGGCCCGACCATTGTCTGCAGTTTCCTCCGCTTGGCCGGTGTGGTCCCCTCCCTAAGCAGCATGACGTTATACGCGCCGGCAGCACGCTCATAGAACCAGCGGGTCACACCATCCGGGCACCAAATGTCGTTTGCAAGCTTTTCGAGTTGTACATGGAACGGCCGGTTTGCCGAAAGATCCGATACTTTCACGGCATTCTGGCTGTTCGCGTAGCGTGAGACATTGCTTATCAGGCTCTCGCGAGCTTCGTCCTGTGAGCCCTTTAGGATGATGATCTTGGCGGGAACCATGACGTGGCTAAGGTCGATTGTTCGATCATCACGCGATGCGAAGTAGATCGATGAAGTTGTCTGTCCACCATTCACGATCTGCAGCCCCTTTATGAAGGCAAGGCCCAGACTCCCTTCGTCAGTTCGCTCGAATGAGGCCTCGTCGCAGACAAGAACCAGCCCATTGTTGAAAGCCAAGAAATGTTCCGGCTCCTTTCGGAGTGTTTCCACGATTCCTTTATTAACTGCGCGCTTGGCGCCGAGGAAAGTCCGGACGTTGGCCTCGAGGAGCCGGGTACCGAACCGCAGGTAGAGATCGCGGATGAGCTGCCCCGGAATTGCTGTCAGGACGTACTCGTAGTCCGCATCAGGGTCTGGGACATGGACGCAGGGGAGGAGGCGACCGATCGATTGAACGAGACTGACAGCGAGTTCATCCCGCGGCTTGCCTTCGGTATGCCTAAACAGCCGTTCCATATCCATGGCTTCGACGGCCACTATCTTCTGGTGAACTTCCTTATTCGAGAAGCGTTTGTTCTTGGTTCGGCCATCGGTAATCACGAACACACGAAGTCGGTCGATGTCGCCCCAGTGAGAACGAATGGTCGCAACCAGATCCCTGACCGGATGCGTCGGATCGATCTTTGCATCGAGGTTGCCGCTTGCCGCTCGAAACAGAAAGCGAACGCCTTCGCTTGCGGTTGCGGTGGCATCCGAGTCCCTGAGATCGCTCAGTTCTTCTGTCCCGAAATAGTGGGTCACGAAGAGGTCGAGAGCTGTTTCATCGGAGCTGAGCGCATAGCCCGTAATGCGGAGTTTCGCGTTGCCGACCTTGCCGCTCCAGTGGCAAACGGTTGGTGCCTCGCAGATCCCGGTTTCTTCAACATGCTCCATGACCATTTCCGCAAAAACGAGCTCATCCGAAGGAAATGGGCCTTCGCCGGCCTCTACGCGCTCGGCGATGATGGTCTGCAGATCGGAACGAAAGTTGCGGTGAAAATCGTCGAGGCTCATGTCAATCCAGTCCAAATTCGTTGATCAACTCCGAAAGTCCGATCGAGGGGGCTTCGAGCGCGTCGAGGTCGAGCAAATAGGCAGCTGAGCGGATGGCAGCTGGAAGCGCAGCGCGCGTGAGACGCGGCATGTCACCTTCCGCGCGGAACGCCCTTGCGTCCTTCAATGTAAGTGTGCGCCCGTAGAGCGCTGCATGCTCGTCGAGGTACCCCATCACCATGAGCAGTGCTTCGAACCCGCGTTGCACTCCGGCCAGTCCGAACCTCTCTCGGAGTTCAGTCACAAGATCTACGAGCGAGATCCCATCGGTATTCTCCTCGAAGCGAAAGGCGCACAGGAAGTTGGGCTCCCGGTCACCATCCAGCTGTTCGATGCTGTTGATCCGCGCGAGGAAGCTGCCGGTCCGGACCGTGCTCTTCACCTCTATCGCGCCACCCCGAACGTGGAAGTCCTGTGCAGCCCGCAACGGCCCCTGCCAGCAGTCGAGAGCACCAGCTCCGAGGGAGGTGTCCGTGAGCAGCCTGAGCATCCAGAGTTCGCCGAGCAGGCCGATCTGCGCATCGGACGAAAGAGGACGGTGCGTTCGGGCCATGAAAGCCTGCCATTCCCTGACCCGTTCGAGGAAGGTCTCCATAACATCGCGGCCCGCGCTGTTGGCTGCTGTATCCAGAGTTCTCAAGACATCCACGACCATGATGGCGAAGATGTCGGGGGAGCCCTCCGGCCGCCTGACGAGAGCAATCGCCGTCTTGCCTGTGAATACGGACTGACCCTCAATGCAGGAGACGTCGAAGCCCTTGCCCTCAGGAAGCCTTGCCGGGTTCACCGGCCACGATCCGGGAAAGGAAACGATCAAGGCTTCCCGTCCGAGGGGGAAGTGACACCCCGCCTCGACCGAGACGGCGCCCATATCGGTGAGATGCACAAATCGCCAATCTTCCGCCGCTTCCTGACGTGCAAGCGCTCGCCACGCACGTGCGAGTCCTTCTTCAGTCCACCCACTCATTGAGGCCCCCCCACAGTACGCTGTTGGCGATGTACCTCGAGTTGGACACCCTTCTCTCGGAAGTGCTTGACGGAAAACTGATTGCCCAGGCGACGACCGGATCGGCATTCTTCAGTTCATCGACGCCGGCACTCTCGGGATCGAGCAGATAGAGCATCAGGAGACCACGCTCCCGGCGAGCCCGGACGCCTGCTTCGGTGTCGCCTTCCCCGAGAACGTGACGGATCTGGGGACCTCTCGGCTCTGATGGAGGCTC
Organism: Salinicola sp.; assembly: GCA_002695065.1. GTDB lineage: Bacteria > Pseudomonadota > Gammaproteobacteria > Pseudomonadales > Halomonadaceae > Salinicola. The sequence goes on along the minus strand of NZNW01000038.1, from coordinate 17,839 downwards.
CTTGCCCTCGTTGCGATCGGTGTCGTTGCGCCACGTTTTCCGGCTGAGCTCCAGTGCAGCCTTCCATTCCGCTTCCGTCAGATCGATTGCTTGATCGCGAGGCGAGATCAGGGTCTTGATCGAGTATCGATCCGCATGTTCGGTCGTGCGCTTGCGCTGGAGCATGTTGACCGAACAACCACCTACCGTGCGGTGCTTGTCGTCCGGGCCGCTGTCCTTCCCGATCAGTGCGACCGTCCAGTTCGTCAGCTCACGATCCTTGTTCATCTCCTCGATGAAGTCCGCGATCAGCGGACTCATGATCCGGAAGCTGGCGGAGTGGGTCCTGTAGTCCCGCAGGAACGAAATGACGTTCAGGGCTGACACATCCCGCCAAAGGTGACCGTTCCACTTCTGACCTTGTGGAAGGAAATACTGATCGTTCAGATCGGTCGATGGACCTAACGTGCTGATGAACCGATCCGTGGCATTGAAGTTTGCAGTGATGTCTTCCTTGCGGTTGGGAAACACGATGGTCTGCAGAAGATCGCCCGAATAGGTCAGCTGCATCGCGCGAGCGTTTCTCATCTTGGCCCGAGAGGTCACCGTCAGCACGGAATGCGATTTCACCCGGAGACCAAACTGTTTTGGCGTGGCGCCAGCCGCGACCATGTTGTCGAACTCCTGGCGCAGCTCTTCGGCCGCATCGGCGATGTGGCCGAACCACTCCACCATTTCCTGCGATGTGTAGAGGCGACAGACATCGAGGTAGCCGTCGCGGTAGCCGAACCATCGCCCCATCTGCATGAGTGTGTCGTACATACGTGCGGTTCGAAGGAAGTAGCTCGTGCAGAGACCCTCGAGCGTCAGACCACGCGCCAGCTTGTCACCGCCGATGGCAATCACCTTGAGGCCAGTGGCATCATTTTCGGCGTAGTCGAGTGCATCCTTGGCCGTCCCGTTGATTTCGCGCACGCGAATGTCTGATAGGACGTCGGGGAGGACGCCACGAATGTCCGCCCACGAGAAGTCCTCTAGCGTTTCTCCTTCGACGAGGGCAGAGCGGATTCCCTTCATGCCTGGCAGGAAGGTCTTTTCATATTCCTTGCGCATGGACGCCTCGAGGTTCTCGAGCTCGATGCCGCGGTTGTAGCGGCCCTTCAGATCTCGCACGTACTCTGCGACTTGGTTGACGACAGCGTTCTGTACCGAGGTAAAGCGGGTAACGTGGATGAGCATCGAGGAGTGTTTGCTGCCCTGTCCGCGCAGCTTCCTCACGGCACAGGCATAGACGAAGGAGCGGATCGCTTCTGCGAGCGAGTCCGGCACACGATCCTCCCCCTGCCATCGCGGCCGGTAGCCGTTCTTGTGTCGTGGCGGCATCCACGGCTGGAACTCATCGTCCGACAGCGGGCGCACCAGAGGCAGGTCTTCCGGCGTGCTGGAAGCTGATCCGAAGACACGACCCGGTCCGACATAATTCGATGGCGCCGCAAGGCTGGTGATAAAGGCTGCGGGGAAGAGGTCCGGTCCGTGCTCCTGAGTCTCCCCACGGTCATGAATGAAGATGTTTGCGAAAGGCGTCGCCGTGTAGCCGACATATGCTTTTCGCGAGAAGTGGTGGAGTATTGACCGGATCAATCTGTTGATAGTCTTGGGTTCGTGTTCGAGATCCGGTATGCCGAACTCGTCTACGATATCTTCGCCCGTATCGACAGATCCGTGATCGGACTCGTCGTCGATAACCATGAGAGGCAGGTTGGTGACGAGTTTACGACCTGTTTCGGGGTCGATGTGATTGGCGACACGGTTGCGGATCCAGTGCAGCAGGCGCTCCAGCACCGTCTTGTTCTTCTTGACCACGAACAACCATGGTCGCTGCTCCGGGCTTATGTTCATCTTCGCCGCAACGGCCGTATTGAAGTCGCCCTTGTCGCTGCGATTGGTTGCAGCGTTGGGACGGACCGACATGTCCTTGTCGATCAGTCCCACCCCTACTGCTGGAAGCTCTTCAGCGTCAGCGATAGTGGCAAAGCCAAGAAAGCCCTCATCGAGGCGGATCTGGGTCTGGGCTCTGAGGTTGTTGTGCAGGCCAGCCAACACGATGATGATCTTGTAACCGGCGTCGGCGGCTTTGCAGATCAGTCCGGTATAATTGCCGGTTTTTCCCGACTGAACATGACCTACGACCAGACCGCGACGATCCCATGCGCCTTCCCGGATCGGGTCCTCGAGTTGCGACAGGACTTCATCCGTTGCCACGTCTAGGGCGTCGAGGGCCGTCCAAGGGATGCGTGTCTCCATGTATTCGGAGTAGCGCTGCCAGTACGTCCAGCCTTTCTTCCTTTCCGCATCGAGCCAAGCAATATGGTCCTCACCGCTGGATAGCGTAGCGTTGTCACCCACGGTGCGGCTTGATCGACGGATCAGCTCGTCTACAAGTGCATCCCGATCAACAAGGGCAAAGTCCTCTTCCATCATGATTGTGAGCTTGTTGAGCTCCTTCTCGATCATCTCCGGGGTGACGGAACTCTGGGCACGCTCCGCCGCAAGTCGGAGCATGTTCTGCGCGATGGAAAGGATTGAATCGAAGGCCTTCTGGTTTAAAATCGTCATTGCCTGTCTTTTACCTCAAGGGCTGAAACCAGATCGAGATGTCGATCAAATGGGGGCGTGCGACCGAGCCGTTCGCGCGCCTCGGTCGGGCTAAGTCCGCGAAACGTCACCAGCGCTTCAAACATAGAGGACAGCGTCTCCATAACTTCGTTGTCGGGCGCTCCGACGAAACCTGTCCTTGGCGTTTCCTTATCTTCCGTCGTATCCAGCCAAATACGCTGAACAGGAACGGTCTCCTCGATGAGCCTGAGAAGAGAAAGAATATCGGACTTGACCGGACCGGCGCGATTAAGGATCGAGGCAACGAGGTCGTGGTCACGGGCAATCCGGTAGGATGTCCCTTGTACCGAACGCCTCACCTGCCAAGCCCCTGCTACCGCGCTCGAGCGCGTTCCAGAAGCTGGGGTGATATACCCACGGTGGGCGAAAACCCGTCTCGCCGTGTCGCGTGCTTCCGATGCCAAACGATGGAGCTGAGAGCGCAGCCTTACTGGTGGACTGGCCGTCGATTTCAGGACATTGATCTTCCAATCGGCGTCAGCGCTGTTCGGTATGTCGAGCCGGATGCGGGCAAGCCTGTGGGCTTCATCGCACGACCATGGCTTACCGCCGTCGCCGAGGCCCAGCCAACTTCCCGCGAGAAGGAGGCGCTTGTTGCGGTAGACATAGAAACCCTCCTGCTGCGTCCATCCTCCAGGCCCCGCTGCGACTTCCTGCTCGGCGGGCTTGAGCATGTCGCGATGAGGAAGGACATGGCCTTGAGCTGTCACACCAGTGGTGTGGAGGATCCGATACACGGGGCTTTCGAGTGCCTTGCCGGGGTGCCCCACAAGATACGGATCCCAAGGCTTCACTTCTCTACTATTGAGCAGAAGGCGAAGGTCGGGCTGCGGGCCGTCAAGAAAGCGATGAAAGGTCATCGCAAGGTGCGCCTCGATACGATCAACAAGCTCGATCATGTCTGTGGCGTTAAACCCATCGGTCACGATACGGTCAAGGTTTTCCCAAAGCACGATCGTGCCGTGTTCCATCTTCACAAGTGGCGCAATCAGATGCTCTGACCCCGGCGCAGGGCCTTCAAAGAGTGGCCATTCTGTACCTGGTTCTTGACCAACAAGAGAGAGATCCCAGCGCAGGCACACGACCGGCCCGCCGTTCTTCCGACTAGCCACGGTCAGTCGCCGAGCCTGCGAGAAGCTTGCTGTCTTCAATCCCAGCCCAAAGCGCCCCAAGTCGCTGGCAGCGCGTTCAGCCTTCGGATCGCGTGCACCGAGCCGCATGCCAGTCTCAAGGGTTCTATCGTCCATGCCATCGCCGTCGTCGACGACCCGCACCCAACTTTCCGGACCGGCCCACTCTAGATGAATAGATACCTCTCGCGAATTCGCCGAGATCGAATTGTCGATCAGATCGGCAAGTGCGGTCGCAGGCGCATAACCGAGGCCCCGCAGAGACTCGAGCATCGCCCCCGCATGAGGAGGAGCATTCCGTACACTCATGCCATCACATTCCCAGCAGTTCTCGAAGGCGACGCTTGCGTCCCGGAAGGGACAGGCGGCCGAGTCCCTTGGCTTCAATCTGGCGGATACGCTCTCGCGTAAGTCCATAGAGCTGAGCGATCTCTTCCAGGGTCATTTGGGTATCACATCCGATGCCAAAGCGCATTCGGATTACGTCTGCCTGACGCTCTTGCAGCTCGGCAAGAATATCCGTGACAATCGCTTCTGTTTCAGCCTGATCGAATACATCCTCTTCCGCAGGCTCGGGCAGCAGATCGTCCCAGTCATCAATGCTGTCGGGATACTCGGCCTCGCGGGGGATGCTGCGGAACTGCCGCACTTCATCAAGTGTCCATTCCAGCTCCGCAGCGAGTTCATTGTCGGAAACCCTGCCATTCGCCCAAATGTCCAGATTTTTGAACGCACAATCAAGGTTCACGAGATTTTCATGCCTGTGCACAGGGACACGGATAGAAGCACCCTCGTCTGCACGCCATCTGTTCAGCGCCTGCTTCATCCAGAAAGTACAATAGATTACGAATCTGGTCCCACGCGTCGGGTCAAAGCGCCTCGTCGAGCGCTGCAAGCCCGTAAAAGCCACCTGAAAAACATCTTCCGGGTCCTCACCGTCCTCCACATTCCTTGCTGAGAAACGCCGCGCATAGGCAAGGTGCTCAATAATTAACCGCTCGTTGGCTGCTTCGTACCTTGAAATCAGCTCGCCCAACCGGATTGAATGATCGACGCTCTCCCTTCCTTTCTTGAAAGATCGAACTAACTCTTTGTGGAACACAAGAGAAAGGTCTAGGGCCTCAAGCGCCGCAAGTGCTTCTCGTCGCTGTTTTCCATCCATTACGCGACCATTGGCTTGCCAAGACCTCAAGGCTTCAACAGCTGACATCACCTCGGCCGTTTCGGTGTGATCGGGGCGCAACGGAATGATTGTCCGCAACGAAACCGAACCGGGTTCCCGGGTCCCGTCGCGGATGCTGTCTAGGACATCGACGATCATTTCGACGACAATTTCGGAAGTAAGAATTTCCAATTGGAGTTCCTGCTTCGCACGAACCATTGGTTCTAATAGCTGCAGTTCGTTTGCCCTATCCATCACGAAGCGTTGCGTTCCTGGAAAACTCGTCTTGCGAGTCAGGGTCGCCTCAATCGCTTCAGCAAGCTCCATAGGCAATACGATTGATCTGGCATTCCAAAGCCCAGCTTCGTACTCCTGGGCTTGACCGATAAAGTCAAAACCCGCACTTTCCAAAGTGCGCTGAAGGTTGATGCGTAGTTCGTCGAGGTCACCATTACCTTCGCAGAGGAAAATTAACTGGTCGACATCATCAATAGAGCACCAGCCCTTTGCCAATATTTCTTGTGCCCAGCTGATGCAGATCTTCGGATCGATCGAAAGCCGCGTTCCGCTCTGAATGACAGCGCGCTTAAGTGATTTCCGACCGCGGTTGCGAACCTTGAGAAAGTCATGTTCTGCACCGTGATCCGCTTGTATTGCGGCGCTGGCGCCAATCCCCTCTCCGGCAATCGGCGCGGGAGAAAGGTCTAAATGCCAATCCCCGTCCTGTTCGTCGGAAACTACAGATGCCGAGCTGACGAGCGCAATGAACTCCCCCGACGCAGTTTCCCCTGTATGTTGGTCGAAGAATTCCTCAGGCTCTGCCTCGGCCTCAAAACTCAGGATGTCATCAGGGTCGTCGGTCGTATCATCCGACTCAATCTCTCTAACCATATCGAAACCATGCTCTAACCCCGCGTCAGTTCCGCCCAGGGCCGTGTCGATCTCCGATATATCATCGTGCTCGCTGGCCGTCGCCAGTGAAGTCGCAACAAGCGAGGAGAGGAGTTGTGCGGCCAAGAGGAGTTGTGCGGCCAAGCGGTTGCCTTCGGCAAATGCCACGTCAGCGGGTGTCTGCCAGTCATGATTCAGTGCCCTAGGGTCAGCACCCGACCGAATTAAGAGATCGCAAACAGCAAGATTTCCTTTGCGCGCCGCAAGATGGAGCGACGTGTCGCCCTTTGGGTCGACAGCATGCACGCGAGAGGACGCCGCAAAATCGGCAAGCCTTTCGAGCCTACCTTCAGCAATCAGCCGGATCTCGACGGGGTCAAGAACGAGGCTTTCAGTTTCGCTTATCTGCTGGGCGCACCTACTAAGGTCCCAGGACAGCCTATCCATGATCTTTATGGCACCCCCTCCTGTTGAGAAGCACGATCTGCTGATCTTGCTACTCCTTGGTGGCAGGTTCTGTATCCAGCCTCAGCAATCTGAGCGCGAGATAGAGAAACAACTGTGCTTTGGGCAGCAACGGCGTCGGCACGAACGCCTGACAAATAATGCTGCCAGCGATGCTGGGAAGATGGTGACCGGTCAAGTCGCGATACATTCGCCTTGCCTCGAAGTTAACGCATATTGCGAGACTATTTCATTTTATGTCCCAAGTTGAAATAACGAACACCCCTATTTCAAATTCCGATACTCCCGTTGGACAATAGCGGGCCTTCGCCTTCCTAGCACTAACTCCACCCCTTGAACGCTTAACAGCACATCACGACGCCCAGAGCCCGTCTCTGAAGTCAAAACCACTACCAACCCTCGACTATCGACGTAAAACCATCCCGATTCTGGCTGTGATCGGCAACCTTTGTGTCCTTGGCTTTGCCGCCGTGAAGGAATACCTTTCGATTTCCAAGGATGGCCTCTTAGCGACTTCCGCGATGCCCCGCCGGGACATTCTGACGCTTGTCGCGCTGCTGCTGGTAGCGCTCAACCTCCGCCCCGCGCTGACTGGCGTGTCGCCGGCGCTCGGCAGCATTGGCGACGCGCTGACTTTCAGGCAACGGCTATCCGTCGTCCCGCATCAGCGCCATGAGCGGTGCATTGATAAAAAGCCGTTCTTTTCCGGCCTGCCTCGCTTCCAACACGCCGATTTCCACCAACTGCTTGAGATAGACAGACGCGGTCTGGCGTTTGGCGATGTCGCGCTCGACGAGATTGCCGATACGGCAATACGGCTGTTCGAAAATCAGCTGTACCAGCGCGTGGCTGTAGAGCTTGGGTAGCGCCTTTTGAATATGATCGCGCGTCTCGCCCATCAGGCGCCGAATCGCCGCGATTTTTGCCGTCGTCCAGCGTGCCGTCTGCTCGACTGCCTTCAACATGAACAGAATCCAGGGCTCCCAATCGTCGCCGGCGGAAACGGACAGCAGCAGGCGGTAGTAGTCGCTCTTGTGGCGGACGATATAGCGGCTCAGATAGAGGCTCGGCAGCGTCAGCAGGTTGCGTTCGATGAGAAACAAGATATTGAGAATACGTCCGGTACGGCCGTTGCCATCCAGAAACGGGTGGATGGCCTCGAACTGATAGTGCGCGATCGCCATTCTGACTAAGGGGTCGAGATCATCTTCGACGTGCAGAAACTGTTCCCAGTTCCCCAACAGATCACGAAGCAACGGCTCGCCGACGGGAGGCGTATAGATGACTTCGCCGGTGCGCTGATTGCTGAGCGTCGTACCCGTCACCCTGCGGACACTCATCTCGATGCCCTTGAGCGTTGTGCAAATGATTTCAGCAGTGCCGACGGTCAGCGGGCGGGATTGGATCTGGCGGACGCCGTCATGGAGCGCCGTCCGATAGCGTAATGCTTCCCTTGTCGCCGGGTCGGCGAGTGTATCTTCTTCGGCAAACTGGAACAGCTTGTCGGTCGTGGTGACGATGTTCTCGATTTCGGAGCTGTCCTGCGCCTCGAGCATTGGCAGCAGATTGATCAATAGCCCCTGATCCGGCAGCAGCTCGCCAGCCTGTTTCAGTTCGGCCAGTGCCGCGCGCGCTTCGATACAGGCTTTGAGGATGGCCCTCGTCTCGATATCGCCGACTTCTGGCGGCAAGCGTGGAATGTCGTTGAACGGCGTGTCGGGCTGCCAGGGCATAGGGAGTTCTCGAGACAGTTCCAGTTAGCTTGTGTCGATGCTATCGACTCATCCGACAGATCATGTTCACGGTATTCAAAAAAATCGACATGACGCGGCGGTCATGTCGATGCTATCGACACGTCTACGCGTCGTATAGAGAAAACGCCAAAATCTCGACATGAATCACGCGACCTGTATAGAAAGCGGAACATTCTATACAGATCACTGAGACCAAGACGCCTCGTCCACACCCTCCTGGCGCCATCGATAGCCGGATGTGACATACGACGACCATATCTCGTTTTCAGGCGCGGAGGTCGACGGCTCCACCAAGCGGATACCGCATCTGGCTAGACCTCGAGATGCCAAACTGGAGCCAACCAGAATGCATTCCTACCTTAACTTTCTAGTGACTCATCTACCCCCGCAGCGGCGCAAGCCCAGGCGCGATCATGTTCTCCGGCCGCAGGATATCGGCGAGCGCGGTGGCATCCAGCAGGTTCTCCTCCAGCACCAGCTCCAGCACGCCGCGTCCGCTCGCCAGCGCCTGCTTGGCGATGCGCGTGGCGTTGTCGTAGCCGATGTGCGGGTTGAGCGCGGTGACCAGCCCGATCGACTTCTCGACCATCTCGCGGCAGTGCGCCTCGTTGGCGGTGATGCCGTCGATGCAGTGTTCGCGCAGCATGTGCATGGCGCGGGTCAGCAGGCGGATGGAGTCGAACAGCTTGTAGGCGATCAGCGGCTCCATCACGTTGAGCTGGAGCTGCCCGCCCTCGGCGGCCATGGTCAGCGCCAGGTCGTTGCCGATCACCTCGAACGCCACCTGGTTGACCGCCTCGGGGATCACCGGATTGACCTTGCCGGGCATGATCGAGCTGCCGGGCTGGCGCGGCGGCAGGTTGATCTCGTTGAAGCCGGCACGCGGGCCGCTGGAGAGCAGGCGCAGGTCGTTGCAGATCTTGGAGAGCTTCACCGCCAGGCGCTTGAGCATGCCGGAGAAGAGCACGAAGGCGCCCATGTCGGAGGTGGCCTCGATCAGATCCTTGGCCGGCACCAGCGGCTGACCGCTGATGGCGCCGAGACGCTCCACCGCCAGACGCTGGTAGCGCGGGTCGGAGTTGATCCCGGTGCCGATGGCGGTGCCGCCCAGGTTGACCTCGCACAGCAGGCGCGGAATCTGCGCCTCCAGGTGACCCAGATCCTCGCCCAGGGTGGTGGCGAAGGCGTTGAACTCCTGGCCCAGCGTCATCGGCACCGCATCCTGCAGCTGGGTGCGGCCCATCTTCAACACGCTGGCGAAGGCCTCGCCCTTGTCGGCCATCGCATCCCGCAGGCGCGCCAGGCTGGTCAGCAGCGCATCGTGGCCCAGCAGCAGGCCGAGGCGAATCGCCGTCGGATAGGCGTCGTTGGTCGACTGCGCCATGTTGACGTGGTTGTTGGGGTGCAGGTGCGCGTAGTCGCCCTTGGCGTGGCCGAGATGTTCGAGTGCCAGATTGGCGATCACCTCGTTGGCGTTCATGTTGGTCGAGGTGCCGGCCCCGCCCTGGATCATGTCGACCACGAACTGATCGTGGTGCTCGCCCGCGACCAGCGCCTGACAGCCGTGGCGGATCGCCTCCAGCCGGGTGGCGTCCAGGTAGCCCAGCTCATGATTGGCCTCCGCCGCGGCCTGCTTGACCATGGCCAGCGCGATCACCAGCTTGGGGTAGTGCGCCAGGGGTACGCCGCTGAGGTGGAAGTTCTCCACCGCGCGCTGGGTCTGGATGCCGTAGTAGGCGCTCCGGGGCACGGGCATCACGCCCAGCAGGTCCTTCTCTTCACGGGTGGGGATCGCGTCGGCGTCGGTACCGAGATCCGGTGTTGCCATCATGGTGGGTATCGTCTTCGCAGCGGAATGGGAAGGCCGCACCGCCCATTGCGACGCGACCCGTGGCGCTACGTTATCGCTGATGTGAAGCGCTTCCCAATGCCGTTGCGTGGTGGTGCATGCGCCGGCGGTATGGCTGGGAACGGCACGACAGCGGCGAGGAAAGGTAGGTGCACCTTCCAAGGCGCCCCTTCCAAGGCGCAGTGGGCTCGCGCGAGTGGAGAGATGTCGTCCGCGACGCGCATGTGCCGGTAGAGCGCCTCGCTCTGGAAGCGCAGCGCCGGCCCGCGGGGGATCATGCGAATCCGCTACCAGAGGGTGTAGCCGCCATCCACCACGACGATGGAGCCGGTCATGAAGCTCGAGGCGTTGCTGGCCATGTAGACGATGGTGGGGCCGAGTTCTTCAGGAGTAGCGGCGCGCTGCATGGGCGCGTCGTCGATCCAGCGCGGCTTGAAGCGGGGATCGTCGACCGGCGCCATCGCGGTCTTGACGTAGCCGGGGGCCAGCGCGTTGACGCGGATGCCGTAGGGCGCCCACTCGGCGGCCAGCGACTTGGTCAGCTGGTGCACGGCGGCCTTGGAGGCGTTGTAGGCGGGCTGCATCTGTGGGCGGTTGACGATCATCGCCGAGATCGAGCCGATGTTGATGATCACGCCGCCACGCGACTGCATCCGCCGGCCGGCGGCCTGGGCGCAGTACCACAGCCCGTGGACGTTGATGTCGAAGATGTCGCGCCAGCGTTCGGGGGTGACCTCCAGTGCCGGCGCATGCTGGCAGGCGCCGGCGTTGTTGAGGAAGATATCGACCGGGCCGAGGCCGGCCTCGACCTCGTCGAGCAGGGCGTCCGCCGCCTCGGGTTGGGTAATGTCGACCTCCACCGCCATGGCGCGGTGCCCGGCATCCTCCAGGGCCTTGACCACCTCGAGGCTGCGGGCGTGTCCGCGGGCGGCGATGGCGATCTTCGCGCCAGCCTCGGCCAGGGCGTGGGCGAACGCCTCGCCGAGCCCGCCGTTGCCACCGGTGACCACGGCGACCTTGCCGCTCAGGTCGAACTGCGACATCACGTTCATGCTGGTCTCCTCCCTCTGCTGCAGTGTGAAATCGCCTGCCGGCGCGTCATTTCACGGCGCCCATGGTCAGCCCCTGGACCAGCCAGCGCTTGACCAGCAGCCCGGCGATCGCCATCGGGCAGACCACGATGGTGCCGATCGCCAGCAGCTTGCCCCAGTCGATACCGGTCTGGGTCAGCAGCTGTGCCGCGGCGATGGGGATGGTCTGGGTGCTAGGCCCGGAAAAGGTCTGGGCGAAGGCGTAATCGTTCCAGGCGAAGATGAAGCACAGGATGGCGGTGGTCACCAGCCCGGGGGTCATCAGCGGCAGCACCACGTAGCGGAACGCCTGGAACTTGGTGGCACCGTCGATCATCGCCGCCTCTTCCAGGTCGGGCGGCAGGTCGTCGAAGAAGGCGGTCATCAGCCAGATGGCGAAGGGCAGGTTGAAGCTCAGGTAGGCGACGATCAGGCCGACGTGGGTATCCAGCAGGTAGAGATAGCGGAACAGCAGGTACAGCGGCACGATCACCGCCGCGATCGGCGCCATGCGGGTGCTGATGATCCAGAACGCCAGGTGCTGCTTGCCCTTGATCCGGATCCGCGACAGCCCGAAACCCGCCATGCAGCCGAGCACCACGGCGATCAGCGTCGAGACCCCGGCGATCAACAAGCTGTTCATCAGGTAGGGCCAGAGGCTGTTACCGCCGCTGAACAGCGAGGCGTAGTGCTCCAGGGTGGGCGTGAAGAAGACCCGTGGCGTGTTGGCCGTGATGACACTGTTCGGCTTGAACGAGGAGAGCACCATCCACACGATCGGCACCAGCGTCCACAGCAGCAGTAGCGTCAGCAGGACGATCTTGACGGTGAGTGAGACCCAGCGCTTGGGAGCGGTCATGAGCGCTTCTCCTGGCGTTTGAGCAGCTTCATGAACGCATTGGCGACCAGGATCGAGAACGCCAGCATGGTGATGCCCACGGCGGCGGCATAGCCCAGGTCGAAGAAGCGGAAGGCGATGTCGTAGAGCCGGATGGGGATGATCTTGGTGGAGTCCGCCGGCCCCCCGTTGGTGGTGATGAAGATGATCGCGAAGAAACGGATCGCATCCATGGCGCGGATCAGCAGTGCCACCAGCAGGATGTTGGAGATCGACGGCAGGATGATGTAGAGCAATTTCTGGCCATACTTGGCGCCGTCCATCTCGGCCGCTTCCAGGATATCCTCGGGGACCGAGGCGAGCCCGGCGAGCACGATCAGCGCCACCAGCGGGGTCCACTCCCAGACGTCCATGAGGATGACCGCGACCATGGCGGGGCCGACGCTGCCGAGGATATTGCCGTCGAACAGGCCGGTTTCATTGAGCAGCCAGGCATACAGGCCGTGGCTGGGGTCGAGCATGAAGCGCCCGAGCAGCCCGACGATCACCGGGGCGATGAACATCAGGATCAACAGCAGCGAAATGATGATGTTGCTGCCCCGCGTCAAGCTGTAGACCAGCAGCGCCATCACCGTGCCGAGGACCATCTCCAGGCCCACCGTGGCCAGGAAGTAGAACAGGCTGATCAGCCAGCTGGAGCGGATGTCCGGGTCCGTGAACACCCGCTGCCAGTTATCGAGACCCGAGAACTCGAAGGTCAGCCCGCCCATCAGGCTGACGTCGTTGAAACTCATCCAGATGATCGAGAAGAACGGGACCAGCGTGATCAGGGCGAGCAGGAGAAGGGCTGGCGACATCATCGCCAGCTCGAATCCCTGTCGTCGCGCCGAGGGTTTTCCGGTCAGCAGCGCCATGCCTCACGCCCCCACGATGCGGTCGATGCGCTGCTTGGCGCTCTGCATGGTTTCCTCGGGGGACATCTGCCCCGCCAGCATCTTGGAGAGTTCGGTGAAGATCACCGTGTCGACCTCGTTCCACTGGGGAATCTTGGGCCGCAGGCCGATGTAACCCTCCTGCCAGGCGGTCAGCATGGTGTCCGCCGTGAGCATGTTGGGCATGTCGGTGGGCGGGGTGCTGGCGGCCTTGACCTCCGGCATGTCGTAGACCGACTGGCGGGTCGGGGTACCGCCGCCGACCTGGCTCTTCAGGCCCATCAGCTGGGTCTGCGGCGAGGTTGCCCAGACCAGGAACAGCCAGGCCGCTTTCTGCTTCTCGGGCGAGGCGTTGGCATTGATGCCGATGCCCGTGCCGCCCCACAGGTTGGCGCTGCGCGCCGGGCCCTTGGGCAGCGGGGCGTAGCCGACCTTGCCCTTCAGGTCCGAACCTTCCAGCGAGCCGGCGAATTCGTGCCACTCCGGCATCATCGCGAACTCGCCGTTCTGGAAGGCGTTGGCGACACCGGTCCAGTCCCAACTGGTGCTGCCGGGGTGGGCGACCTTGAGCAGCTTCTGGTAGAAGCGCGCCGCTTCCAGCGAGGCGTCGCTGGTCAACTGGCAGGCGCCGGGGGATTCGGTGCCGAGCAGGCCGACCTGCTCGCCGTTGGCGAAGTAGCTGCCGCCGTAGGCGAACAGCACATTGGAGAAGTCGCACATCAGCGAGTCGTACTGCTGGGCCTGATGGCCGGTGCCGTACTTGACCTCGCTGGCGTTGCCGTTACTGAACCACGCGGCGATCTGGTAGTACTGCTCCCAGGTCGTGCTGTCCGACGGCATGGGATCGAAGCCGAGATCCTGCTGCATCTGGTCGTGGTATTTCTCGAACAGGTCGCGGCGGTAGATCCAGATCATCGTCGGGCAGTCGTAGGGCAGGGTATAGAGGCTTTCCTCGTCCTCGAAGCGGCCGGCGGCGGCCAGCTGCGAGGGGATGAAATCCTCGATGCCCTTGGGCACGACCGGCTGCTGGTCGTCGTTGATGAAGGTGTTGAGATCCACCAGGCCGCGGTGATAGGGCGCGAGCACCTGGTAGGGGTCGGCATAGATCACGTCGAAGGCGCTGCGGCCAGCGCCGAAGTCCAGCGCGACCTTCTGCACCAGGGCGCCCAGCTGCATCTCGGTGATGTTGACGGTGATGCCGGTGAGCTCCTGGAACGACGCCAGGTTGGCGGCGATCGCCGTGGTCGGCGGGGTGTTCTCGGAGATGAACTGAATGGTGGTGCCGCTGGCCTGCTTCCAGGCCTCGTCGCTGGCCATGCCCTGGGCCAGGGCCGTACGCAGCGATCCCGCCCCCATCAACGACAGGCCGGCGAGTCCCCCCATTCCTTTCAGTATGTCGCGACGCTTGAACTGGGTCATTGTTGTTCACCTCTTGGTGGGTTCAGGTCCAGTGTGCTTCCTGGGCTGGCGAGGTCAGGCGTCAAGCGTGATCTGCAGCTTGACGTCATCGGGTCGCGCGCTCGCGGCGCGTTCGAACGCGGCGATGCTCTGCTCGAAATCGAAGGTCTCGCTGATCAGCGGCTTGAGATCGACCTTGCCCGAGGCGATCAGGCCGATCGCCCGGTCGTAGACGTTGGCGTAGCGGAACACCGTCTCGATGCGCAGCTCCTTGGCCTGGGCCGAGACGATGTCGAAGGTGACCGGCTCGACGGGCATGCCGACCAGCACAACCGCGCCGGCGGGCCGGGCGCAGGCCAGCACGTCGTCGTAGACCCTGGGGCTGCCGCTGGCCTCGAACACCACGTCGGCGCCCCAGTCCTCGCCGCAGCGCTTGTCGACGGCTTCCCGCAGAGACTCACGCGAGACGTTGACGGGGGTGATGCCGGCGTAGCGGGCCGCGATCGCCAGTTTCTCCTCGACCAGATCGGAGACCAGCACCTCGCTGGCGCCCCCTGCCAGCGCGGCCAGGGCGACCATCAGGCCGATCGGCCCGGCGCCGGTGACGACGCAGACATCGCCCGGTTGCATACGCGCCTTGACCACCGCCTGCATGCCGATGGCGAACGGCTCGATCATCGCCCCCTCGGCGAAGGAGACCGAATCGGGCAGCGCGAAGGTGAAGGCTGCCGGGTGGATGACTTCCGGGGTCAGGCAGCCGTGCACCGGCGGCGTGGCCCAGAAGCGTACGCTGGGGTCGACGTTGTAGACGCCCAGCCTGGCGGCACGCGAGGTGAGATCGGGAATGCCGGGTTCCATGCACACCCGCTCGCCTACCCGCAGGTGGCTGACGTTGCCGCCGACCTCGGTGACCACGCCGGACGCTTCATGGCCGAGCACCATCGGCTCGCGGACCACGAAGGGGCCGATCCGGCCATGGGTGTAGTAGTGGACGTCGCTGCCGCATATCCCGACGGTGTGTATGCGGACGCGAACATCGTCGGGCCCGAGTCGGTCCGGCAGGTCGATCTCGCGTAGCGACAGCTCGCGTTGCTTTTCCAGCACCAGGGCTCTGGCTTTCATGGCGCGTTTCCCGGGAGATATTGACATGGGTCGAGAGTCGGTCGATAGGCGACCACACCCTCGCTATCGGCGTGGCAATGAACCTACGCCTCGCGCCGGAAAAGCGGCTAGGCTGTAATTTTCGAGACAATGATACTTTTTTGCAGACCTTATCGAATCAGGTGACAAACTATTGTTTTTTATCGCTATTTAGGGGGCGACAAAAAAATGTCCTACCAATCCAATAGGCTTGGCAGGACCAAAGTCTACCTTGATACCAAGGTATAAAAGTCCACTGTTTCGCTCTGTTTCAGGATATATAGTGGCTCTGGAAAGGAGGACCAGTGCAGGCATTTTTCAGGCAGAGCGTAGACCTCATCCAGGCCTGATAGAAAGAGGCTCCGATAACTCATGATCGCTGCGCAGCTCAACGATACTCGTCTTGGTGCGCCTGTCTTCGAAAGCGTCACCCAGGATCCGAAGTTCAGCTTCTACTGGCACTGCCATGATTTTCCCGCGCCCATCGCCCGCTGGAATTATCACCCAGAGTACGAGTTGCATCTCATCCGTTACTCGGAGGGGCATGCGTTCGTGGGCGATTACATTGGCCGCTTCGGGCCCGGCAACCTGGTACTGGTGGGGCCGAACATTCCGCACGCCTGGTTCAGCGACCCCGACGAGGCACGGCCGGTCATCGAGGGGCGCGATGTCGTGCTGCAGTTCAAGGGCGAATGGCTGGAGCACATGATGGAGCTCTGCCCGGAGCTCAACTGCCTGTCGACGCTGATCGAGGACTCGGCTCTGGGTGTGGAGTTCGAAGGGGAGGAAGCGGCACGCTGCGGCGAGTTGCTGGTCACCATGGGCGAGCAGGACAACGCCGGCAGGCTGTTGACCATGCTGACCATCCTCCGCAGCCTCTCGCAGTGCGGGTACCACACCCTGGCCGGCCGCGGGTACGGCCTGGATGCCAGGAGTACCTCTTCCGAGCAGGTCGATGCCGTACTGCGCTATATCCACGACCATTTCCACGAAGAGCTGCGCATGTCGAGGCTGGCCGAGCGGTACGGCATGACTCCCTCCACGTTTTCGCGCTTCTTCAAGCACGCCACCGGCGACACCTTCGTGGCTTTCCTCAGGCGTATTCGCATAGGACACGCCTGCCGGCTGCTGCTGGAGGGTGAACACTCCGTTGCCGATATCTGCTTCCAGGTCGGCTACAACAATCTCTCCAATTTCAATCGCCACTTCCGCGAGCAGAAGGGCATGACGCCGCGCCAATACCAACAGCAGACGGCCGATCTGGAACGGCATGTCACGATCTATCCCCTACCGTGAAAAACGGGGAAACTCGGTACATGAATGGGAAAAGCTCTCCTTGCCGAGGCGTCTTTGAGCTCCCCCTCTCCTGAAGTCGACATCACTACCCTCTCGCGACCATTGGCGTAGAACCATCCCGGTCCTGGCCGTGATCGGCTACCCTTGCGTCCTCGGCTTGCCGCCGTGAAGCAATATCTTTCGATCTCCAAGGATGGCTCTCTTGTCGACTTCCGCGATGCCCCGCCGGGGCGTTCTGACTCTCGTGGCGCTGCTGCTGGTGGCGCTCAACCTTCGTCCGGCGCTGACCAGCGTGTCGCCGGTGCTCGGCAGCATCGCCGAGGCGCTGGCGCTCTCCCCCAGCTGGCAGGGCATCCTGACCACCCTGCCGGTGCTGTTCCTGGGCCTGGCGGCACCGCTGGCGCCGCGGCTGGTGCGTCGCATCGGGCCGGAGCGCAGCGTGTTCGCCGCACTTGTGGTGCTGGCGGTGGCGCTGCTGGCGCGGCCCTATATCGGCACGCCGGGATTGTTTCTGGGAACGGCTATCGCCGGGAGCTGTATCGGGGTCATCGGGGTGTTGCTGCCGGGCATCGTCAAGCGCGACTTTCCCCGCCGCGTCAGCATCATGACCGGCCTCTACACCGTGGCGCTCAATCTCGGCGCTTCCGCTGCCGCAGGTACCACCGAGCCGCTGCGTCAGCTGCTCGGTAGTGGCTGGCAGGACGCTGCACAAGGTATCTCGCACGGCGCCTGGCAGGGTGCGCTGGCGTTCTGGCTGCTGCCGGCGGTGATCGCCGCGCTGTTGTGGCTGCCACAGCTCAAGGGCACCAAGCCCGTTCGCGTGCCCGTCCGTCGCGGTGCGCGCCTGCGTCACGACCCGCTGGCGTGGCAGGTGTCGCTGTTCATGGGGTTGCAGTCGTCGCTGGCGTACATCGTGTTCGGCTGGCTGCCGACGATCCTGCAGGATCGCGGGCTGGCGGCGGTCACCGCGGGGCTGGCGCTGTCGGTCTCGATCCTGCTGCAGGTGATCACGGCGATCCTGGCGCCGTGGATCGGCAGCCGCATGCGGGACCAGCGGGCGGTACTGGTCGGGGTGATGGCGCTCACCCTGGTCGGGCTGCTGGGCTGTCTCTACGCCCCGATCGGCAGCATATGGCTGTGGATCGTGGTGCTGGGTCTGGGCCAGGGCGGCACCTTCAGCATGGCGTTGACCCTGCTGGCGCTGCGCGCGCCGGATGCGACAACGGCCGCCAGCCTCTCGGCGATGGCCCAGGGCATCG
>NZNW01000037.1 GCA_002695065.1 Salinicola sp. | reverse complement strand
GCCAACGACAGCGATGTTGACGGCGGCACCCTGAGCGTGAGCGCGGTCAACGGCAATGATGCCAACGTAGGCACTGCTATTGCGGGCTCTAATGGTGGCACCTTCACGCTGAACGCGGATGGCTCCTATAGCTTCAACCCGGATACGGCGTTCGATCGTCTGGCCGCGGGTCAGCAGGACACCACCCAGATCCGCTACACCGTCAGTGACGGCCAGGGCGGCACTGCCACCTCGACGCTGACCGTGACGGTGACCGGCACCAACGACGCGCCGGTGGCCAAAGCGGACACACCGACGACGGGCGAGAATCAGGTACTCGAAGGCAATGTTCCGGCAGCGACCGATGTCGACGGTACGGTCGAGAGCTATCAGCTCGCGACCGATGTGGGCCAGGGCAATGGCAGCCTCAGCTTCAATAGCGACGGCAGCTACACCTTCGCCCCAGGCGCCGACTTCGATGGTCTGGCCGTGGGTGAAAGCCGTGACGTCACCTTTAGCTACACCGCTACCGACAATGACGGTGGGGTGAGCGAACCCAAGACGGTCACCATTACTGTCACTGGCACCAACGACGTACCGGTGGCCAAGGCCGATATCCAGACCACGGGTGAAAACGCCACCCTGAACGCTCATGTGCCAGCGGCGATCGATGTCGATGGCACGGTCGAGAGCTATCAACTGGTTAATGGTGTTGGTAACAACAACGGTTCGCTGAGCTTTAACAGCGATGGCAGCTACACCTTCAACCCGGGCGCCGACTTTGACGGCCTGGCTGCGGGTGAGAGCCGCAACGTCACCTTCAGCTACACCGCCACCGACAACAATGGCGGCGTCAGCGCCCCGCAGACGGTGACCATCACCGTCACTGGCACCAACGACGTACCGGTGGCCAAGTCCGACACTCAGACCTCGGGTGAAAACGCCACCCTGAACGCTCAGGTACCGGCTGCTACCGATGTGGATGGCACGGTCGAGAGCTATCAGCTTGCGACCGGCGTGGGCCAGGGCAATGGCTCGCTGAGCTTCAACAGCGACGGCAGCTACACCTTCAATCCGGGGGCGGACTTTGACGGTCTGGCTGCGGGGGAAAGCCGCGATGTCACCTTCATCTACACCGCCACCGACAACAACGGCGGGGTGAGCGCACCGCAGACGGTGACCATCACTGTTGCCGGCACCAATGATCTGCCGGTAGCCAAGGCCGACACTCAGACCACGGGTGAAAACGCCACCCTGAACGCTCAGGTACCGGCTGCTACCGATGTGGATGGCACGGTCGAGAGTTACCAACTCGCGACCGGTGTGGGCCAGGGCAACGGCGCGCTGACCTTTAACGCCGACGGCTCCTACACCTTCAACCCAGGTACCGACTTCGACGCACTGGCCGCTGGCCAGAGCCGCAACGTCACCTTCAGCTACACCGCTACTGACAACGATGGCGGCGTCAGTGCCCCGCAGACGGTGACTATCACCGTCACCGGCACCAATGATGCCCCGGTAGCGGTCGCCGACACTGGCAGTACCGGTGAAAATGCCACCCTCAACGTGGCTGCCTCTCAAGGCGTACTGGCCAACGACAGCGATGTCGATGGCGGCACCCTGAGCGTCAGCGCGGTGAACGGTGTGGCAGGTAGTGTGGGCCAAGCGATTGCCGGCTCCAACGGCGGCACTTTCACGCTGAACGCGGATGGCAGCTACAGCTTCAACCCGGGCACGGCATTCGACCGCCTGGCTGCAGGGCAGACCGAAAAGACCCAGATCAGCTACACCGTCAGCGACGGTCAGGGTGGCACTTCTACCTCGACACTGACTGTGACAGTGACCGGCACCAATGATGCCCCGGTTGCCACGGTTGACACCCAGACCACGGGTGAAAACGCCACCCTCAACGTCGCCGCTGCGCAAGGTGTGCTGGCCAACGACAGCGATCTGGATGGCGGCACACTCAGCGTCAGCGCGGTCAATGGCGTGGCAGGCAGCGTGGGACAGTCGATCGCCGGCTCCAACGGCGGCACCTTCACGCTGAACGCGGATGGCTCCTACAGCTTCAACCCAGGCACGGCGTTCGATCGTCTGGCCGCGGGTCAGAGCGACAAGACTCAGATCAGCTACACCGTAAGCGACGGCCAGGGTGGTACGGCCACCTCGACGCTGACCGTGACGGTAACCGGCACCAACGATGCGCCAGTAGCGGTGGCCGATACCGGCAGCACGGGTGAAAACGCCACGCTCAACGTGGGCGCCGCCCAGGGTGTGCTGGCCAACGACAGCGATATCGATGGCGGCATCCTGAGCGTGAGTGCGGTCAACGGGGTCGCGGGCAGCGTGGGCCAGGCCATCGCCGGCTCCAACGGCGGCACCTTCACGCTGAACGCGGATGGCTCCTACAGTTTCAACCCGGGATCGGCGTTCGATCGCCTGGCTGCGGGCCAGCAGGACACCACCCGAGTCAGCTACACCGTCAGCGATGGTCAGGGTGGCACTGCTACCTCGACGCTGACCGTGACGGTGACCGGCACCAACGATGCGCCGGTCATCACCGGTGCCGCCACCGGCTCGGTGACCGAGGACAGCAACGTCAATACCTCGGGTAACCTGACGACCAGCGGTGCCTTGACGGTCACTGACGCTGACTATGCCCAGAGTGCCTTCGTACCGGGTAGCGCCAGTGCCGCCGCTGGCACCCTGGGTACGCTCGCCATCACCGCCGGGGGGAACTGGAGTTACAGCGTTGCCAACAGCGCCGTGCAGTATCTGAAAGCGGGTGAGAGCAAGGTCGAGAACTTCACCGTGACCACCCTCGACGGCACGGCGAAGACGATCTCGGTGACCATCGTGGGTACCAACGAGTTGCCGGAGGCGCGGGATGTCAGTGTCACCGGCACCGAAGATCCGTCACCACTCATCGCGGTCAATCTGTCGGGTACGGATGTGGATGGTTCGGTCGCGAGCTTCCAGATCACCGCCCTGGGGGCCAACGGCAAGTTCTACAGCGATGCGGCAGGAACCCAACTGCTGACCGCCGGAGCGACGCTGGCGGCCAGCAGCAATGGGGCGACGGTCTACTTCAAGCCCGATGCCAACTGGTCGGGCACCACCTCGCTCAAGTATACGGCGACCGACAATCAAGGTGGCATGGATGCGACGCCGGCGACGGCCACGATCAATGTCACTGCGCTGGCCGACGCACCCACGCTCATTCTAAGTGGCAACAGCGCCAACGGCCAGGGCCTGCTGCGCGAGACCTTCTCGATCACGACGCTTGGCAATAACGGCAACGGGGCCGATCCCAAGGTCATGCAGGCGGCCATCGACGGCGCCGGCACGCCGGCGAGCAGTGGCAACGTCACGACGGCCGCTAACGCCAACGTGGTCGCCGGCACCGGGACGCATCTGTCGGGATTGCTCTATCTCGAGGCCGGGAAAACCTACGCTTTCAGTGGCTCGGGAGACGACAGTATTCGCGTGCTCGTCGGCGGTAATGTCGTCGCTCAGGGGACGTGGGGCGGTAGTTCCGGCAACTATTCCGGCAGCTACACACCGACGGTGACCGGCTACTACACGTTGGATCTCTATCATCACAATCAGGCCGGTGCCGGAAACTACACGCTCAATGTCGGCGTCAACGGTGGCACTACAGTCCCGCTCAACACTGCCAACTATGTACTGATGCAGGATGCCAGCGCGCTCGACGCCGCCAACGTCAACCACTCCGGGCTGCTCGGCGGCGATGGTAATGGCAACGGCTACTATCAGCTCTACGCCATGAACGAAGGCGACGAGGACTCGGTCATCCACCTGTCCAAGATCGCCGCGGCGCTGATCGATACCGACGGCTCTGAGACGCTCGGCGGCGTCAGGCTGAGTGGTATTCCGGCCGGCGCCACCCTGAGCGATGGCAGTCACACCGTCGTCGGCAGCGGCGGGCAAACCAATGTGGATCTGAGCGGCTGGAATCTCAATACGCTGACGCTCAAGCCGGCGGCCAACTACAACGGCACGATCAATCTGACGGCTGCGGTCACCTCGACCGAGAGCAGCACCGGCGACAGCGCGACGACCAGCGTGGCGATTCCGGTCACCGTGCATGCGGTCAACGACGCGCCGGTGATCGCGACCCAGAGCTATGGCGCCACCGTCTCCGAGGAGGGGTTGCCAGGTGGCATGCCTGACACGCAGGGAACTTCCGATACGACGGATGCGGCGACGGCAAGCGGACGCGTGCTGGCGACGGATGTCGATGGCGACAAGTTGACCTATACCCTGACCGCGCCGACCGGGGGGCTCAGCTCCGGGGGCGCCGCGATCACCTGGAGCGGCAGCGACAGCGGCACGCTGATCGGCTCGGCCGGTGGCAAGGAGGTGATTCGCGCGACCATTGATGCCAACGGGCAGTATCAGGTGACCCTGAAGGCCGGCCTCGACCATCCCGGCAAGGGCGAGGACACACTCAGTTTCAATCTCGGCGTCAAGGTCAGCGATGGCAGCATCACCGCCAACTCCACGATCGGGGTCACCGTCGAGGATGACTCGCCAGTGGCACAAACCCGCGCGATCAGCTTCGTCCAGGGCGCCATCAACACCAACGTGCTGCTGGTCGTGGATACCTCGGCCAGCATGAACGACAAGGTAACCGTTGGCGGCGTCGAGCAGACACGCCTTCAGGTGCTCCAGCAGTCGATCAAGGAGATGCTGACGAAGTACGACGACATCGGCAACGTCAAGGTGGCGCTGGCACCGTTCTCCGATCAGCTCGACAATTCACCCAAGCAGTGGATGACGGTCTCCGATGCGCTCAAGGCGGTCGATGCGCTTGAGGTCGGTGGCGGCACCAACTACGACTACGCCTTGAGCAACGCCCAGACTGCCTGGAACGGCAGTGGCAAGCTGACCGGCGAGGTGCAGAACGTCTCGTACTTCTTCTCCGATGGCGAACCCACCTTGTCAAGCGCCTATCCGACGGCATCACAGGTCAACCCCGGCAATACCGTGGACGTCAATCGGGGCGACGGTATCGATGCCAATGAAGAGGCGGCCTGGAAGGCGTTCCTCGGTAAGAATGGCATCGACTCGCTGGCGCTGGGGATCGGCGGCGACGTGAGTCAGACCCATCTCAACCCGGTGGCCTACGATGGCCGCACGGGGGATGACACCGACGCGGTGGTCGTCACCAACCTCGATATGCTGTCGAGTATCGTGAGTGGCACGGTCCAGATGCCGCTGTTGCAGGATGGGCTGCTGAGCGGCGGCGAGCATGGCCTATCGTCTTTCGGTGGAGACGGCGGCTACGTCAAGAGTGTGGTCGTCGATGGCGTGACCTACACCTTCGACAAGAGCAGCGGCACCGTCTCTGCCTCGTCGAGCGGAGCCACCTACACCTACGACGGCAGCTCGCACAAGCTGGGTATCACTACCGCGCTGGGCGGCAAGTTGACCATGGACATGGATGACGGCAGCTACCGCTACACGGCCAAGTTGGGCAGCTTCGGTACCGACGCCATTCGCTACACCCTCAGCGATGCCGACGGCGACACCGCCAGCGGGGTGATGAACATCAACGTCAAGAACGGTGTCACCTCGGCGCATGACGACCACATCATCACCAACATCCTGAGTCCGAGCCTGAGCGTTGGCGCCGACGTGCTGCTCGCCAATGACGCCATTGCGGCGGGCAGCACGGCGACCACCAACGGGCTGACCTTGACCACCGGCTGGAAGGATCGTGCGGCCGATTTCACCGCGACCAGCGTACAGACTCAGGACAAGCGCAACGCCGACAGTTTCGCCCTGGATCGCGGCAGCTTCTCCACCGCTGCACAGGCGGCCAACACCGCGGCGACCGTGGTGCGCGGTAGTCTGGCCGGCGGCAACTGGCTGTCGGGATTCGGCAGCAATGCCAACGATCTCATGACACTGACCCTGCGTGCCGGAGAATCCCTGACCCTGGCGACCAGCGTCGCCGGCAGTGTGGCGCTGGCTTACAAGGGCGCAGGGGATAGTGGCTTCACTGCGCTGGCCAACGGTGGCACCTTCACCAACTCGAGCGGCGGGGACAAGAGCTACACCGTGGCGGTCATGAACGTGAAGGATAGCGGCACCGGGCTCTTCGACGGCTATGGCGCCGAGACCTACGACCTGTCGATGAAGATCGGTTACGCCAACGCTGCCGACACGGCCTCGACGTTGAGGACCGACTACACCCTCACCGACAGCTACGGGAGCACCGATACGGCGTCGGTAACCGTCGACTACCAGCGCGGGCAGACATTGACCGGCAGCGACGGCGACGACACCCTGATGGCCAACGACAGCGGTACGACGCTCATCGGGGGCAAGGGCGACGACGTGCTGATTGGCGGCAAGGGCAATGACATCCTCACCGGCGGCGACGGCGACGACATCCTACGCGGGGGCGAAGGCAACGATACCCTCAGCGGCGGCACCGGTCGCGACACCTTGACCGGCGGCGCCGGCAACGACACGCTCGACGGCGGCGCTGGTGCCGACCGTCTCGAAGGTGGCAAGGGCAACGATATTCTGACGGGCGGTGACGGCAGCGATACCTTTGCCTGGATGCGCGGCGATCAGGGCGCACCGAGCGCCCCGGCGATCGATCGCATCACCGACTTCAAGGGCGGTGATGGCGGTGACCGGCTCGACCTCTCCGATATGCTCGACATCGGTAACTCGAGCCTCTCCAACGCCGACCTGGCCTCGCTGGCGGCTCAGCAGCTGCACTTCGTCAAGGGCGAGGCCAGCGGCGCGCCGGGCGCCGCCACCAGCGGCGGCTCGACGCTGGAGATCAAGACAGGTGGTCCGGATGGTGCCGTCACGCAGAAGATCGTCTTCAGTAACGTCGACATGACAACGCTCGGCGGCTCGGATACCGAAATCATCAAGACGCTGCTGGATCACGGCAATCTCAAGACGAATCTCGACGGCTGAGGTGCGCCGCCGAATGACAGGAGACCACTGGTTTGGTTGATGAACCGACACCGCTTCGTCCGGATCCTGCCGGAGAGAAGGAGATCGATCCGCTACTGGGTGCGCTGGTCTTTCTCTCCCGGCATCACGGTACGCCGAAATCGGCCGATGTGATCAGCGACGGCTTGCCGCTGGACGACGGCAGGCTGACGCTATCGCTGGTACCGCGGGCGGCGCAGAGGGCCGGACTTTCGGCCAAGCTGGTGAGCCAGCGCGCCGACCGCGTGGCCGATATCCTGCTGCCCTGCATCGTGATCCTGCAGGGCCGGCGCGCCGTGGTGATGCTGGAGCGCGATGCCGAGCGCAAGCAGGCGACGGTCTACCTGCCGGAGGCTGAAGGCACCCAGACCGTCGACATGGACTCGTTGATCGAACAGGCCACCGGCCAGGTGATCTACGCTCGCCGGGAACACCGCTTCGACGCCCGCGCCCCGGAGACGATCAAGCTCGCCGAAGGGCACTGGTTCTGGTCGACGCTGAAGCTCTCGACGCCGATCTACCGCGATGTCCTGATCGCCTCGCTGCTGATCAATCTTTTCGCCCTGGCGGCACCGCTTTTCACCATGAACGTCTACGACAAGGTGGTGCCGAACCTCGCTTTCGATACGCTCTGGGTGCTGGCAACGGGGATGGCGATAGTGGTCGGTTTCGACCTGTTGATGCGCCAGGTTCGGTCGTGGTTCCTCGATACGGCGGGCAAGAAGTCCGAGGTGCTGCTGTCCGCCAAGATCTTTGCCAAGGTGATGAATCTTAGGATGGAGGCGCGCCCGGTATCGGTGGGCGCCTTCGTCAAGCATCTGCAGGAGTTCGATTCCGTTCGCGATTTCTTCACCTCGATGACCATGACCACGCTGGTCGATCTGCCGTTCGCGATTCTGTTTCTGCTGGTGGTGTGGATCGTCGGCGGTGCGCTGGTCTGGGTGCCGATCGTCGCGCTGCTGATCCTGATCGGCTACAGCATCATCATCCAGTGGCCGCTGAAACGCTCGATCGAGCTGGGCTCGCGACTGGCGACGGAAAAGCACGCGCGGCTGGTAGAGAGCGTGGCGGGCCTGGAAAGCATCAAGCTCGCCAATGCCCAGGGAGAGACCCAGCGCCGCTATGAGCGGGCCGTGGGGGAAATCGCCAAGTGGGGCGTCAAGAGCCGCAACCTCTCCACTTCGGTATCGTCGCTGACCATGTCGGTCAATCAGCTGTCCACCGTGGCGCTGGTGGTGCTCGGGGTCTACCTGATCGGCAACGCCGAGCTGTCGATGGGCGGGTTGATCGCGGCCGTCATGCTGACCGGCCGGGCACTGCAGCCGTTGGCGCAGATGGCGCTGCTTATCACCCGTTTCGGCCAGACCCGCAGCGCCATGGCGGCGATCGACCAGATCATGCATCTGCCCGACGAGGTCGACGAGGCCAAGAACTACGTCCATCGCGACAAGCTCAACATGCGCATCGAGTTCGACCACGTCGGTTTTCGTTACGGCGAGCAGTCCCCGGAAGTGCTGACCGACGTCTCGTTCACCATCGAGCCGGGGGAGCGGGTCGCGATCATCGGCCGGATGGGGGCCGGCAAGAGTACCGTCGAGCGGCTCATGAGCGGTCTCTATCGCTCGACCGCGGGCAGCGTGCGAATCGACGGTCTCGACATCAACCAGATTCATCCCGCGGACGTGCGTCGCCATATCGGATTTGCCGGACAGGACAGCTCGCTGTTCTTCGGCTCGATTCGCGACAACATCATCCTCGGCCAGCCCTACGCCAGTGACGAGTCGGTCCAGCGTGCGGCGGACATCGCCGGCGTGGGCGAATTCACCCGGCGCGATCCCGATGGCCTGGATCGCCAGATCGGCGAGGGTGGCCGGCTGCTTTCCAGCGGTCAGCGTCAGGCGGTGCTGCTGGCCCGGGCGATTTTGACCAACCCTGCGCTGCTGCTGCTGGACGAACCCGGCTCCTATATGGACAACCGCGCTGAGGCGCTGCTGCGCCGCACGCTGAGGGATCTTCCCCGCAGCCAGACCCTGGTCCTGGTGACCCACAAGAGCTCGATGCTCGAGGTGGCCGACCGGATCATCGTGCTCGACAGCGGCCGGGTGATTGCCGACGGCCCCAAGGCGGCCGTCCTCAAGGCGCTCAACGAGGGCCGCGTCCAGGCCCCCGCGGACGCGAACTCGGTAATGCCCCAGGCCGACGGCCCGCAGGAGGTGCGCCATGGCCAGCGCGGATAACGTCGTCAAGTGGCCTCGGCCGAATGCGCGGGAACTGGAGCTTGCCGACGATGCCAGTGCCGCCACGCTGCTGGCGACCCCATGGCGCTCGCGCATCATCATCTGGGTGTTGCTGGCCGCCCTCATCGCGTTTCTGGTATGGGCGGGGCTGTCGAGCATTGAGGTGGTGACACGTGGTACCGGGCAGGTGGTTCCCTCCTCCCGGCTGCAGACGATCCAGAACCTGGAAGGTGGCATCGTTCGCGAGATCTACGTCGACGAGGGTGATCTGGTCGAGGCTGGCCAGCCGCTGGCGCGGATCGACCCGACGCGAGCGACCTCCGACCTGGCGGAGCGCAACTCGACCCTGGCCGGCTTGCAGGCGTCCGTGGCGCAGTACCAGGCGGAACTCGCCTCGGTCACGGTGTCGCCCGACGCCTCGGAGTGGCGGGATCAGGTCAGCGTGTCGTCTCGACCGATCCCGCTCAGTGATGAGTTCGAGGAGACCAATCAGGATATCTACAGTGCTGCCTCCAGCGCCTACAACGAGCGGATCAATGGCCTGCGTTCCCAGCTCGATCAGGCGGCCGCGCAGATTCAGCAGCGCCAGCAGGAACTGCAGGAGTTGCGGGCCAAGGCGGAATCGCTGTCGCGCAGCTACCAGCTGTCGCGTCAGCAGTTGGGGATCACCGCTCCGCTGGTGAAGGAAGGCATCGTCTCCCAGGTCGATCTGCTCAACCTGCAGCGTCAGGTCAACGACCAGCGCGGTGAGCTGGAGTCCGCGCAACTGTCGATCCCGGCCAAGCAGTCCGAACTGCAGGAAGCGATCAGCAAGCGTCGGGACGTCGCCGCGCAGTTCCGGTCGCGAAGCGCCGATGCCCTGACCGAAGCGCGAAACAAGCTCGACAGTCTCCAGCAGGGCCGCGTCAGTCTCCAGGATCGTGTCGATCGCACGCTGATCACGTCACCGGTCCGCGGCAAGGTGCAGTCGATCAACGTCAACACCATCGGCGGCGTGGTCGATCCCGGTGCGAGCCTGATGGAGATCGTGCCGATCGAGGACAAGTTGCTGGTCCAGGCGAGGATCGCGCCGCGGGACATCGGCTTCATTCGTGTCGGCCAGCCGGCGACGGTGAAGCTCTCCGCCTACGACTTCACCATCTACGGCGGCATGAAGGGGCAGGTCATGCGTATCAGCCCGGACACCGAAGAGGACGAGAAGGGCAATACCTTCTATGAGGTGACGGTCCGCACCGACAGCAATCATCTGGGCAAGAACGTCGACGACCTGGCGATCATTCCAGGCATGCAGGCCACGGTAGACATCGTTACCGGCGAGCAGACCATTTTGCAGTACCTGTTGAAACCGATACTCCGGGCGCAGCAGGGCGCGATGCGTGAACGTTGAGCGCGCAGCGAGACAAGAAAGGGGTGACACAAGCGTGATGATGAAGAGATGGGTTCTGTCCGCCGGTATCGCAACGCTCGCCGGTAGCGCTCAGGCGCAAACCTTGACCGAGGCGGTGACCCAGGCGGTCATGGAGTATCCCAGCACGCGCACCGAGATGGCGCGCTATCAGCAGAACCTGGAGGACGCCAGGGCGCAGCGGGGCGCCTATCTGCCCTCGGTCGACCTGGAAGCGCGTGTCGGCTATGGCGAGAACGAGAGCGAGATCGATGGTATCTCGCAGTCCAGCGATCCCCACAGTTACCGGCGCGCCTATCTCACGCTGTCGCAGCTGATCTGGGACGGCAACACGACGATCGAGCGTATTCGCCAGGCGGATGCCGAGAGCGACTATCAGCGCTGGCAGGTCGCGGCGGCGGCCAATCAGGTGGGGCTGGTAACGGTCCAGAGCTATCTCGATGTGCTGCGATCGCAGCGCCTGCTCGAGCTGGCGCAGCGCAACGTCGACACTCACCAGCGCATCGCGGCCGACATTCGTCGTCGCGAAGAGCTGGGGGCCGGTACCGCTACCGACACCAGTCAGGTCGAGGGGCGCCTGGCACAGGCCCAGGCGAGCCTGATCGCCGCACGCAACAATCTCGACGACGCCGTCTCCGCGTTCATCCGCTATGTCGGCGAGTCGCCCAGGAATCTGACGTTGCCGGATGACGTCGACATGCACGGCGTGCCTGGCGATTTCGACGCTGCCATGGCAATGGCGACGGCGAACAACCCCTTGGTCATTGCCGCATCGCGCTCGATCGATGCGGCGCGTCACGAGGTCGCCGCCGAACGTGGCGATTTTCTGCCTACCTTCCGTGCCGAGGCGAGCCGGCTGGCCAGCCGCGATTACGATTACGAAGGCAATGACGCGGACGACTGGAGCGCCGACCTGGTGATGTCGTGGAATCTCTATCGCGGCGGCATCGACACCGCCGAGATGCACTCCCGGGAAGAGGCGCTGCGTGCCGTGCGCTACGACAGCGACCGCTCCCTGCGCGAGATTCGCGACGAGCTGCGGCTGGCCTGGAACGCGCGCGACTACGTCACCAGCCAGCTGCCGTTCCTGAATCGGCATGTGGAAGCCAGTCAGCAGACCCGGGTCAACTACCGCAAGCAGTTCGACATCGGTCGCCGCACGCTGCTCGACATGCTCGACAGCGAGACCGAGCTCTATGACGCTCAGCAGGCCCGGGTCCAGGCGGAGTTCGCGCTACGTCAGGCCAACTACCGGCTGCTGTCCGCGACCGGTCAACTGCTGGACACGCTTCAGGTGGACACCGGCATGATCGGTGACGCAGGCGATCGTTACCCCGGGGCGAACCCTGCCAACGACCGCCCGCAGGGCTGACGAGGAGAGTTCCATGAGCCTGTTTCGACGTTCGATCGCGATCATGGTCGGCCTGCTGTTTCTGTTCTCGGCCGGTATCTTCGCGATCGAAGTGCACCAGACACGAGCCTCGCTGGCCGATCGCCAGCAAGCCGACGTCGACAATCTCGCCCAGGCGCTGAGCCTGTCCCTGGTGCCTTTCGTCGAGATCGGCGACTGGATCAGTGCAGAGACGCTCATGCGGGCGGCGGCCGATGGCGGGTCGGTGCGTCGAATTCGCCTCGAGGCGGTGGGGCGAGACGAGCCCTTGGTGATCGACTCCCGGCGCGAGAGCGACACGCCCCAGTGGTTCCAGCGTGTGGTGGCGTTGCCCAACGCCGTCAGCGAGCGAGAGATCAGCGGCGGGTGGTCGGCGCTAGGCAGCATCAGGGTCGAGTCGGAACGAGCCGGCGCCTACGATCAGCTCTGGTACCTGGCGTTGCAGCTGTTGACGTGGCTGGCGATCGGCATGCTGGTAGTGGTGGTGCTCTGCGTGATCGGTATCAAACGGCTGCTGGGCCCGCTCAATCGGCTCTCGCGGCGCATCTCCGACATGCAGATCGACGGTTTCGACGAAGCGCTGGAACCCAGCCGTATCCGTGAGCTCCAGGGGATCACCGAGTCGGTGAATCGGCTGGGCGCCAGACTCAACCAGCAGTTCGAACAGCAGGCGGAGCAGGTCGTCCGTCTGCAGCGCCTGACCGAGCAGGACGCGGTATCGCAATTGGGCAACCGGGCCTATCTGGCCCGTGCGCTCGACGAGTGGCTGGCGGCGCCGGTGGGAGGCGCCCTGGCGATCCTGCGCATCGATCATCTGCAGGCGCTCTATCGGCGTGACGGCTTCGAGGCCCGGGACCAGGCGATCCGCAGCCTGGGAAGCCATCTCAAGGGGGCGCAGCTCGAAGGCCGTGCCGTTCTGGCTGCACGGCTGTCCGCCGAAGAGTTCGCGTTGATTCTGCCGGACTGCGACGACGACACACGGGAGCGGTGGCTCGAGGATACGCTGGATCGTCTCGACGATGTCGTCGATGCCAACCCGCTCTCCGAGACCCGCCAGCACTACACCTGCGCCGGCGTGGTACTGCGTGACACCGGCATGACCCGCGAGGGCATGCTGGCGCGAGCGGACAGTGCGCTGCGCGACGCCATCGAACTCGGCAAGCGCTGGATGACGGTCCGGCCCGAGAACACACTGGCCGCGCGAGGGCGTCAGGAGTGGCGCCAGGTCATCGAGCGGGCACTCAGCGAGCGCGACATCAGTCTCGTCGTGCAGCCGGTCGTGCTAGCCGATGGCAGCGAGTTGCACCGTGAAGTGTTCGTGCGGCTCAACGAAGGTGACAATCAGCATCCGGCCTACATATTCCTGCCGGTACTCAATCACTTTCGCATGGGGGCCCAGCTGGACCGCGCCGTACTGGAGAGCCTCGGCGCCATCGCCGAGCGCATCGACGGCCGCCTGGCGGTCAATCTCACGGCCGATTCGCTGGCCGAGCCCGACCGGTACCGCGCACTGGTCGGCTGGCTGGAAGGCAATGCACGCGTCACCGCCAGGTTGGATCTGGAGGTCAGCGAAGAGATCGCGCTCGATCACCTCGACGTGGTGCAGCAGTTGTTCCGTAGCGCGCATCGTCTCGGGGCCAGGTGCGGCGTCGACCGGTTCGCGAGAAATCTTCAGGCCATGGCCTACCTGGCCAGGCTGCGTCCCGATTACGTCAAGATCGACCAGGGATTCTTCGTGCGCGAGGAGGTCGACACCGAGTTCCTGAGAAGCCTCTGCATGGCGGCGCACCAGGTCGAGTCGCGAGTGATCGTGACGCGGGTCGAGTCCGACGAAGAACGTCAACGCGTGGCAGCAGTCGGCGCCGACGGGTATCAGGGCTATCTGGCCCCGATCTCTCCGCTGGCATTGAAGTGACCCCGGGGCGTCGATTGGCTGGCGGGGCTTGAGCCGATGGCGATGAGCGTCGTTCGCGCCGTCACCGGCCGCCCGGTCCCGGCGCTCCTGGGTCTGCTCTGTCTGCTGGGCATGTTCCAGTTCGGCCCCCTGGTCCAGGCCTTGCCGAAGTTGCCGCCGCGACAGGAGGTGGTCTCGATCTATGGCCAGGCGGGATGGCAGCGTATCCAGCAGTGGCCGGTGCTGATCGACCAACTGCAGGGGCGGTCGGTCGAGACCCAGCTCAAGGGGGTCAACGACTTCTTCAATCAGCTGCGTTTCGTCGACGATGTCGATGTCTGGCAGGTGGAGGATTACTGGGCCACGCCATTCGAGTTTCTCGGTGTCGGCGCGGGGGATTGCGAGGATTTCGCCATGGCCAAGTACCTGACGCTGCGCGAGCTCGGCGTACCGGACAATCAACTGCGCCTGCATTACGTCAAGTACATTCCCTACGATCAGTTCCATATGGTGGTGACCTGGGCACCCAGCGCGGCGACGCCGCCGGTGGTGCTGGACAACATCGACAAACGGATCGAGCCGGCCTCCAGCCGCAACGATCTGCTCCCGATCTACAGCTTCAACGGCAGTCATCTCTGGATCAGCAAACTGGGTGGAGGCGGGCGTGAAGTCGGCGAATCGAGCCGGCTGAGTCTGTGGCAGAACTGGCAGCAGCGGCTGGACGACGGCTCGCTGCGGAATCCGCGGCGATGATGACGCCGTCGGCATCGGGTACGAATCTCGAGGGAGACGAACGGATGAATGCAAAGGGGATGAATCCCACTACGGTGAGGAGTACGAGAGCCGCAGGGTGGCCGCGTGGGTGGCTGGTGTCGATCCCCGTGATGCTATGGCTGACGGCTTGCGCTTCCAACACGACGAACCCTGACGTCGTCGTCGACCGGCCGGCGGCCCAGGGGAGCGGCCAGGTCAGCGCCGACAACGTCTTCGATACCGCCGATGGCGATGCCGATGGTTCGTTGTTGCCGCTGGACGTCGAACGGCTGGGGTTGGGGGGCGACTGGCACACATTGGATGCGGATGGGAGCGGGAGGATTTCGCGGCAGGAGTTTCGGGATCAGTTCGCGTCGCCGCTGATCCAGGCGACCCTGCGGCTTCCCGGTGACGCCCAGCGGGCGCAACCGCTGGTCTCCAGCGACTTCCTGCTCCCTCCCGAACCGCCGGCTCAGCGCTACGTGCCCGCGCCCATCGAGGCGGTGCCACCCGCGAGCGTGACGATGCCGACCGATGCGCCGCTGACGATTCCGGTCCTGGTCGACGATCAGGATGCCGCTGCGATCGACCAGGCCGCCAGTGAGGCGGCCGAGTCTGATGGCGATGAGGCATCGGTGCCGGTCAACTGAACGACAGACGGGAAGGTGGCGTCATATCTCATGTCCGACCGAATCAGGAGGTGGTTCAAGACCATGTTCTCAGCGACTCCCATCGAGCGTTCCGCCGACGCTCAGGCTGCCGTCGATCGCGCCTGTCGGGACTTGGCGCTCTATCATTTCATGAGCTGTCCATTCTGCCATCGCGTCCGCCACCAGATTCAACGCCTGGCGCTGCCCATCGAACTGCGCGACACCCAGCGTGACCCGGAGCGCCGCCAGGAGCTCATGGCGGGCGGGGGCCGCACCATGGTGCCGTGCCTGCGCATCGACCATGGAAATGGCGAGGTCGAGTGGATGTATGAGTCCGCCGATATCAATCGCTACCTGGCGCGTCGGTTCGAGGGGCAGTGACGGTTCGGAAATCGGCGGTGACGCCGGGTGGCGTGTTTTCGTAGAATGCCGGTTCCCATTGATCAAGATTCAGGAGTGATGTCATGGCACAGGCCAGCGCCCGCCATATTCTCGTCGACAGCGAACAGCAGTGTCTCGAGCTCAAGCAGCAGATCGAAGCCGGCAGCGATTTTGCCGAAGTGGCCCGTCAGCACTCTACCTGCCCCTCCGGGCGTCAGGGTGGCGAACTCGGCACCTTCGGGCGTGGCCAGATGGTCAAGGAGTTCGATGAGGTCGTATTCAATGGTGCGGTCAACGAGGTCCACGGACCGGTCAAGACCCAGTTTGGCTACCATCTGCTGGAAGTGACCTCGCGCACTTGATCGTTCCCGCTCGGTTGCCTGTCGAGCCGCCTGTCACCGGGCGGCTCTCGTCGATCCACTGCGCTCTCTTTCGTTTCTTCCCCGCGCTCCCGTAACGATCGTCCCGGATGATATCCGTCCGCCATGGGTCCGCTTCGCCAGAACAAATCTTTACCAATCTCCCGTTTCGGCTTCCCCGTGGCGAACTACTCTGAGTTTACGTTCGCCGTCCCGAGCTCTTCGCATCGAAAACGACGGCGGACGGATAAGGATATCCACGGATAACGAGGTAGCACCCATGACGACGCACTCGAAGTCGGACAAGACGGAAGGCAAGGTCGACAAGGCAGCCGGCAAGGTGAAGGAAGCCGCTGGCAAGATGACCAAGGATCGCGAACTCGAAAGCAAGGGCAAGGCCCAGCAGGCCAAGGGGGATGCCAAGTCCGCCAAAGGCAATCTGAAGGATGCCACCAAACCACGCCACTAGTCAGTGCTGAATCCCGGTATATCGAGTCTTTCGGGCATTGAGTGCCCAGCGAGGACTCTTCATCCAGCGGCCCCGGCAGAAACCGGGGCCGCTGTCGTTCGGAGAGGTGGGCAGAGGCTATCGCTCAGGCTTTGCCGGGCCGGTTGTACACTTCCAGATCCAGCTCCTTTTCGCTCTTGCCGACCAGCGTCGTCACCATCAGATCACCGGCCACGTTGACGCTGGTCCGCGCCATGTCGAGGATCCTGTCCACACCCGCGACGACGCCGATCGCCTCCAGCGGCAGGCCGATCTGCGCCAGCACGATCGACAGCATGATCAGCCCGGCACCGGGGACGCCAGCCGTTCCAATGGAGGCCAGCGTGCCGGTAAGCACGATCATGCCGTAGTCCATCATCGAGAGGTCGGCCCCCACCAACTGGGCGACGAACAGGGCCGCCACCCCCTGGTAGATCGCCGTGCCATCCATGTTGATGGTTGCGCCCACCGGTAGCACGAAACTGGATACGCCTTCCGACACGCCCAGGTTCTTCTGCGCGCAGCGAATCGAGACCGGCAGCGTGCCGGAAGACGACGCCGACGAGAACGACACCACCAGGGCGTCGATGATGCCCTGCAGATAGCGTAGCGGATTCAGCCGGCCGACCAGGCTCAGCAGTCCGGTATAGACGACCAGTACATGAACGAGACAGGCGAGATAGACCACGCCGATCACCTTGGCCAGCGGCAGCAGCACGTCCAGCCCATACTGACCGGAAACATTGGCCATCAGGCCGAAGACGCCGAAGGGGGCGAATGCCATGACGATGGCGGTCAACTTGTACATCGCCTCGGCGAAGCTCTCGAAGACCCGCACGACGGGCTCGCCCTTCTCGCCGATCATCATCAGCGAGATACCAAGGCC
Organism: Salinicola sp.; assembly: GCA_002695065.1. Classification (GTDB taxonomy): domain Bacteria; phylum Pseudomonadota; class Gammaproteobacteria; order Pseudomonadales; family Halomonadaceae; genus Salinicola. The sequence goes on along the minus strand of NZNW01000037.1, from coordinate 7,230 downwards.
GATGGCGAAGACGATGATCTGCAGGATGTTGCCCTCGATCATGGCCTGCAGCGGGTTCGACGGCACCAGGCCGACCACGATATCCACCAGCGATGGCGCCTCGTTGGCCTGCTGCGTGGCACTCATCGAGGCATCGGCACCGACACCCGGCTGGAAGATCGTCGCGGCAACCAGGCCGATGACGATGGCGAAAGCGGTGGTGACCAGATAGAGCGCGATGGTGCGGGCACCCACGCGGCCCATCTTCTGGGGATCCCTCATGCCGGTGATGCCGACGACCAGCGTCGAGAACACCAGCGGTACGATCAGCATCTTGATGCCGTTGATGAAGATATCGCCGAGCGGCTTGAACACGCTGGCCTGCTCGCCCATCACCGCGCCGGCGAGAACACCCAGCACCAGACCGGCAATGATCTTCTGCCACAGGGGAATGCGTCGCCACAGATTTGGCCGGGAGGTCGTTGATGTCATGCGCGGGCTCCTTGTGCAGGCGAAATTGCCGGGGGCAAAAGCGCGCATTCTACGCATCCCCGGGCCTTTTGCGATCCGCCCATTCGAAAACGGGATGGCATATAACCTGATTGCGACCAAAGTCTCAGCGCGTCGAGCCGGCAGTGAAACCTGCGTCGACGCTCGGAAGACGCAGGCCCGCTTGCACAGGCGGTATCAGATTTCCCGGTAGAGCTCACCGCCTTCCCGCTTGAAACGCTCCGCCTGCTCCTGCAGGCCGGCCTCCCGCTCGTCGCCGGCGACATTGGCGGTGTCGCCACCAAATCGTTCGCGCACTTCCTGGGTGATCTTCATCGAGCAGAACTTAGGCCCGCACATCGAGCAGAAGTGTGCCACCTTGGCCGAGTCCTTGGGCAGCGTCTCGTCGTGGAAGGCGCGCGCCGTGTCCGGGTCGAGACCGAGATTGAACTGATCTTCCCAGCGAAATTCGAAGCGGGCTTTCGACAGCGCGTTGTCGCGACGTTGGGCGCCCGGATGCCCCTTGGCCAAGTCGGCGGCGTGGGCGGCGATCTTGTAGGTGATGATGCCGATCTTGACGTCATCCTTGTTGGGCAGGCCCAAGTGCTCCTTGGGCGTGACGTAGCAGAGCATGGCGCAGCCATACCAGCCGATCTGTGCCGCGCCGATACCCGAGGTGATGTGGTCGTAGCCCGGGGCGATATCGGTGGTCAGCGGCCCCAGCGTGTAGAAGGGCGCCTCATCGCAGCACTCGAGCTGCTTGTCCATGTTCTCCTTGATCAACTGCATCGGCACGTGGCCGGGGCCTTCGATCATCACTTGAACGTCATGCTGCCAGGCGATCCGGGTCAATTCGCCCAGCGTTTCCAGTTCGGCGAACTGGGCCTCGTCGTTGGCATCGGCGATGGAACCGGGGCGCAGGCCGTCACCCAGCGAGAACGAGACGTCGTAGGCCTTCATGATCTCGCAGATCTCCTCGAAATGGGTGTAGAGGAAGCTCTCTCGGTGGTGATACAGGCACCACTTGGCCATGATCGAGCCGCCGCGGGAGACGATGCCGGTAACGCGCCTGGCCGTCATCGGCACGTGATGCAGACGGACGCCGGCGTGGATGGTGAAGTAGTCCACCCCCTGTTCGGCCTGCTCGATCAGGGTGTCGCGGAATATCTCCCAGGTCAGGTTCTCGGCCACGCCGTCGACCTTCTCCAGCGCCTGATAGATCGGCACCGTGCCGATAGGCACCGGCGAGTTGCGGATGATCCACTCCCGTGTCTCGTGGATGTTCTGGCCGGTGGAGAGATCCATGATCGTGTCGGCACCCCAGCGGATGCCCCAGGTCATCTTGTCGACCTCTTCCTCGATCGAGGAGGTCACCGCCGAGTTGCCCAGGTTGCCGTTGATCTTCACCAGGAAGTTGCGGCCGATGATCATCGGCTCGCTCTCGGGATGATTGATGTTGGCGGGGATGATCGCCCGGCCGCGTGCGACTTCGTCACGCACGAATTCCGGGGTGATCTCGTCAGTCAGGTTGGCGCCGAAGGATTCGCCGGGGTGTTGATGATCCAGCATCGGGTCTCCCTTGGCATCGCGCGCCTCGCGCCGACGCTGGTTCTCGCGGATGGCGATGAACTCCATCTCCGGGGTGATGATACCCTGCCTGGCATAGTGGAGCTGGGTCACGTTGGTGCCCGGGCGGGCGCGGCGCGGGGTGCGCGCGAGCTGAAAGCGCAGGGTCGAGAGACGGGGGTCCTCGGCGCGCCGGCGCCCATAGGCGGAGCTGGGGCCGTCGAGCCACTCGGTATCGTCGCGCGCGTCGATCCAGGGGCGACGCAGGGGCGCCAGACCCCGACGGATGTCGATGTCGGCCTGCGGGTCGGTGTAGGGCCCGGAGGTGTCGTAGACGGTGAGCGGAGCATTGGGCTCGAGGCCGCTCTTCGTCTGCGTCGGCGACAGCGTGATTTCGCGCATGGGGACGCGAATGTCGGGGCGCGATCCTTCGACGTAGATCTTGGTCGAGGCTGGCAGCGGCGCGATGGCGGCACTGTCGACGCGGGCGGTCTCGGAGAGAAACTGTGGTGATTTCATGGTGCTTTGTGCCTCGGGCATGACGTTGAGGTCAGGCCGGCGCACAGCGTAGGCGGGGGGAGGCACGGTTGGGCGGTATCGGGGACCGTTCGACGCGGACCTCCGCTTGATCCCTACGCCGGTACTAGCCGGATCAGGTTCGTCGGGATCCGTCGTGGCGCGGCGGCTCCAGCGAGTCGCGGCGCAGGACGATCTCAGCCGGTTCCACCGGCACCCCGTCAAGCGTTGGCCTCCCGGCTCGATGAGGCCGAGCCGGGAGGCCGTCGTCAGTCTGAGTCAGCGGCGCGGGAGGGTCAAGCAGATCGCGCGGGCGGGAGAGGACGCCAGGATCAGGGCCGGTCGACGGCGCGTGCCACCCGGCCTCCGGTCTGCGGTGTGGCCACGCCGGTGGTGAGCGGGAAGCTCAACGGTAGACCGCGCAGCGAGCGCATGGCCAGATAGGCGAAACACTCCGCTTCGATGGCATCGCCGCGCCAGCCGACGGCATCGGCGAGTTGCACCTCGGCACCGGTGCGATGGGCGAGTTCCCGCATCAGCGTGGGGTTCCTGCGCCCACCGCCGCAGACGACGATGCGCGACGGCCGTTGCGGCAGCAGCGACATCGCTTTGGCCACGGCGGAGGCCGTGAACGCGGTCAGGGTGGCGGCGCCGTCCTCCAGGTCCAGCCCCTCGGCCATCTCCGCCTGGAAGTCGAAGCGATCCAGCGACTTCGGGTAGGGGGCGGTGAGATAGGGGTGGTCGAGCAGTGCGCTCAACCGCTCCTCGTCCACGCGCCCCTGGCTGGCGATGAGGCCATCCCGGTCCATGGCCGCGCCGGTGTGCTGCCGGACCCAATCGTCGATCGGTGCATTGGCCGGGCCGGTGTCGAAGGCGATCAAGCGTTCGCTGCAGTCCCCATCCCCGCCCCACCAGGAGAGATTGGCGACCCCGCCGAGGTTGAGCACCAGGCTTTCCGGACCGGCGCCGAGGCGCCGCAGCAGTGCCCGATGGTAGATCGCCGACAGCGGCGCTCCCTGGCCGCCGCGCTCCACGTCCGCGCTGCGGAAGTCGTAGACCACGTCGCTGCCCACCATCCGTGCCATCAACTCGCCATCGCCCAGTTGGCGGGTGGCGCCGCGCCGGCCTGCCGCCGGGGCGCGGTGCAGTACGGTCTGGCCATGAAAGCCGATGGCGTCGAGCTGATCGGGCCGGAAGCCATGGCGATCGAGAAATCCCGAGACGGCGATGGACTGCGCTTCGGTCAGGGCGGTCTCGGCGTGGCGGAAGATGGCGGGTTCGGGACCCTCGAAGTTCCACTGCCGGGCGGCGGCCAGGGTGTCCGAGAGCAGGGTGCGGATGTCGGTGGGATAGGGCACCAGCTCGTAGGGACCGAACTCGTCGATCCTCTCGCCGTCGCTGTGCAGCATGGCGATATCGATGTTGCCATCGAGAACGGTGCCGGTCATGAGACCGAGGCTCCAGCCGGATTCCATGTCGGATCTCTCCTGTCATCACGCCCGGGGGGCGCATTGCGAAGCGGGGTATCGGCAAGAGACTACCGGCAAGCCTCGTCGGCGAAAAGGCATCGGGTGACGAGAGCCTGCGGTCAGGCGGGTGTCTCCCGGTCGCGGTATTCGCGCACCAGATCGACGAAGCGCTGCGTCTGGGGTGTCGGCTGGTGGCGGAGATGGGTCAGCCAGACTTCCGAGACGGCATCGTCGTCGCTGATGGGGCGGTAGCGCACGTTGTCGATCCGGATGTGTCGGAAGGAGGCTGGCAGGATCGAGACGCCGAGTCCGCCGGCAACGAGACTGATGATGGTATTGGGGCCACCGACTTCCTGGACCAGGCGCGGTGTCAGGCCACGCCTGGCGAAAAGCGCGTTGAACTGATCCAGCAGGCCGGTGCCGGCGGCCGGCGAGAAATAGATGAACGGATGGATCGCCAGTTCGTCGAGTGTCAGCGGCGACGAGTGGCCGCCAAGCGGCCCCTGGTCGTTGACCACGGCCATCAGGGGTTCACGGATCAAGGTAAAGGCGTCGAGACCGTCCGGCAGCGTGGCGGGGCGCATGATGCCGATGTCCAGGTCGCCTTCCAGCAGCGGCTCGATCTGGCGGCGGCTGTTGAGCTCATGCATGCGCAGATCGACATCCGGGTAGCGTTGCCGGTAGCGCAGCAGGATCTGCGGCAGGGTCGCGGTCAGGGGCACCGAGGTGGTGAAGCCGACCCTGAGCTGGCCGGTCTCGCCGCGTCCAACGCGCGACACCCGTCGCGATGCCCGCTCGGTGCGAGCCAGTATCTCTCGGGCTTCCTCCAGGAACAGAAGGCCCGCTTCGGTCAGTTCGACACGTCTATTGGTGCGCGTCAGCAGGCGCGTGTCGAGCTCGGCTTCCAGGGCCCGAATCTGTTGGCTCAGTGGTGGTTGGGAAATACCCAGCCGCTGGGCGGCGCGGCTGAAGTGCAACTCCTCCGCCACCGCCACGAAGTAGCGCAGATAGCGCAGTTCCATTGAGTCGGAAAACCTCTCAAAAACGTCGAATAATATATTAGAAAGCTTAATCGAGGCGGCGTAATCTACCAATAGCTGAATTCACGCCGTTCGGGCAGGGCCATCGCCCGGCCTCGGCCCTGCTATCGAGATCGGGAGAATCGGGTTGTCCCGCCGCACACCATCCGAGATTCATGACGCCACACGGGCGACGAACCGCCAGCTGGAACGCGAGGCGGAGGTCGTCGAGAGTGATTTCATCGAACGCGGCCGGGCCGGCTATCGGCCGACCATGCTGGCGCTGTTCCTCGGTGCTTTCTCGACCTTCGTGCTGCTCTACTGTGTGCAGCCGCTGATGCCGATTCTGTCCGACGCCTTCGGGATCGACGCGGCGACCAGCAGCCTGTCGCTGTCGGTCTCGACCGGGATGCTGGCGATAGGGCTGCTGGTCACGGGCCCGGTCTCCGACGCGGTGGGGCGCAAGTCGATCATGACGATCGCGCTGCTGTCCGCTTCCGCCTGCACGCTGCTGGCAGCGGTGATGCCGAACTGGACGGGGATCCTGATCATGCGCGCCCTGGCAGGGCTGTCGCTGTCAGGGCTCTGCGCGGTGGCGATGACCTATCTCAACGAGGAGATACATCCGCGCTACGTCGGCCTGTCGATGGGACTCTACATCAGCGGCAACTCGATTGGCGGCATGAGTGGGCGCCTGATCAGTGGCGTGATGGTGGATTGGGTGCCGTGGCGCTGGACGCTGGCCATCATCGGTATCGTGGCGCTGATCGCGGCGATCCTGTTCATGTGCTGGCTGCCGCCGTCGAAGCACTTCTCGCCGCGCCCTCTCAACTGGCGCAGCGTCTTGTCCGGGTTCACCGTCCATTTCCGGGATCGAGGGCTGCCCTGGCTCTTTGCCGAAGCTTTCCTGCTGATGGGCGGCTTCGTCACCCTCTACAACTATATCGCCTACCGGCTACTGGCTGAGCCCTATCAGGTCAGTCAGGCGCTGGTGGGGCTGCTCTCCATCGCCTACCTCTCCGGCACCTACAGCTCGGCCTGGGCGGGCTCGCTGGCCGACCGCCTGGGGCGTCAGCGGATCTTCTGGCTATTCATCGTGATGATGCTGGTGGGACTGGCGACCACGCTGCTCGAGCCGATCAGCCTGATCCTGATCGGCATCCTGATCTTCACCTTCGGCTTCTTCGCCGCCCACTCGCTGGCCAGCGGCTGGGTCGGTCAGCGCGCCAGTCAGGCCAAGGGGCAAGCGTCGTCGCTCTACCTGTTCAGCTACTATCTCGGCTCCAGCGTCGCCGGGACGCTGGGGGGCGCGTTCTGGTTCTGGGGCGGCTGGAACGGGGTGTCGCTGTTCATCGCGGTATTGCTGCTGGTCGCGCTGGCCATTGGTGCGCTGCATCTCCGGCGGCTCGCTTAGCGGGTCGTTATCGCCATCGACACAAAAAAGCCGCCGATCGAAATCGGCGGCAATCACAAGACGTCGAGGGACGCGAGAGAAACGGTATTACTTGGCGAACAGCTGACCCATATCCTTGAACGCCTTGAACTCCAGCGCATTACCGCACGGATCGAGCAGGAACATGGTGGCCTGTTCGCCGGGCTGACCCTTGAAGCGCACGTAGGGCTCGATCACGAACTGGGTGCCGAAGCCCTTCAGGCGCTCTGCCAGGGCTTCCCACTCGCTCCAGCCCAAGATGATGCCGAAGTGGGGCACCGGCACGTCATGGCCGTCGACCGGGTTGGTGTGCGCGGACTCCTGGGACGGTGTCGGCGGATGCTCGTGAATCACCAGTTGATGGCCATAGAAGTCGAAATCGACCCACTGCTCGCTGGAGCGGCCTTCGCTCAGACCGAAGGTCTCGCCGTAGAACTTGCGTGCGGCGGGCAGATCGTGAACCGGAATGGCGAGGTGGAAGGGGGACAGTGCCATGGGAGTTCTCCTGAAAGTCGTTGGCCTGGGCGTCATTGATGTCGAGTCATTCTGGACGCGATTAAATTTGATGGAAAGCGCATAATATTGCTGTCTGATATCAAATTATTTGTATTCTAGTGGCCATCGATCCATGCTCAGAGAGCTCAAGACCTTTCTCGCCGTGGTACGCCATGGGACCTTCTCCGCCGCCGGTGGGGCGGTGGGGCTGACCCAGTCCGCCATCAGCACCCAGATTCGAAATCTCGAGGCCGACGTCGGCGAG
>NZNW01000036.1 GCA_002695065.1 Salinicola sp. | reverse complement strand
GGGAGCATTGTGCTGCCTTCCCTGCCTGGCGTCAACCGATTATTTCAATCAAATCAACTGCTTGGCTTTCTTCTTCACTGCTTCCGAGAACCTGTCTCGGCGGCAGCGGATGCGTACTTTACGGACCCGAACCGGACTTGGCAAGCCCCTGAGTCGAAAAAACTGAATCGATGATGAACAACGGCAATGGCTCGACAGGGACCAATGGCGATGGCAGCCGATTGCCCCCGGCGCCTCATACTGTTCTGTTGTCAGATGCCCGCTTTTGACGCCCACCATCCCGACTGGCAAACCTTTGAAAGCTGCCAGAACATTGGTAAAACCAATTGGTGGAACCGTCATCAGGAGCATCGCCACGTGACCTACCCTCCCGTCAGGCAGCCCCGCCTTGCCGATGTCATTACCGAACGTCTCGAGACGATGATCCTCGAGGGTAGCCTCAAGCCGGGCCACCGCCTGCCAGCCGAAAGGCAGCTGGCCGAACGCTTCGGCGTGTCACGCCCCTCGCTACGCGAAGCCATTCAAAAGCTGGCCGCTCGAGGAGTGCTGACCAGCCGGCAGGGGGGAGGCACCTATGTCAGCGAGCGTCTCGCGGCCAGTTACGGCGACCCCATGCTGGAGATGCTGTCGCGCCACGACGAGTTTCACCTGGATGTGCTGGAGTTTCGCGATGCGATGGAGGGAATCACGGCCTATCACGCGGCGATGCGGGCGACCCCGGCCGACAAGGAGATGCTGCAGCAGCGTTTCGAGGCACTGGACAGGAGTTACCGGGATCCCGTCCAGCAAGGCGACCCGCTACGCGAGGCCAAGGCCGATGCCGCCTTTCATCTCGCCATTGCCGAGGCCGCGCACAATGTCCTGATGCTGCACACCATCCGCGGCCTTTTCCATTTGCTGGAGAAGAGCATCGTCGGCAATCTGGCGCATCTGTTCGAGCGCCCCAACGCCCGCCAGCGGTTGATGGCGCAGCACCGCGCGCTGCTCGAGGCGATTCAGGAAGGGAGAGCCGAGGAGGCTCGAATACTGGCTCACGAGCATCTCGACTACGTCAAGACGGGGTTGATGGACATGCAACGCGCCGAATCGAGGGCCCGACGCGCGGAGAGACGCTCGCAGTTGCTGAGCGACCGCTTCGAGCCCTGATCGCTTCCGCTTCCGGGTCACTCTCCGCTCAGATGCTGATCCTTCAGCTTGACGTAATTTCTCGCGGAGTAACTGAAAAACTCCCGTTCGGCGGCCTTGAGCTCGCGCAGCGGCTTGGCGGGGTTGCCAGCGTAGACATGGCCGCTCGCCAGTACCTTGCCGGGCGGCACCATGGCGCCAGCGGCAACGATCACTTCGTCTTCGATTACGGTCCCGTCGAGCACCACCGCGCCCATTCCGATCAGAACCCGATCCCCGACCCGGCAGCCGTGCAGCGTGGCCTGATGGCCGATCGTGACATCCTCCCCGATCACCAAGGGATGGCCGCCGGGGTTGTAGTCGCTGGCATGGGTGCAGTGCAGCACGCAACCGTCCTGCACGCTGGTCCGCGCGCCGATGCGAATGCGGTGGACATCGCCACGGATGACCGCCATCGGCCACACCGAGCAGTCGTCGCCCAGCGCCACGTCACCCAGCACGACGCTGGTATCGTCGATGAACACCCGCTGACCGAGGCTGGGTGTCACGCCCTGAAATGTTCGAATTGCCATTGAGTCCCACTCCTATCGCTATCCAGAATCCGCTTCACCATCCAGGCATGGCCTAGATGAGACTGGTCGCCAGCACCACGACCGTCAGCGGGATCGAGACGTAACGCACCAGCCATCGCCACAGCCGGAAGCCACCGGCACCGACGCCCAGCGCCGCCGTGGCCGCCTCCTTCGACATCATCCAGACCGCGAAGATGGCGATCAGCAGACCACCGACCGGCAGGAAGATATCGGGCGGAACGGTCGACACCAGCGTGAAGAAGTTCATCTCGCCGACCCAGTGCACGTCTGCCAGGGTGGAGAACGAGAGCACCGACAGCAGACCCACCAGCCACACCAGCGACCCGATCAGGATAGCAGCCCGGCTGCGCCGCCACCCGGAACCGACCAGCATCGACACCATCGGCTCGGCGAGATTGATCGACGACGTCCAGGTCGCCACCAGCAGGAGCAGAAAGAAGGCGCCCAGCCAGACCTGCCCTCCCGGCAATTCGCTGAAGGCGATCGGCAGCGTGACGAACATCAGCCCCGGCCCTTCGCTGGGATCGAGACCATGGGTGAAGACCACGGAGAAGATGGCGATACCGGAGAGCAGCGCCACCGTGATATCGAGCAGTGCCACGGCAAAGACGGCTTTGGGCAGACTCTGCTCCTCGGGCATGTAGGCACCGTAGGCCATCAGGGCGCAAGCGCCCACCGCCAGGGTAAAGAAGGCGTGCCCCATGGCATTGAGCACGACACTCCAGGTGATGGCGGCGACGTTCGGAGTGAACAGCCAGTGCATGGCGGCCCCGAAACCCGGCGTGGTCACGGCATAGCCGCCGAGAACGATCAGGATGGCGTACAGCAGCGGCATCATCACGTTGTTGAGCTTCTCGATGCCGTTGGCGATGCCGGCCGCCACCACCGACATGGTCAGCAGCATGAACAGGGTATGGTTGAAGGTCATGCGCAGCGGATCGGCCAGGAAGGCATCGAAGCTAGCGCCGATCTGCGGGGGAGAAAGACCGACGAAGTTGCCATTCACGGCACTGATCAGGTACTCGATCGACCAGCCGGAGACCACCGAGTAGAACGACAGGATGAAGAAGACGGTGATCGCGCCGAAAAGCCCCAGCCATTTCCAGTGACGACTGACATCGGCCTCGTCGGCCAGGAACGCCAGCGCCTGCATCGGGCTGCGCCGACCGGCGCGGCCGATCATGATCTCGGCCATCATCATCGGCAACCCCAGCAGCAATACGAAGACGATGTAGAGCAGCAGGAACGCCGAACCGCCGTTCTCACCCGTCATGTAGGGAAAGCGCCAAATGTTGCCAAGTCCCACGGCGGCGCCGGTGACCGCCAGGATAAAGGCACGGCGGGACTGCCAGCGCTCCAGAGTTTCACTCATCATTCGGGACCTTTATCGAACGGGTTGCGGTCGCGGGCGGCCTGCAGCGGGGCAGACAGGGCTGGCGCGAAAACGCGAAGAGCCTATCAGCACCGGGGCGGCTCGCCAATCCGGCCCGGGCCGGCGCCCAAAATGGGCGCTGCCAACTGGGGCCCCCGGATTGAAAGCGGCTGCGGCTTCCCCCATATAGAATGGCACCGATTCCATCGTCCGAGGTGACCATGTCGAATAACCCGCTGCTCGAGCAGCATAGTCTGCCGCCGTTCGAGGCGATCCGTCCCGAACACGTCGTACCGGCCATCGAAAAGATCATTGCCGACAACCGGCAGGCCACCGAGACCCTGGCCCGGCAGCAGGACGTGAGCTGGCAGACCCTCGCCGCGCCGCTGGAAGCGCTCGACGACCGCCTCTCCCAGGCATGGTCGCCGGTGTCCCACCTCAACTCGACGATGAACAGCGACGCCCTGCGCGACGCCTATCAGCAGTGCCTGGCCATGCTTTCCGAGTACGGCACCTGGGTCGGCCAGCACACCGCGCTTTTCAAGGCCTTCGAGCGGCTGCGCCAAGGCGACGAGTTCGCGACACTCGATACCGCGCAGCGCAAGGCGATCGACAACACGCTGCGCAACTTTCGTCTCGCCGGCGTCGACCTCCCGGACGACGCCAAGAAACGCTACGGCGAGATCCAGGCTCGCCTGTCGGAACTCGGCAACACCTTCTCCAACCAGCTGCTGGATGCGACCCAATCCTGGCACCTCGATCTCGCCGACGCCGATCGCCTGGGCGGCCTGCCGCAGAGCGCCCTGGAGACATTGAAGGCCAATGCCGAAGCCAAAGGCGTTTCCGGCTACCGCATTACCCTGGACGTACCCAGCTTTCTGCCGGTCATGACCTTCGCCGAAGATCGCGAGCTGCGCCGGGAGGTCTATACCGCCTACGTCACTCGCGCCTCCGACCAGGGCCCCAAGGCCGGCGAGAACGATAACGCGCCGGTGATCGAGGAAACGCTGTCACTGCGTCAGGAGTTGGCCCGCCTGCTCGGTTTCGACACCTACGCCGACTACTCGCTGGCCACCAAGATGGCCGAAACCCCCGAACAGGTGCTGGGCTTCCTCGACGACCTCGCCAAACGCGCACACCCGCAGGCGCAGCGCGAATTCAACGAGCTCGAAGCCTTTGCCAAGGAGAGCCTCGGGCTCGACGCCCTGAAGCCCTGGGATACCGGCTTCGCCAGCGAGAAACTGCGTCAGGCCCGCTACGATATTTCTCAAGAGCAGCTGCGCCCCTATTTCCCCGCGCCGCGTGCCATCGAGGGTCTCTTTCGCGTTACGAACAAGCTCTACGGCATCCGCATGGCGGAGAATCCGGAAGCGCCACGCTACCACCCGGACGTGAAGTACTTCGACGTGCTCGATGGCGATCGCCCCATCGCCGGCTTCTATCTGGACCTGTACGCCCGGGAGGGCAAGCGTGGCGGCGCCTGGATGGATGTCTGCCGCACGCGTCTCCAGCGCGAGAATGGCGAACTGCAGCTGCCGGTGGCCTATCTCACCTGCAACTTCACGCCGCCGGTGGCGGGCAAGCCGGCGCTGCTGACCCACGACGAAGTGCTGACACTGTTCCACGAGTTCGGCCACGGCCTGCATCACATGCTGACGCGGCAGACGGTCGCCGATGTTTCCGGAATCAGCGGCGTCGCCTGGGACGCCGTGGAGCTACCGAGCCAGTTCATGGAGAACTTCTGCTGGGAGCGCGAGGGTCTCGATCTGATCGCCGGCCACGTCGATACCGGTGAAAAATTGCCGGATGAGCTGCTGAACAAGCTGCAGGCGGCGCGCAATTTCCAGTCGGCCATGCAGATGATGCGCCAGCTCGAATTCTCGCTGTTCGATTTCCGCTTGCATCACGAGTGCCGCAAGCCCAGTGCCGCCGATGTCCAGGCGCTGCTCGACGACGTGAGAGCCAAGGTGTCGGTGGTACCGGCCGTCGACTTCAACCGCTTCCAGAACGGATTCGCACACATCTTCGCTGGGGGCTACGCCGCCGGTTACTACAGCTACAAATGGGCCGAAGTGCTCTCGGCGGACGCTTACAGCGCCTTCGAGGAAGCCGGCATCTTCGATCCCGAGACTGGCCGCCGCTTCCGCGAGGCGATTCTCGAACAGGGCGGTTCGCGGGAAGCCGCAGAACTGTTCAAGGCGTTCCGCGGTCGCGAGCCGAGCATAGACCCGTTGCTACGCCATGCCGGTATCGAACCGCGAGACGCCGCCTGACCTGCGGCCATCCAGCGACTCGAGAGGACGCCTGCGAGCGTCCTCTCCTCCATTTCGAGGTAACGCATGACCCAGACACCGAAACGCTTCATCGCTGGCGCGATCTGCCCGCGCTGCTCGGCCATGGACCGCATCCGCTCCTGGGAGCAGAACGGGATTCGCTACCGGGACTGCGTGAGCTGCGATTTCTTCGAGCAGTTGCCGATCGAGGACGAGACGATCCAGGAGGTTCCCACCCGGGTGAACCAGCCCCGGGAGCGCCAGCGCCCGGCCAGCGACGAGATCACCCCGGTACGGATTCTCGACCCACGCAAACCGCACTGATTCCGCCGACCGCCCCGTCAATCGGCGACAATGCGTCGGCACGGGGATCGAGCGAGCGCGTTTAGAGCAGCGTTTCGCCGACATCGAATATCAGCTGCATCGCTATCTCGTCGCGATGTGATGGGTGGGCGTGCCGTGCCGGAGCGGGCAGAGGGGCTCAATGCCACAGCGCCACCCCCTGCATCACCAGCTGCCGCAGCACCGAGAAGGATGGCAGCCAGCTCAGCAGGTGCATCGATATCAGCGCCAGCATCAGCGCACTGCCCGGTGACTGCCAACTGAAGAGCTTGAGGGCCGTGCCGAACGAGCGCTTGAAGCGCGCCCCGGTGAGATCGACGCTATACAGCTCGTCCAGCATCAGATGGATGACGAAACCCAGCGTCATCGCCAAGCCGTGGATCCAGGCCAGTCGTTCAGGCTGGTCCAGCAGGGAGAAACTGATCGCTGCCGTCGACAGCCCGCTGATCGACGCCGCCAGCAGCGAATGCCACAACCCGCGATGAACCGTGAAGCGCGCGAAGATCGCACCGGCCAGGTAGCGTACGCCGAGATAGATACCGCCGCAGGCGGCAAACAGGTAGGCCGGCGTGACTCGATGCTGCAGGACCAGCACCGCCAGCACCACCGCAACCACGGCCAGGAGATTGAAGATCAGGCGGATGGCCTGGGACTGATCGGCATCGATATCCGGGAGAATACCGCCGAACGCCACCAGTATCGCCACCACCAGCGACTGCCATCCGCCCCACTGCCCCGCCTGCCATCCGGCCTGAGCGACCGAGGCTCCGCCGACACTCGCCACGCCGAGATGCGTTCGAAAATTGGCCATCGGCCCGGGCGCCCCACAACTGGATAAATGAACAGATTATGGCGCGTGAGCCAACCAGAAAACAATAGTTTGAGAGCAACCGTCGCAGGGCGGAGCACCTGCGCAACGAAACAGGACGGCTCCACCTGTGGCGGAGCCGTCGGGATGCGCGCCGTTCAAGGCTCGCTAGCTGTCATCGACGACCCCGCAGGCAACCCGGCTTCCGCCGCCGCCCAACTTGGGCTCGTCGCTGTAGTTGTCGCCGCCCTCGTGGATCATCAGCGAGTGACCGCCGAGATCGGCTTCGGTGAGTCGAGGCGCCAGCACTGGCGTCGTCGCCTTGCCGTCATCCCCGACCGTGAGTGCCGGCAGGTCGCCGAGATGCCCCTTGTCGCTGTAGGGTCCCTGGTGTGTGCCGGTATCGTCGGGGTCGAAGTGGCCACCGGCGGCGCCGCCAGGCGTGACCTCGCCATCGGTCTCGCTGGTCTCGCAACTGGCATTGGCGTGCAGATGGAAACCGTGGAGCCCGGCGTTCAGGCCCGACAGATCGGGCGTCAGCAGCAGACCGTACTCGGTGTCCTTGGCGACCACCGTACCGACGCTATCGCCGACACCGTCCGCGGAAACCGAGTGCATCTCCACCGTGGTGTCCGCCTGCGCCCATCCCGACAGGGCCAGCGCAACCCCCGCAGTCAGTCCGATCAATCCGTTGCGTTGCATGACGCTCTCCTCTCCGTGAGTGAATCTTTCGGCCGGATGCCGACCGATAACGCACCCTTCAACGTAGACAAGGTCCTCGGGCGACGCGAATCAATCGACCCGGAGATAATGCCAGCTTGCGGCCGGCGCTCAGCTCAGGTTGTCGAGCACCCGAAGCGTGGGCGCGGACTGGTTGAGCGTATAGAAATGCAGCCCCGGAGCACCGCCATCCAGCAGACGCCGGCACAGATTCGAGACGACCTCGGTGCCGAATGCCTGAATGCTGTCGCTATCGTCGCCGTAGGCTTCGAGCTGCTTACGGATCCAGCGCGGGATATCGGCCCCGCAGGCGTCGGAAAAGCGCGCCAGCTTGGTGTAGTTGGTGATCGGCATGATGCCGGGCACGATCGGGATGTCGATACCCATGGCCCGAACGCGCTCGACGAAGTGGAAGTAGGCTTCGGCAGTAAAGAAATACTGGGTGATGGCGATGTTCGCTCCCGCCCTGGCCTTGCGGGCGAAGTTTTCCAGGTCCCGTTCGAAGCTCGGCGCCTGCGGATGCGCTTCGGGATAGGCGGCCACCGCGATCTCGAAATGATCGCCGGTCTCGTCGCGAACGAACTCGACCAGTTCGTTGGCATAACGCAGCTCCCCGCCCCCGCCCATGCCCGATGGCAGATCACCGCGCAGGGCCACCAGACTATCGACGCCATCTTCACGATAGGCGTGCAGCAGATCACGCAGCGCCGCCTTGTCGCTACCGACGCAGGAGAGGTGCGGCGCCGTGGTGACTCCACTGCGCCGGACCGTCCTGACGGTGTCGAATGTGCGGGCCTGGGTGGAGCCACCGGCGCCATAGGTCACGGAGAAGAACCGCGGTTTGCGGGCGGCCAGCGCATCGCGGACGCCACCGAGCTTTTCGCGCCCCGCGTCGGTGTTGGGGGGGAAGAATTCGAAACTGAATCCCAGCGGAGGCTGCGTGCTCATGACATTGCTCTCTTCGATGCGGGCCAGCGTGATCGCGCGCTGGTCAGGGTCTCGCTCTCGAGCCTTGGTGTCCCGGAAACGACGACCGGCGATGGATTGACGACAGTATGATGGCGATTCTGCCTGCCCCGGGCGGTCACGGCCAATGAAACTTTCCCCCATTACCCTGAGCGAGATTCATCGCAAGGCGACATCACGAGCGACGGGTTTACGGGTGCACGATCATTCCCTGGTTGCACTCACCACCGGTCAGGCAGTCCCGCGTCTCGACCTGCAATGTTGCGTGCTGGATCCCGAAGCGGGACTGCAGCATGGCGTAAGCCCGCTCGATGACCCCGTCGTGAAAGGCGGGAGACTCGATCACCAGGTGCGCGCTGAGCAGCGGGTCCTGGGGCGTCAGGCCCCAGACGTGAATGTCATGCAGACTCTTGACCCCCTCGACGTCGAGCAGCGCCTGCCGAATCTGGCCGACGTCGACCCCTTCGGGCGTACCCTCGAGCAGCGTGTGCGTCGAGCGGCCCAGAATCTTCCACGCGGCACGCAGAATCAACGCCGCGGCCAGCATCGAAAGCAGCGGGTCGATCGGTGTCCAGCCGGTGAGCATGATCACCACGGAGGCCACGATCGCCGCCACCGACCCCAACAGGTCGCCGATCACATGCAGCAAGGCACCGCGCAGGTTGAGATTTTCCCGGTCGCCACCGTGAAGGATCCTGAAGACCACGATGTTCACCAGCAGGCCCAGTACGGCCACCACCATCATCGGGCCTGCCAGGACATCGACCGGCTGGGTGAATCGCTGGATCGCGGCGACCAGGATCCATGCCGCGATCGCCAGCAGCGTCAGCCCGTTGACGAAGGCGGCCAGCACCTGAAACCGCTGATAACCGAAAGTGCGGAACCTGTCCGGCGCCTTGTCGCCCATGTAGAAGGCGAACAGTGCCAGACCCAGCGAAAAGCTGTCGCTGAACATGTGGCCGGCATCGGCCAGCAACGCGAGCGAGCCGGAGATCCAGCCACCGGCCACCTCCGCCAGCATGAAGCCGGCGGTCAGGATCATCGCCAGCCTGACGCGCCTGGCACTATCCGTGGTCACGGCTGGCGCATGATCGTGAGCGTGACCATGACAGTGGCCGTGAGAATCCCCCTGTCCGGCGTGATCATGGGGATCGTGATGCGAGTGGTCGTGCGAAGCCATGTGACCGGTCCTGACAGGAATGTCCCTGAATTCTAGCCCACGACCCCGACGCTATTGTATTACACGCCGCCGGCGCGACGAGCGGCGTTGACCCTGCGATATCCCTGGGCCAACGGAGTTCGATCGACTACGTTGAGATCACGACCGCGACGGATCCAGAGCGTGCCGGTGCCGAACCGACAGTCCGGCCCCGGGCATCGCGCCCCCATCATCGAGGAGGAAACCATGAGCGAGCAGACCTTTTTGACCGATATCAAGACGATTCGCGAGCGTGCCCGTCAGCACATCGAGGATGGTGCCGTCACCGAGGGTTACAGTGCCGACCGCGAGACCGTCATCAAGATTCTCAACGAGGCACTGGCAACCGAGATCGTCTGCGTGCTGCGCTACAAGCGCCACTACTACATGGCCGACGGACTCAGCGCGAGCATTGCCAAGGACGAGTTCCTGGAACATGCCCAGGAAGAGCAGCAGCACGCCGATCAACTCGCCGAACGCATCACCCAGCTGGGCGGCGCTCCCAATTTCTCGCCGGAGGGTCTACTGAGCCGCTCGCACTCGGAGTATGCCGAGGGCGAGACGCTCGAGGAGATGATCAAGGAAGATCTCATTGCCGAGCGGATCGCGATCGACAGCTACCGCGAGATCATCACCTACCTTGGTGACAAGGACCCGACCTCGCGCCGGGTGATGGAAGAGATCCTGGCCCAGGAGGAGGAGCATGCCGACGACATGGCGGCGCTGCTCGAGGGGGTCAGGACCCACAACTGACATCGCCATCGGGCCATTTCGCCACGACGAACTGGCCCGAGCCTCCGGCGCTTCAGTCATCATGCCGCGAACGCTGGCGCCAGAGATCCCAGGCGATCCCGGAGGCGATGCCCGCACCGATTCCCCAGCCCCATTCCGCGGTGGACATCCAGACCACCAGCCCTACCAAGATACCGATCAGCGAACCCTGCATGATGTCTCCATCGATGGCGACGTTGTCGTGAGCTCATTGTCGTCGCGACCTGCACGGAATCACAATCCCGTCGACGAGTACTCGACGCGCAGGGGCGACGACGGGGAGGAAAGATGCCAGCGTGGCGGCCAAGCAGGAGGACAGGAGGACACGGGGCGAATGCACGCTGTCGTCGACGCCGAGATGGCCTGTCGACAGGTCGGAAGAGAGAACCCACTCCCACGTTCCTTCGCGGTGAGAGCCACTTGGCTAAGTGGGCAGTCTCAGAGTGGACTTACATTGCCGATGCGCCAACGTTTTTCTCGTGATGTGATGATCGTTTTTGCTAATGACAAAACTTAAGTGTTCTTAATCATGCATTTATAAGTAACTGACTATTCAACAAAACACGTAAATTTTTGCAACGCCGTGGAAAATGACGCTTTCGAACCACCGGCACACGGCAAAGCATTCGAACCAAGCGATCGCCGCCACCCAACGCCCTCCTCCCCGAGTGAAGGACGACGGAGGAAAGATGGCGGAAGAGAGTGGGAGTCGAACCCACCAGGGACTGCTGGCAGCCCCTACAGGAGTTGAAGTCCTGGCGCCCCACCGGGGAACGATTCTCTTCCTGAGAGAGCGTTGACGAGATGCTCTCGCTCGCCGGCTCTGGCCCACTCCGGGCGCTCGACCGAAGGGCCGAGCCCCGTCACTCGAACAGCATATCTTCCCGGATCACCTTGTGACCATCCCCGACGCGCCGCGTGAATCCGACCCGGTCGAAAAACTCGAGAATCGCCACCGCCAGTTTCCGACCACAGCCGACCCGATCGCGAAATGCCGCCGCCGTCGCTCCGACCGAAGAGTCGCCGTCGAGTCGACGAATCAACCTGGCCAGTTCGGCCACATGGGGCGCCATAAAGAAGTGATCGTGGCGCAACTGGTAAACGCTGCCGAGTAGCGCGCAGCTTCTCAGCAGGCTCCGCACCTCGCTCTCGGGCCAACCAAACTGCTGCGCGATGTCGCGCACTCGCGGCGGATCGAAGGGAGATGCCTGCAACAGGGGTTGCACACGCTCCCAGCGCTGGGCCTGGTCGGGCGACAGCGAGGCCTCGTGGGAAGCCAGCGCCACGAACGGACCGTGCTGTACGATCTCGCCGCCCACCTTCCAGCGCTCCAGTAGAGGCCGAAACAGACCGGCCGACAGCCGAGGCGCCACCATGCGGCGCAAGCGGTCGACGTCGACACCGCGCATGACGGGCTCCTGTTCATGCGTCAGCGCCAGGCATTCCAGCGCCCTGCCATAAAGCCGCTGCTGCATCGGCGCGGGAAGCGCATGACTCTCGCCCTGATGGGTGATGACCTCCCAGCCGCCAAGCGTGGCATCACTTTCGAGTTCGCTCGTCTCCCTGTCGAGATTGGCAGCCAACGCCACGAGATCCACGCTCTCCTCGTCCAGCGTCGGGGCTTGCCACAGCACCCGCGGGTCCTGAGCGCCGCGACCGTCCGGCAGGAACGCCTGGAGTCGACGCAGCCAGGCGAGGCGCGCCGGCTTCCTGGCGCCTCTTCTGGGAGGATCGACATCAAGCACGCGGGCCCCGCCCAACGTGTGACTGGCCCCGTGGTCGCGAATCACGACTCGATCACCGTGTGCCGCCTGCAACGGCGAGTCCAGCACCAGTTGCGCGAGCATCGATGCCCCGGGCGCCAAAACCTCCGCTTCCAGTAACGAGATGCGCCCGGTGACATGGGCGCTGCCATGATGGAGGTGAACGGGCGCCCAGTGCTCGAGCGGCGGTGACTCCGGCAGCGAACGCAGAACGACATCGAGCCGGTGCTGATCGCCGAGCCGGGAAGCCTCGGCCACGACCCAATCGCCCCGCGCCAGACGCCCAATCTCGATATCGGCGCCGCTGAGATTGATGGCACAGCGCTCGCCCCGGCTCGCGGCTTTTGCATCGCGATCCTGACACCGCAATCCGCGCACGCGTGCCCCCAGGCCGGTCGGTAACAGTCGGACGCTGTCACCCAGCGATACCCGGCCGCTGCGCACCGTTCCCGTGACCACGACGCCCGCCCCCCGCTTGGTGAAGACACGGTCGACGGCGAGCCGAAAGCGACCCGAAACGGGAGTGGCTGCCGCGCTATTCCCGGGGATATCGCCGTCTCCCGAGACAATGCCGTCTTCCGGGACCTTGACGGCCGCCGTCCACAGGGCGTGTTCGAGTGCGCCGACGCCCTCGCCCGAAACAGTGGAGAGCGGAAAGATCGGCGCCCCCGCGAAGGCGGTATCCGCCAGCCAGCCCTGCAGCTCGAGCATGACCTGCGCGATACGGTCGGGCTCGACGCGATCGGTCTTGGTCAGCGCCACCCAGGCCCGTGTCACGCCCAGCAGTTCCAGAATGCGGGCATGTTCGCGCGTCTGCGGCATGATGCCGTCGTCCGCCGCGACCACCAGCAACATCGCTTGAATACCCACGGCGCCGGAGAGCATGTTGGCGATGAAGCGCTCGTGGCCCGGCACGTCGATGAACCCCAGCGTGGCCCCGGCATATTCCGGTGGCGGCTCGGGATAGGCATAGCCGGCCTCAATGGTGAGACCGCGAACCTGCTCCTCTTTCAGGCGATCGGTGGCCACACCGGTGAGCGCGCGAATCAGTGCCGTCTTGCCGTGATCGACATGCCCCGCGGTACCGACGATCATGCCGTGCGATCCCACAGCGGCCGAAGGGTATCGAGCTGCTCGACGAACCGGCGCTCCTCCTCGTCGCCATCCAGGCAGCGCAGATCCAGCCACAGCGCCCCCTCGTGCACTCGCCCTATCACGGGTCGCGGCAAGCCGCGAAGCACGCACTCCAGCCGGGATAGATCACGACTCCCTGGGCAATGGAGTACCAGCGCACGGCTGTCGAGGCGATCCACCGGGAGGGACCCGCTGCCGAGCTGGCTGCGGCAATCCCGACAGCTCACCTCGGCAATGCCTTCGAGTGCCGCCTGCATCGACGGCTTCAATCGGCTCGCCTGGTCGCCAATCGTGGCCACATCACGCGCCAGCATCGACAACGTCGGCAGCGAGCGCGATGGCCTATCACTGTCTCGATAGCACCGGAGCGTGGCCTCCAGCGCCGCCAGCGTGAGCTTGTCGCAGCGCAGCGCCCGCTTGAGCGGATGCTGCTTGAGCCGGGCGATCAGCTCACGCTTGCCGACGACGATACCCGCCTGCGGACCGCCGAGCAGCTTGTCGCCGCTGAAGGTCACCAGATCGGCGCCCGCCGCGATCGCCTCCGACGGCTGGGCCTCGTGGGGCAGGCCCAGCGCGCGGAAGTCGGTCAATGCGCCGCTGCCCAGATCGATCATGAACGGTATGCCATGCTCGTGGGCAATCCGGGCAAGCTCGCGCTCCGGCACGCTGCTGGTGAACCCGGTGATGGCGTAGTTGGAGGTGTGCGCCTTGACGATCAACCCGCTGTCGTCACCGAGCGCCTGGCTAAAATCCCGCGCGTGGGTGCGATTGGTGGCACCGACCTCGACCAGCCGACAGCCGGCGGCGGACATCACGTCCGGCATCCGAAAGGCGCCGCCGATCTCGATCATCTCGCCCCGCGAGATCACTGCCTCGCGCCCGGCGCCGAGGGCCGTGAGCGACAGCAGCACGGCCGCGGCATTGTTGTTGACCACGGTCGCCGCCTCGGCACCGGTCAGTTCGATCAGCAGATCCTCCACCAGACGGTCACGATCGCCGCGCCGCCCCCTCTCAAGATCGTACTCCAGCGCGACGGGGTGGCGGGCAGCCTGGACGACGGCCTCGATGGCCGCTTCGGAGAGCGGCGAACGCCCCAGATTGGTGTGGATGACGGTGCCGGTCAGATTGAAGACCGGACGGGTATTGGCGCGTGTCAAAAGCTCGAGTCGTACCCTGATCGCGGCGATCAGGTCGATCTCCTCGGGCCGGTTGTCACCGATGTCGTCCGCCGCGCCCTCGCTCAAGCGCTGGCGATAGTGGGCGAGCGTCTCGCGAATGGCGCGTATCGGCAGCCGGTCACCATGGCGCTGCCGCCATGGCTGGAGTTCGGGATGGTCGAGCAGTGTCGTCACCCCCGGCAACTGGCGGCGGAGATCCATCGAAGAAGCGATCGTGTCGGGCATGACGGGCTCGAGGTCGCTGACTGTGACCTCGATTTAATCGTCGAGCTGGCGCCAATACAAGCCGCGAGCCGCGAGCCGCGAGCCGCGAGCCGCGAGCCGCGAGCCGCGAAGACACTCCCCGTCGACTCGCGAAGTTCGCAATCCCTTTCTCGAAGCTCGAAGCTCGAAGCTTAGCCCGGCTCGCCCAACACCAGCAGTGGATTGAACGCGCGCCGCTCCAGTTCTCGATCGGCGATCATCATGTCCAGGGCCAGGCTGGCGAGATCATCGGCCAGCGGATCGGCATCCGCTTCCCACTCCCGATTGACGCGCTTCAGGTAGCTGTGACAGTGATCGCAGGTCTCGGCCTGGATCGGCAGCACCCGCTCGCCCTGTTCATCCTCGAGACTGCAATAATCCAGGGTCTTGCTGTCGCCACACTGCACGCATTTGGCACGCTCGGCGTACCACTCGCTGGCACAGAGGCCGCACTGCAGGTAACGCACCCGGGAGCGCGCCATGCCGATCTGGATCAGGCTGCCGACCGCAAGGGCGCCGCAACATGGACAGAGCCCGCTGGCGACGTCAGCCGGTCTGGGCGGGATCGCCGGCAGCATTCTTGCCTGGCGCGTCCACGCCACCTGCAGCGCCGCACCCACCAGCGGCGCCATGGCACGCTGCTCGAGCGGCAACGGCTTACCCTCCAGTACGGCGCGGGCCAGCTCGGCCCGGTCCGCGTCGGGCAACTGGCGCAACGCCTCGAACCAGGTGCGTTGCGGGGCCAGGACCCGTCCGTCAAGCTCGCTCAGCAGTGCCTCGAGATCGTCGGGCCATGACATGTCGCGCCACAGGCCGTCTACCGACAGCGGCGGGATGCCATGGCGCATGGCCAACTCCGCCCCGCTCGTCAACGCCGGACGCGACTGCTGGACGACGCGATGCTGCGCCTCGACGATCATCGCCATGAACTGGAGGTAGGGTGCCATCGCCGGGACCCGCTCGGCCAGTTGCCGCAGGCGCTGGCCACGCTCGGCAAACAGCTTGCGCCCCGGCAGTCCGACCATTGGCGGCGCTCCCGGCGACGGGGGCGACTGGCCGAAGGCGTGCTCGCGGGTCGCGCTCGGCCCGGGCTGGTTGTCAGGGCTGTCGTCGTCAGGGCTGCTGCTCACGGCGCTGCGCCTCCTCTTGTTCACGGGCCCACAGGCCGTGGTGATGGCGTGCCCAGGCCCGGGTCACCCAGCCTCGGGTCATGGAGCGAATCGAGCCCTTGACCCAGATGGCGGCATAGACGTGGACCACAATGGTGACGATGGCCACGAACGCCGACACCGCGTGGAGCAGACTGGCGAAACGGATCAGCGGAATCGGGAAATAACCGGCGAACCACGGCCGCCACATGATCACGCCGCTGAGCAGCAACAGCGCGATCGACACTACCAGCGACCAGTAGACCAGCTTCTGGCCCGGGTTGTACTTGCCGATGGGTGGCAGCTTGTCGTCGCGATTGTCGAGCACGTCGCCGATCTGGCGCGCCCACTGGATGTCGTTCTCGCCGAGCAGGTTGCGACGCACGTGTCGCACCGCCATGGCGTAGAACAGCAAGACCAGCACCACCCCCAGAAACGGGTGCAGGATGCGCGCCCATACCGGCCCGCCCAGGGTATGGCTCAGGAAGAAGAAGGCGGGATGGAAGAATGCCAGCCCGGATAGCGCCAGCAGCACGAAGACCATGGCCATGGTCCAGTGATTGGCGCGGTCCAGCGGCGAATAACGAATCAGTCGATCGCGTGGCATCTTCATCGGTCTTCTCCCCGCGGACGGGTGGCATCGTAGCCGAGCGAATGCGGTGGCGGCACGTCTTCCTGCCCGTGTTCCGTCCGCTCTTCCGGTTCCTCCTTCGGCCCCTTGGTCATGTAATGGATCACCCCGGCAAACGCGGTGATGCCGATGATCGCCGACATGATCGGCTTGGTGGCGCCCTTCCACGCCCCGACCAGCGGCGAGATACGCGGATCCTTGGGCAGCCCGCTGTAACGGTTGGGGTCGTTGGCGTGGTGCAGCACGTACATGACGTGCGTGCCGCCGACTCCGGCCGGATCGTAGATGCCCGCGTCACGGAAGCCGAGCGCCTTGAGATCGCCCACCCGCTTCTCCGCTCGAGCCAGCATGTCCGTCTTGGTGCCGAACTCGATGCAGTTGGTCGGGCAGGTCTTGACGCAGGCCGGCTCCATCCCCGCGTTGACCCGATCCGAGCAGAGCGTGCACTTGTAGGACTTCTGGTCCTTCGGCGAGATACGCGGAATATCGAACGGACACCCGGTAATGCAGTAGCCGCAGCCGATGCAGTGGTTGGAGTCGAAGTCGACGATGCCGTTGGCGTACTGCACGATGGCGCCAGGGGCCGGACATGCCTTCAGGCAGCCTGGCTCGGCACAATGCATGCAGCCATCCTTGCGGATCAGCCACTCGAGGTTGCCCTCCTGCGATTCGTACTCACTGAAACGCATCACCGTCCACGAATTGGCGGTCAGGTCGGTGGGATTGTCGTAGGTGCCGTGGCACTCGCCGACGTCGTCGCGCAGGTCGTTCCACTCCATGCACGCCACCTGGCAGGCCTTGCAACCGATGCATTTGGAGACATCGATCAGCTTGGCAACCTCATCGACGTGACTCCGGACCTGAGGAGGCGTCGTCGTGGTGGCGGAGCGGGCGATGATGTTCTGTGAATTATCCATTTTCGCTCCTCACGCCTTCTCGACGCGGACGGTGAACGACTTGTACTCCGGCGTCTGGGTGTTGGCGTCGCCGACGAAGGGCGTCAGGGCGTTGACCAGATAGCCCTTCTTGGCCACCCCGGTGAAGCCCCAATGCAGCGGGATCCCCACATGGTGGACCTGCTTGTCGCCGATCATCATCGGCCGCAGCCGTTTGGTCACCACTGCCACGGCCTTGATGAAGCCCCGTTTTGACGACACCTTCACCCAGTCACCGGCCGCGATGCCGATCTCGCTGGCCAGCGCTTCACCGATCTCGACGAACTGCTGCGGCTGCACGATGGCATTGAGCTCGGCGTGCTTGGTCCAGAAGTGGAAATGCTCGGTGAGGCGATAGGTGGTCGCCGCGTGCGGGAACTCCTCGGGCTTGCCCAGCGCCTCACGATCCTCGTCGAAAATGCGCGCGGCCGGATTGTTGCGCGCGCGCTCCTTGCCCGGATGCAGCAGGTTCTGCGGCACCGGTGACTCGAACGGCTCGTAATGTTCGGGGAACGGCCCGTCGATCATGCTCTGCCCGGCGAACAGGTGGCCGACACCCTCCGGCTGCATGATGAACGGCATCTGCCCTTGCGACGGGGGCGAGTTGGTCGGGAAATCCGGCACGTCCGCCCCCACCCAGGCACCCTGCTCGCCATCCCACCAGACGAACGCCTTGCTGGCGTCCCACGGCCGCCCCTGCACATCGGCGCTGGCCCGGTTGTAGAGGATTCGCCGGTTCATCGGCCAGGCCCAGGCCCAACCCAGCGTGTTGCCGGTACCGTAGGGGTCCGAATTGTCGCGATTGGCCATCTGATTGCCGGCTTCGGTCCAGCAGCCGGTGAAGATCCAGCAACCCGCCGCAGTGCGGCCGTCGGCAGTCAGTTCGGCGAACCCGGCCAGTTGCTCACCGGCTCGCCGGGTCACGTTGCCCTGCTCGTCGGTCAGATCCTCCAGCGCACGGCCGTTGAACTCGCGGGCGAGCTCTTCCGATTTGGGCTCGTGGGGAACCTTGTAGTCCCAGGTCAGGTTGACGATCGGCTCGGGGAAGACACCCCCCTCCTCCTGGTAGAGCCGTTTCAGCTTGAGGAACAGCTCGCCCATGATCCGCGTGTCGGGACGAGACTCCCCCGGCGGCGGCGCCGCCGCCCAGTGCCATTGCAACCAGCGGGCGCTGTTGACGATCGAGCCCTCGTCCTCGGCGAAACAGCAGGTCGGCAGACGGAACACCTCGGTGTCGATCTGGCTGGAGTCGACATCGTTGTATTCGCCATAGTTCTTCCAGAACTCGCTGGTCTCGGTATTGAGCGGGTCCATCACTACCAGGTACTTCAGCGACGAGAGCGCCCTGGTCACCTTGGCCCGGTCGGGGAACGAGGCCAGCGGGTTGAAGCCCTGGCAGAAGTAGCCGTTGAGCTCGCCCTTGGACATGCGCTCGAAGGTGTCGAGAATGTCGTAGAGCGGTCGCTCGAGCTTGGGCAACCAGTCGAAGCACCAGTTGTTGCCTTCGTTGGCGGCATCGCCGTACCACGCCTTCATCAGGCTGACGTGGAACTTTTCATAGTTCTTCCAGTAGGAGACCTGCCCCTCGACGGTCGGCTGCTTGGTGCGCTTGTCGATGTAGGCGCGGTAATCCTGCTCCTTGGCATTGGCCAGCGTCATGTAGCCCGGCAGCAACTGGGACAGCAGCCCCAGATCGGTCAACCCCTGGATGTTGGAGTGGCCACGCAGGGCGTTGACGCCACCGCCCGGCATCCCCATGTTGCCCAGCAACAGCTGGACCATGGCCGCGGTGCGAATGATCTGGGAACCGGTCGAGTGCTGCGTCCACCCCAGCGCGTAGAGGATGGTCATGGTCTTGCCGGGTACCGCCATCGCCGCGATCTTCTTCCAGATCCGCTGGATGTCGTCGACCGTGATCCCGGTGATGCTCGACACCATGTCCGGGGTATAGCGCGAGTAGTGCTCTCGCAGCAGTTGATAGACGCAGCGCGGTTCCTGCAACGACTCGTCGCGGCGGACGAAACCGTCGTCGCCCATCTCGTACATCCACGACTGCTTGTCGTAGCTGCGGGTCGACTCGTCATACCCGGAAAACAGGCCGTCCTCGAACCCGTAATCCTCGCGCACGATCAGTGCCGCGTCGGTGTAGTTCAGCACGTACTCGCGCTGGATCTGGTCGGTCTCGATCAGGTAACTGATCAGCCCGCCGAGAAACGCGATATCGGTGCCGGTACGGATGAACGCCTTGTCCTGCGCCACGGCGCCGGTACGAGTGAAGCGCGGGTCGATCGTGATCAACTCGGCTTTGTTGTGCTCGATGGCCTCGGTGACCCAGCGGAAGCCCACGGGGTGAGCCTCGGCAGAGTTGCCGCCCATCGACAGAATCAAGTTGGCATTGCGGATGTCGACCCAGTGATTGGTCATGGCACCGCGACCGAATG
>NZNW01000035.1 GCA_002695065.1 Salinicola sp. | reverse complement strand
GCCGCCGGAGAGCGAGCCGATCTCGGCCCTGGGCCCGTCGGTCTTGATATGGACGTTGGCGATCGACTCGTCGACCACGCCGCGCTCGCGGCTTCCCGAGGTCAGCAGCCAGCGGGTGAATGCCTTGATGCTGGCCAGCGACAGGTTCTCGCCCACCGACATGGTCTGGACCAGGCCATCGCGCTGCCGGTCTTCCGGCACCAGCACCAGGCCCTTGGCGATGCGCTCGGCGATGCTCAGGTGCGAGACGTCCTCGCCTTCCAGCACCACCCGCCCACCGCTCAGCGGCACGCGACCGGCCACGCACTCGAGCAGTTCGGTGCGCCCGGCCCCCATCAGGCCGTAGATGCAGACGATCTCGCCGGCGCGAACCTCCAGCGACAGATGATCGACCACCGAGCGCTCCGGCACTGCGGTATCGGCGACGCTGACATCCTCCAGCGACAGCGCCACCTCGCCCAGGGCGTGACCGGTCGGCGGCGAGCCGAGATCGAAGTTCTCGCCGACCATGTTGCGCACGATCCACTCCAGGTCGATATCCGCTCGCCTGGCGTAGGCCGTCATCACGCCATCGCGCAGCACCACCGCGTGATCGGTGATGAGCAGCGCCTCCTCCAGGTGGTGGGAGATGTAGACGATCGACACCCCGCGGCTCTTGAGGTCGCGAATCACCCGGAACAGGACTTCGACCTCGGTCGCCGACAGCGCCGAGGTCGGCTCGTCCATGATCAGGATGCGCGAGTTCACCGACAGCGCCCGGGCGATCTCGACGATCTGCTGCTGCCCCAGGCGCAGGTCCTCCACCGGCGTCAGCGGATCGATCGGCTCGTCGAGCTCCTCCATCAACGCCCGGGTCTGACGCGCCTCCTCGGCATAGTCGATACCGGTCGGCCCCTTGATCTCGCGGCCCATGAAGATGTTGTCGCGCACGCTCAGGTTGGGCGCCAGGCTCAACTCCTGATGGATGATCGAAATGCCCAGGCGCTGGGCATCGGTGGTCGAGGCGAAGCGTACCGGCTCGCCCTCCAGCACGATCTCGCCGGAGGTCGGCTGGATCACGCCGGACAGGATCTTCATCAGCGTCGACTTGCCGGCCCCGTTCTCGCCGAACAGCGTGGTCACCTGGCCGCGATAGACGTCGAAGTTGACCGTCTTGAGCGCATGCACGCTGCCGAACGACTTGGCGACATCCCGCGCCGACAGGACGATATCGTCGACCGGTTCGCTGGCGGGAGCGGGCCGACTCGAAGAGGAAGCCATCACTGCACCTCCATGCTGACGGGGGTCACCAGCCAGTTCTTGGGATTGATCAGCTTGAACACGCCGGTCACCCTGACGGTCTTGCCGCTCAGGTCGGCGGTATCGATATCCGCCAGCACCGCTTGCTTCATCGCGTCATTGATCGACGCCCCCGCGTTCTGATACTCGATCTGGTTGGCGAACTCACCGAACGAGATCTCGCCGGTGGCGTCGCGCAGGTCGGTGCCATTGATCGCCGGGCCGGTCTGCACGCGCAGCGTGATCTCCTCGGGCACGCCTTCGGCTTCGACCGTATAGATGCCTGAGCGCGCCTCACCGAACGTCCCGCTGAAAGTGACCGGCACCACCGGGCCGAAACCATCGCCGACACCATACTTCTGACCCGCCGCTGTCGAGTCCGCGAGTACCGCCGACGCCAGTTCACCGGCATCGACGGCGCGCTCCTCGACGCTCGCCTGGATGGCCGGGAAGTGCTCCCCGCCATAGGTCTCGGCGGAGAATCCCCCGGCCAGTTCGGCTTCGGTGCCGATCTCGATGACCTTGGTGTCCCAGGCCATCGCGGCCAGCACCACGGCCACGCAGGCACCGATGATCAGACGTCCCTTCAGCTTGTTCGGCGCCGCTGGCCGACTGGCAACTGCTGCACTCATGAAAAGCGTCCTCTTTTGCAAACCTGTCGGCTCAAGGGATCAGCACGATCTTCAAGGACTTCGAACCGCTCTTCATCAGCTCGAACCCTTCCTCGTATTTCTCCAGCGGCAGCTTGTGAGTCACCACCCCTTCGGTCGGGAAATCGCCGTTGCGGATCCCCTCGATCACCAGCGGATAACAGTACGGGCCGAGGTGGGAGCCCAGCACGTCCAGCTCCTTGCGGTCGGAGATGATGCTCCAGTCGACGCTGACCGGATCCTTGAACACGCTGAACTCGACGAAACGCCCCAGCTTGCGAATCATCGACAGGCCCTGCTCCACCGACTTGGGATGCCCGGTCGCCTCGATGTAGACGTCGCAGCCGTAGCCCTCGGTCATCTCCTTGATGATCGAGACCACGTCGTCGCGCTTGGGGTTGAGGGTCAGATCGGCGCCAAACTTCTTGGCCAGTTCCAGGCGCTCGTCGAACAGGTCGAGCACGATCAATTTCTCGGCACCCGCTTTCTTGGCCGCACCGACCATGCCCAGCCCCAGCGTACCGGCGCCGGAAAGCACCACCACATCGCCCAGCTCGATTCTGGCGCGCTGTACCGCATGCAGCGAGCAGGCGTAGGGCTCGATCAGGATCGCCTTCTCCAGCGGCAGTTCCTCGGGGACGTGGTAGTTGATCGCCTCCTTGGTGAACTTCATGTACTCGGCCATGCCGCCGTTGACGTTGTTCTGGAAGCCGTACAGGTCGTGCTTCTCGCACATCCAGTACTGCCCCCGACCGCAGAAGCGACAGTTCCAGCACGGCACGATCTGTTCGGAAATCACGCGATCGCCGACGGCGTAACCCTCGACGTGGGCACCGACCTTCACCACCCGGCCGATGAACTCGTGCCCCGGAATCATCGGCGCCTTGATATAGGCGGGCTGTGTCTCGTCGCCCCAGAAGCTGGGCGCGCCGTCGTAGGACTTGATGTCCCCGGCGCAGATGCCGCAACCCTCGACCTTGACCAGGATCTCCTTGTCGTCGATCTCGGGGACCGGCACCTCTTCGTAGCGATAATCGTTGGGCGCATAGGCGACCACGGCTTTCATCGTGCGGGGAATGTCGTCGAGGGAAGTCGCTTGCGCGGATGTCGCGGTGGAGTCGCTCATGGAAGATCTCCCGTGCTTAAACACATGATCAATATTCGGTCATATGTTTTTAGCTCAGCAGCGGAAAAGACATCAATACGCAACCCGGCAATGCACTCTAAGACTTTAGGCAAACGATTTTCATCTTGTTGATAAACATCAATTTAAAATGAATTCATTTGGCCTGCTACGACTAAAGTTATCGACGAGCACGCGGCAAGACTCGAGAGAATGGGCGGGAAACAAATGCGTTAGAATGGTCTAAATACGATCATATGTTCACTGGAAGGATTGAACGAACATTGCTTGAGCGTGAAGCGCGGGCAGCAAGGCCATTCGAGCCGCATCACTGCGGCGGAGGCGAATCCGGCCTTGCGAGGACGACGGCCGCGGCCGTCGTCCTCGCAGCCGGATCGATCAATCGCGCTTGAAATAGCGTCGCGAGATGGAGTCCAGCGATATCGCGATCACCACGATGGCGCCGCTCACCATCGACTGCCAGTACGGGGAGATGCCCAGCAGCACGATCACGTTTTCGATGACGCCGATGATCGCCGCGCCGAAGATCGCCCCCAACGGCGTACCGATGCCGCCGGTGGTCGGCACCCCACCGATCACCGAGGCAGCGATGGGTCCCAGCACCCACGAATCCCCGATGGAGGGCTGCGCCGAGCCCAGCCGGGCGACCATCAGCATGCCGGCCAGCGCCGCCAGGAAGCCCGCGAAGGCGAAGACGCCCAGACGGACACGATCGGCGCGAATGCCCAGCATCCTGGCGGCCGACAGATTGCTGCCGACGGCGTACATGTAGCGCCCGAACGGCGTCTTCAGCGTGATGAAACAGGCGACGACCAGGAACAGCAGCATGATCCAGAACGGTACCGGCAGGCCGGCCCACTTGCCGCTGCCGAGAAAGCCGATGTCGGCGGGGATGCCGGTGATCGCCACGCCCTTGGTGATGACCAGGTTGAGGCCGCCGTAGACCCCCGCCATGCCGATCGTCAGCACCAGCGAGGGCAGCCGGAGCAGCGTCACCAGCAGGCCATTGAGCAACCCGAACAGCGCCCCGATCACCAGACAGAGCGCGAATGCCAACCACGGATTCAGCCCTATCTTCACCATCAGGATGCCGCCGATCACACCGCAGAAACCGCCGATGGCGCCGAGCGACAGGTCCAGTTCCCCCAGGATCATCAGCATCGACTGCGCGATGGTGATCATGCCGATGAAGGCCAGCGACCGGGCGATGATGACCAGGTTGTAGCTGTTCAGGAAATTTTCCGACAGCAGCGACGCCACCACCACGATGAGCGCCAATACCCCCACCACACCGCTCAGAGGATTGCTGACCATGAAACCCATTGCCTTACGCAGCATGCCCGCTTCCCCCGTGACCGTGGATGGCCCCGACCAGCGCGTCTCCGCTGGCCTGGTCGATATGAAATTCCCCGCTGACCTTCCCTTCGTAGAGCGTGACGATGCGATTGGCGCAACGCCGCAATTCATCCATCTCCGATGACACCAGGATGATCCCCACGCCACGCTCGGCCAGCACCTTCATCAACCGGTAGATCTCCATCTTGGTGCGGATATCGATCCCCTTGGTCGGCTCATCGAAGATCAGGATGCGAGGGTCGCAGGCCATGGCGCGCCCGATGATCGCCTTCTGTTGATTGCCCCCCGACAGGAAGGTGATGTTCTTGTTCATGGTCGGGGTCTTGATGTCGTAGTCACGCACGATGTCGCCGACACGCCCACGCTCCAGGCGGGCGTCGATAACGCCGTGGCGGGCCGTGGCGCGCAGCAATGCCATGCCGATATTGCGGCGCACGCTCTGGCCGGGAAAGATGCCGTGATACTTGCGCTCTTCGGAGAGGTAGAACAGACCGTTGCGGATGGAGTAGTGCGTGTCCCCCAGCCGCCACGCCCGCCCCTCCAACTGGACCTTTCCGGACCGGGCCGGCAGGAAGCCGAACAGGGTCTGCATCACCTCGGAGCGACCAGCCCCGACCAGCCCGGCGAACCCCAGGATCTCCCCGCGCCGCAAGGTGAACGAGACATCCTCGAATCTTTTCCCGCTGAGGCCTTCGACTCGCAGCATGACCTCCCCGCTCCCGCCCTCGGGCTGCAGGCGGCTATCCGTCTTGACCTCCTGCCCCGACATCAGCGACACCAATTGGCGGTCGTCCAGCTGCGACGCCGGCCGCGTCTCGATCTTGCGGCCGTTGCGCAACACGCTGATGGTGTCGCTGATGGCGAACATCTCGTCGAACTTGTGCGAAATGAAGACGACGCCGCAGCCCGAGGACACCACGTCCCGCACCACCCGAAAGACGCGCTCGACCTCGGTCTCCGTCAACGAGGAGGTCGGCTCGTCGAGAATCAGGATTTTCATCGACTCGTTGGTGCAGGCCCGCGCGATCTGCAGCAGCTGCTGGTCGGAGATGGAGATATGGCGCACCTTGTCGCCGGGCCTGGCCGCGATCTTGAAGCGATCGATCCAGGTCTGTGCCGCCCGTTCCAGCTCGCGACGCCTGAACAGCCATCCCCCGCGCCGGGAGCGCGAAAAGGGCATGAAAAGATTCTCGGCCACGGTCATGTTGCCGAACAGATTGATCTCCTGCGGGACATAGGCAATGGTCTTGTGCAGGTGATCGTGGCTTGCCGCATCCTGGCCATCGATCATCACGCGCCCCTGGGAAGGCTTCTCGGTGCCGGTCAAGATCTTGACCAGCGTCGACTTGCCCGCGCCATTCTCCCCCGCCAGCGTGTGCACCTGGCCCATCTCGATCTCGAGCACGATGTCATCCAGCGCCTTGACGCCCGGAAACCGCTTGCTGACATGATCGACGTGCAAGTAAGCCATTGTCGCCTCCCGCGGACTCTCGCATTGAATCATCGAAACCGCCCCGCCCACGACACGGCCGCAGGCGAGGGCGTTCCGAGCCTCACTCCATGAAGGAGTCGACGTTATCGGGCGTGATCATGACGTTGCCGGTATCGATGTGATTGGGCGTGATCGCCCCGGTAGCCAGCTGCCACATGTTGATCACCGACCAGTAGCCCTGCATGGTCGGGCGCGAAGCCGACGAGGAGTCCGCCACGCCCTCCTTGATCAACACCAGCATCTGGCTGAGGTCGTCGAGGCCGACCAGTTGAACCTTGCCGACCTTGTCGGCCTCCTTGATCGCCTGGCCGATACCGACCGGTCCCGCGGCGTCCGAGGCGACCCACCCATCGAGATCCGGATTGGCCTGCATGATCGCGGAGGCCTGCTGCTGCGCAGTGTTGATGTCATCGTTGTCGACGCCGGTCGCGACGACCTCGATACCGTCGTGGGCGTCGAACACGGCCTGCGCACAGCGTGCCCGCTCGGCGTGATTGGGCGCCGTGGGCACCCCCATCATGATCGCCACCTTGCCCTTGCCATCCAGCAGTTCGATCAAGCGGTTGGCCGCCATCTCGGCCTGCTCGCAGAAATCGCTGCCGACGGTGGTCAGGTTCATTCCCTCGGGATTGATCGAATCGAACAGCGTGATCGGAATCCCCTGCTCCTGGGCCTCCTGCAGCACGGTCCGGTTGCCGCTGGGGTCGAGCAGATCGACGATGATTCCGTCGGGGCGCGTCGAGATGGCGCGCTCGATGATCTCGTTCTGCTGGGCGACGTTGGCGCTCTGGGGAGCCGAATACTGGATCTCCACCTCGGAGCCGGTCTGCGCCTCGATCGCGGCGGCTGCCTGCTGCGCCCCCTGGTTGACCTTGTCGAACCATGGATGGACGACCTTCGGCACCACCACGAAGCGGTAGCTCTCGCTCTTCTCGGTCCCCGGGCCATCGGCGGCGAGAGCCGATGATGCCACCCCCACGGATGCCAGAATACCGAGCCCCAGTACCACACCCGCCTTGACGATTTTCATGGAGAACCCTCCGGAATGATCTCTACCACCATTCACATGACACTCATGGAGTTCATATGAACACCTTTTGTCTTCATCATTTACTGCTTCGCGCGCCACACGGGCAAGACAGACTTTAGTGGTCACGACGAAAGATCGATTATTTTTATTCTTTTTCAAAAAGTTATTATTCTATCGACAATCAAACCGCCACAGTCGGCAGAATCCAGAAGAGCCATAATCAATGATCATATGATCACCCGGCTGAGACCTATCGCTACCCGCGGCTTCGCCAACCTCTTCGACCGCCGCGCCGATCCCCTGAGACCCCTCCAACTTTCAACCTCCAACTTTCAACCTCCGACTTCCGACTTCCAACTTCCGACTTCCGACTTCCGACTTCCGACTTCCGCAGGAGGATGCCGAGACAGGCAACACGATTCAGCGATGCTCGCGTTCGTAGGCCTCGATCCGATCCACCTTGGGCTGCGAGCGACCGCCGGGTTCATACTCGTTACCCAGGAAACTCTCGACGATCGTCTTGGCCAGCTCGACACCGATGACACGCGCCCCCATGGTGACGATCTGGGCGTCGTTGCTCTTGCGGGCCCGTTCGGCCGAATAGGTGTCGTGTGCCTGCGCGGCGCGAATGCCGGCCACCTTGTTGGCGGAGATCGCTACCCCAATGCCGGTGCCGCACATCAGAATGCCGCGATCGTAGCGCCCCGCCGCGATCGCCTCGGCGACCTCGATCGCGATGTCCGGGTAGAGCACCGGCTTGGCCTCGTGGGTGCCGAAGTCCTCGACTTCATGCCCCAGCGCCCTGACATGCTCGATCATCGCCTGCTTCATTTCGTACGCCGCCTCGTCACACCCCAGTGCCACTCGCCACTGCTTTGCCATCACTCACCTCCATGCTGTCAATGACGTCGAACCTCGACGGCATCATCATAGTCACACACCGATCATATGAACAAGAATATCTCATATGAGCATAAAGTCGTGTGTACTAAGGCGCCAAAACCCCAAAAATCGGCGCGGAATCAGCCTGAAGCGATAAAAAAACCGTCGAAACGCAGGCACGAAACGGGGCTTCATCACCACCAAAGTCGCATATCGCCGCCCCCTTTGGCCGCTATGATGGTCCCAGGCGCAGCAAGAAAACCAAATGCGCAAACCTGGATCATATTTTCATCAGGCCCCGGATCATCGATCGCCAAGGCCTGACATTCACTCAATCGCCGGGAGCGTCGGCCATGACACGTCTTTACAACGATCCTGTGAATTTCGTCGACGAAGCGACCGAGGGGTTCGTCGCTGCGCATGCGCAACGGGTCTGCCAGGTACCCGGCGGGGTCATCCGCAGCACTCGCAGCGAGCCGGGCACCGTCGCCGTCGTCATCGGCGGTGGATCGGGCCACTATCCGGCCTTCGCGGGGCTGGTCGGCCAGGGGCTGGCCCATGGCGCGGTCATGGGCAACCTGTTCGCCTCGCCGTCGGCGCAGCAGGTCTACAACGTCTGCAAGGCCGCCAACAATGGCGCCGGGGTGCTGCTCAGCTTCGGCAATTACGCCGGCGACGTGCTGCATTTCGGCCAGGCGCGGGAGCGTCTGATCCGCGAGGGCATCCCCTGCGAGATCGTCGCGGTCATCGACGATGTCTCCAGCGCCGGACCGGAGGAGCTTCACAAGCGTCGCGGCATCGCCGGCGACCTGACCGTGTTCAAGATCGCGGCGGCAGCGGCCGAGGCGGGCTATTCGCTGGAGGAAGTCGTGCGTGTCTCCCGCGCGGCCAACCTGCGCACGCGCTCGATGGGCGTGGCATTCGACGGCTGCACGCTGCCGGGTTCGAAGGACGCGCTGTTCCACGTACCCGCCGGCAAGATGGCGGTCGGCCTGGGCATCCACGGCGAGCCGGGGATCAGCGAGCAGGACGTGCCCAGTGCCGATGCCCTGGCCGAGCTGCTGGTCTCTCACCTGATGGAGGAGATCCCCGATGGCGTCGGCAGTGTCAAAGGCGCCAAGGCCTCGGTGCTGCTCAACGGCCTGGGCTCGATCAAGTACGAAGAGCTGTTCGTGGTCTATCGCCGGGTCAATCAGCTGCTGACGGAAGCCGGGCTGGAGATCGTCGAACCGGAGGTGGGAGAACTGGTCACCAGTCTCGACATGGCGGGCGCCTCGTTGACGCTGTTCTGGCTCGACGACGAGCTGGAGCGGCTCTGGAAGGCG
>NZNW01000034.1 GCA_002695065.1 Salinicola sp. | reverse complement strand
ATCCATGCCGAACTCAGCAGTGAAACCGCTTAGCGCCGATGGTAGTGTGGGGTCTCCCCATGTGAGAGTAGGTCATCGTCAGGCACTTATTCAGAAACCCCAGCTTCGAGAGAAGCTGGGGTTTTTCTTTGTTGGACTGATTTCGAGTCAGCGTTAGCGTAGCGAGGTGATTGTGAATCGAGTGCCCAACGAGTGGCTGCTGTATTGCCGAGCCGGTTTCGAGCCGGATCTCGCCGCCGAGATCACGGGGCGCGCATCCGAAATCGGCGAGTTTGGGCAGGTGGTCATGGCAGAAGCCAATAGCGGTTTCATACGCTGGCAAAGCCATGACTTTCGGCCCGCAAATAGCATTCATCGCGAGCTGCCGCTGAAGTCACTGGTGTTCGCGAGACAGTCACTCGTCGCGTTCGAGCCACTTGCCCTCTCGCGTGAGGACCGAATCTCGTCCATCGCGGATCTGGTCAATGAGAGTGGCTGGAATTTCGAGTCGATCTGGCACGAGACCCCGGATACCAATGACGGCAAGAGTCTTGGGCGCCTGGCCAAGTCTCTGAGCCGGCCTCTGGAGAGTGCGCTGAAGCGAGGAGGTGGCCTGCGGCGCAAGGCCGGGGGGCGAAGGCTCCATCTGTTCTGGCTGGCCGGCGATTCGATACAGGTCGGCATGAGCTTTCCGGGCAATCGCAGCGATCATCCGGGTGGGATTCTGCGCCTCCGCCATCCCGCCGATGCTCCGAGCCGTTCGACTCTCAAACTCGAGGAAGCCTGGCATACCTTCGTGCCGAAAGAGGCCTGGGAATCGCGCCTGCACGGCGGCATGCAAGCCGTGGACCTGGGCGCAGCGCCGGGTGGCTGGACCTACCAGCTGGTGCGTCGTGGAATGTTCGTCTATGCCATCGACAACGGGCCCATGGCGCCAGGATTGATGGCGACGGGGCAGGTCGAGCACTTGCGTGAAGACGGTTTTGTCTGGGAACCGCCGTACCGGCTCGACTGGCTGGTGTGCGATATCGTCGACAAACCGATGCGAGTGATCGATATGGTCGAACGCTGGCTGATCAAACGCTGGTGCCGCGAGGCGATTTTCAACCTGAAACTGCCGATGAAAAAAAGGTGGGAGGAAGTTCGGCGTTGCCTGATACGGCTCGAGGGTTCGTTGAAGACTGCAGGCGTGAGCGCTAGCATCGCCTGTCGCCACCTGTATCATGACCGTGAAGAGGTCACCGTCCACGTGAGACTGGATGAATGAACGACGATAGCTTGCGCGAGGCAACCATGAACGACGCTCGGCTTCATCAAGGGGAGAGACTGGATACACGGGGACTCTACTGTCCGGAGCCGATCATGCTGATGCACAACAAGGTGCGAGACATGGCAACCGGTGACATCCTGGAAGTGCTCGCCACCGATCCGGCGACGACCCGCGACATCCCCAAGTTCTGCAATTTCCTGGGACATCGGCTCATCGAACAGAGCCAGGATGGGGAAGAATACCGCTATCGCATCCTGTTGGGATGAGATAGCGGCGAAGCGGGCCGGTTGGCCACTCTTTTCAGCTGACGGGTCAGTTCCCCGGCATGACCATCAGTGCCAGCGCCTCCAGAGTATCCGGATCTTCGTTCCGGATGCGGTTGGCGATATTGCGCTGGAAAAAATAGAGCGTGTGGTGGCGACTTCGACCGGGATAGAGGCAGTCGTCCCCCAGCAGAACGGGAAGTGACGTCGCCCGTGTGTCGTCGACCAGCATCGCATCGACGGCCCCATTGCTGTAGAGGTGCCAACCGAAGATCTGCTTGAGTTGCCAGGGCTTGCCATCCTCGTCCATGCACAGTGCGTGCGTGCCCTGGGTTTCCGGCAGTTGCTGGGTCAACGAGACGTCCTGGGTTTCTTCATAATCGAAATAGGCTGCCGCGTGCGCCAGCTCGGCAATCTTGTGCTCGGGAGCGTCGTGGAATATCTCGTGCGTCTCGGGATCGCGATAGCCCACGAAGTGGCCATATTCGGGATCGTCCAGCTCGTGGCAAGGTGCCA
Source organism: Salinicola sp. (assembly GCA_002695065.1). Lineage (GTDB taxonomy): Bacteria > Pseudomonadota > Gammaproteobacteria > Pseudomonadales > Halomonadaceae > Salinicola. The sequence continues at coordinate 28,308 of NZNW01000034.1, read as the reverse complement.
ATGACTCCATCCAGGGCACCAGCCCGACGACTTCGTCGTCTTCGCGCAGTCCCCATGCCAGCAGTGGCATGCCGTACAGCGTGTCGGGATCGGAGGCGAGGTAGTAGAGCATTTCCAGGCCGTCGAGTTCGGGCGATAGCCGGACCAACCGCTTCCTGGCTCTCAGCCGATGCCTCATGGTTTCCAGATCAATGATCTGCGCGGATCGAGGGGAAAGTGGGACACCCATGGCTACCCTCCTGGTCGGCAATGTCACGGCTTGAGGCCTGATGCCAGTATTAGCACAGCCAGGAAGGGCATGTTAAGCCCCGCGGTAGACTCAATGACGATAATTTCAGCTTTTCGTCAACCGACGGCTACCGACCTGCCATAAACGCCAAGCGAGTAGCCCCGCTGCCGTCGTCAAGCCCGCATTGAGCCCGATCCAGTAACCATAGATGCCCAGTGCGTCGAACAGGTTCTCCAGGCCGCGCCCCAGCAAGTGGCCGCATCCCAGGCCGACGAACCAGTAGGAAAACAGGGTGATGCCCATGACGACCCTGGTGTCCTTGTAGCCACGCAGGGCGCCGGCCAGGTTGACCTGGAGCGAGTCCGAAATCTGAAACAGCATGGCCAGCAGAATCAGTGACATGGCCAGGGTGCGCACGTCGACGTTGCTGGTGTAGAGCGACACTACCGGAGCCGCCAGAAGCCAGATCAGCGTGCTGTTGAGCAGCGCCAAGGCAAAGCCGACGCCGATACCGTTCCAGGCCACGAAGCGTGCCTCGGCCGCATTGCCCGCCCCGAGTCGGTTGCTGACCCTGACGGTCAGGGCCATGCTCAACGACAGCGGCAGCATGAACAGTATCGACGTGACATTGAGGGCGATCTGGTGCGCAGCCACGGTGATCTCGCCGAGGTAGGCGACCAGAAGCGTGATCACGGTAAACAGCGTGACCTCGAAGAAGATGGCCAGGCCAATCGGGAGGCCGATATACAGAAGCTCCGCGATATCCTGCCAGCGGGGCGGGGTCGGGGAGGCCCACAGGACTACCGGGGCATAGGCACGACTGCGAGTGGTGTACCAGATCATACCCAGGCACATGGCCCACATCGATACGGCGGTCGCGATACCACATCCGAATGCACCCAGCGCGGGTAGCTGCTGCAGAAAAAGGGGGATCCCGTTGCCGAATAGCCCGACCAGTCCCGGGCCGCCGTAGATCAGCAGAAAATTGCCGGGAATATTGACCGCAAGACCGAGAAGGCTGATCCACAGGGCGGGCCGCGTGTGATGCATGCCGTCGGAGAAGGCGCGTAGCGCTTGGTATATCGCCACGGCGGGAATGCCGAAAGCGGCGGCGTTCAAGTAAGCGGTCGCCAGACTGGCGACATCGGCGGGAATCTGCATCAGGTGGAAGATGGCGCTGGCGCCCAGCGTCATGGCCAGGGCGCTGAGAATTCCCAGGATCAGCGCCACCCAAAGCGCCTGGTGGACCTTGCCGCGGACCTGATCGTGACTCCCGGCGCCCATTCGATGGGCCACGATGGGAGTGAGGCCCATCAAGGTTCCGGTCATCAAGAGCATCAGCGGAACCCACAAGCTGGCACCGACGGAAACCGCCGCCAGGTCGATGGCGCTGGCCCGGCCAGACATGATGACATCCGACGCGCTCATGCCTGCCTGAGCCAATTGCGCGCCGCAGATGGGCAGGCCCAGACGCACGAGGCTTCCGGTTTCCCGGCGGCAGCGATGGAAACGGCTGACGGTCGACGACACGAGGCGCTCCTTGACCGAACGGACAGGACGGCGATTCTAGCAGGAGTCGCTGGGCAGCGCTCGGCGTCAGGTGTGAACTTACGTATACTCCGGCGCAGTTTCGGAGGCCCTGATGACACATGACATCGAAGACCTGATTGCCCTGTTCGACGGTATCTTTGCCGACAGTCATCGCACGCGACTGGTGCGCGGGGAGGACGAACCCATCTATCTGCCGGCGGACGCGCATCACGATCATCATCGGATCGTCTTCGCCCACGGCTTTTTCGCCAGCGCGCTGCACGAGATCAGCCACTGGTGCATTGCCGGCGAGGCACGTCGCCAGCTCGAGGATTACGGCTATTGGTATGAGCCCGACGGGCGGGATGCCGAGCGGCAGGTCGACTTCGAGCGTGTCGAGACCGCGCCCCAGGCGCTGGAGGCGTTACTCAGCGAGGCGTGTTGCAAGCCGTTCGAGGTCAGCGTCGACAATCTCGATGGCGTCGAGGTGGACCGAGACGCGTTCAGTGCGAAGGTGGCGGCGCGGGCGGCGCGATACCGACGCGAAGGGATCCCCATAAGGGCACAGGCGCTCATCGATGCGCTCGCCGTCTTCTACTGCGGAGGAGGCGGGATTGAGGCAGCCGTTGCGGCGGGGCGGCAACGGCTGGCGGCGCGCGGCGCTACTCGTCCCGTTGAAGGAGACGCTGATGGAGATGGAGCATGACCTGAACCTCGTGCTCCGGGCGCAGGGGCTCCAGCCCCATCTCTCCGAACAGCTCGCTGCGGGCCCGTGACCAGTCGCCGGCATCGAGTTCCGGGTAGAGATTCGCCGCCGGGGCAAGCTCGACGAAGGGGTCGACACCGAAGTCGTCGAACATCAGCGACAGGGCGGCTTCATCATCCTGAACGCCCGCCGTATAGAGTGTCTCGCTGAAATGGTCGTTCTCCAGCTCCCTGAGCACGTCCAACGGACTGATGCCGAGATGTCGAAGCTCGTCGAGATCGTAGCCACCGAGGGAGAGCAGCTCGTCGTCCAGCCACTCGTCGTCCGGCTGGATCAGGGTGTGCTTGATCTGACCGTTGGGTAGCGCCCAGGCAATGGCCAGCGGCAGCGAATTGTCGTCGCCGGTCTCGACGGCGATGAATCCTGGATAGTCGGTCATTTGCCAGCGTCCTCGTTCAGCCGAAAGAAGCGCTTGGCCGTCAGCGTGGTTCGATGTGCCAACTCGGCTTCGCTCTCGCCGCGCCAGTGAGCCAGTTCTCTCACTATCCAAGGTAGCAGAGCCGGCTCATGGCGGCGCCCCTTTATCTTCGCCGGCAGGTTGCGCGGCAGCAGGTAGGGGCAATCGGTTTCCACCATCAGGCGTTCGGCGGGGATGTCGGCGACGAACTCGCGGAGATGATGACCGCGGCGTTCGTCGCTGAGCCAGCCGGTCTGGCCGATGTGCAGGTCCAGGTCGAGATAGCCGTGGAGCGTCTCCCGATCTCCGGTGAAGCAGTGCACGACGGCGTCGCCGAGGCGATCCCGCCATTCGCTCAGGATCTCCCGCATGCGCTTCCCGGCATCTCGCTCGTGGAGGAACAGCGGCAAGCCAGACTCCGCCGCCAGCGCGAGTTGCGCTTCCAGGGCGCGCTCCTGGTCCGCGGGAGAGGAAAAGTTGCGGTGGAAATCGAGACCGCACTCTCCCACTGCGACGACCGACTCGTGTCGATGGAGTTCACGCATCGCCTGCTCCAGCTCCGGACACCACTCGGAGGCATGATGAGGATGCAGGCCGGCCGTCGCGTAAAGGCCGGGAAATCGAGTCGCCAGTCGAGCCGCCCTGGTGGCGCCTTCGAGATCCGCGCCAGTCACCACCAGCGTCGTGACATTGGCGTCGGCCGCCCGAGTAAGGGTCGCCTCGAGATCCCGCTCGAAGCTGTCGTGGGTCAGGTTGGCGCCGATATCGACCAGCGGTGACGGCGAGGTGATGCGTAACGCTTCCGGCAGGGGGGTGTCGTGGCCGGATGCTTGCTGCTGTGGCGTGTCGCTCACGCGGCACTCCTTTCGGTCGGGGAGAAGTTTGTCGGCAGGCATTGTAAAGCGCACGGGTCCAGGGGCGAAGCGTAAGCCAATCCATTTCGGCGAGGGTGGGCTGGCAAGGTACAATGCGGGCCGACGACACGCTCGGCCGGAATAGCCATCAAGCTACCCACTCACGTCATTTCGAAGACTCACGATCGCGAGGTCCCACGTGGCTCTGCTACGCCTTGAACAACTGCAACTGGCCTACGGCCACCACACGCTTCTCGATGGCGCGGATCTGGAGATCGAGAAGGGAGAACGCCTGGCGCTGGTGGGGCGAAACGGCACCGGCAAGTCGACCCTCCTGAAACTGATCTCGGGCGACAACCAGGCCGATGATGGCCATATCTGGCGCGCACCGGGACTCAAGATCGGCGTGCTCGAGCAGACCCTGCCGGATGCCGACGAGGCGACGATCTTCGAAGTCGTCGCCCAAGGCCTGCCCGAGACCGGGGAGCTGCTGGCCGAGTATCACCGTCTGGTGGCGATGGCCGAACCGGACATGCGGCGCCTGGAGACGCTGCAGACGCGACTGGAGGCGCAGGATGGCTGGTCCTTTCACCAGCGTATCGATACCGTGCTGACGCGTCTTGGCCTGCCCGCCGACGCCATGATGAGCGGTCTGTCGGGAGGCTGGCGTCGACGGGTGGCGCTGGCGCGGGCGATGGTGTCGGGCCCCGATCTGCTGCTGCTCGACGAGCCGACCAACCATCTCGATATCGATACCATTACCTGGCTGGAGGAACAGCTGCTGGCGTTCGAGGGTGCGGTGCTGTTCATTACCCACGACCGCGCCTTCCTGTCGAAGCTGGCGACCACCATCCTGGAGCTCGATCGCGGGCGGCTGGGACGTTATCCCGGTGACTACGCCACCTACCAGGCGCAGAAGGCGCACGAGCTGGAGGTCGAGGCTCGCGAGCGCGCCGAGTTCGACAAGAAACTGGCACAGGAAGAGACCTGGATTCGCCAAGGCATCAAGGCACGCCGCACCCGCAACGAGGGGCGTGTGCGAGCGCTCGAGAAGATGCGCAACGAGCGTTCCCGGCGTCGTGAGCGCCAAGGCAAGGCGTCGTTCCAGGTGGATAGCGGCGAGCGTAGCGGCAAGCGGGTCGTCGAGCTGCAGAATGTCACGCAGTACTACGCCGATGCCTGCATTATCCGCGATCTCTCTCTGGAGATTCAGCGTGGCGATCGTATCGGTCTGATCGGGCGCAACGGCGCCGGCAAGACGACGCTGCTCAAGATCCTGCTGGGCGAGCTCGAGCCGAGCGAGGGCAGCGTGAGAATGGGTACCAACCTTTCGGTTGCCTACTTCGACCAGTTGCGCGCCGGGCTCGAGCCGAACAAGAGCGTCTACGACAACGTCGCCCAGGGCAGCGACAAGGTGACGGTGGCGGGCAAGGACAAGCACGTCATCAGCTACCTGCAGGATTTCCTGTTCACGCCCGAGCGCGCAAGACAGCCGGTCAAGGCGCTGTCCGGCGGAGAGTCCAACCGGCTGCTGCTGGCCAAGCTCTTCACCCAGCCGGCCAACGTGCTGGTGCTCGACGAACCGACCAACGATCTGGACGTGGAGACGCTGGAGCTGCTGGAGGAGCTGCTGCTCGATTTCGAGGGTACGCTATTGCTCGTCTCCCACGACCGCGCCTTCATGGACAACGTGGTCACCGACGTACTGGCCTTCGAAGGCGACGGCGTCGTGCGCAGCTACGTGGGTGGCTACAGCGACTGGGTGCGCCAGGGCGGTCGTCTCCCGCCGGCGCCCTGGGAGCTGGCCGAAGCCCGCAAGGCCCAGCAGAAACTGACCGAGCGGCAGACGGCCCCGAACAGTCAGTCGGCGGCGAAGGCAGATGGCGACAAGCGCCGCCAGAAGCTCTCCTACAAGCTGCAGCGCGAGCTCGACACGCTGCCGGCTACGATCGAGGCGCTGGAGGCGCGGATCGCCGACTTCGAGTCCAGGATGGGGGCGCCGGATTTCTATCAGCAGGATGGCGAGACAGTGAGCCAGGCCATCGAAGCGCTGTCGGACACCCAGGCGGAGCTGGATCGGGCCATGGAGCGGTGGATGGAGCTGGAGGCGATGGCGGAAGGCAGTGGCTGAAGTCGTGGCAGAGTACCTGCTCACCGCCCGCCGTGGGCGGTGAGTGCGGGGCATCGGCCTCACTCTTCGGTTTCACCATCCTTGCCGACGCGGACCGCCAGTACGTCGCACTCGGCGCCGTGCAGTACGCCGGTCGATGTCGAGCCCAGCAGCAGGGCGAAGCCGTGGCGGCCGTGGGAACCCACGACGATCAGGTCCACGTCGTGCTCCTTGGCGAAGCGCTGGATCTCCGTGTCCGGCATCCCGACCACGATATGCTGATCCTCCCGCGGAATGTCGTAAGGGTCCGAGATATCGGCCAGGCGCTGTGTCGCATGTTCGTCGAGCTGGTCCTGAATGCTCGTCAAGTCCATGGGGATGTCGCCACCGTAGGCAAATCCCAAAGGCTCCAGCGTGTGGATGATCGAGAGCTTGGCCTGGTTGCGGCGCGCGATGGGAATCGCTCGTTCCAGGACCTTGTGCGAATCCTTGGTCAGATCCACGGCAACCAGCACGTGATGGTATTCGTTGCTCATCGGGTAATCCCCCGTCCGGCGAATGAACATGGATAACTGTAAGCGCGGCCAATGAACGGCACAACGCTATTTTCGGCAACGACCTGCGGTCAGGCGCCGCAGCCGATCATCAGGCATGTGTTCACGCGAAGCAACGTGATGTCACCGCCAAGGCACGATGCATCGTTTCATGTCCGGATCTATAGCGATCACCAAGAAGCCTAGCGCGGAATATAGGAGAATTTATGGCGGTACTGGGGTTTCTGTTGATTGCGATACTACTGATGCTCTCGCCAATGGTGTGGCTGCGGCCTAGTCGTGGCGAGACGCTACGTGGCCAGTTGCGTCGGTACGTCAAGGCCAATGGCGGGGAGTTGAACTTCACCAAGGCGCCGTTGGCACTGCCGAATGTCGCCCTGACGGGGTATCGACTGCGCTACCCGGGCACGGCGTCCGGTAGCGACTTCACGCTGATACGCAACGACGTCGCCAGTGACGCACTGGAGGCGGCAACGGGTCAGTGGCGGTGGCGCCAGGCACCGCTACCGCCGTTGGACGCCGAGCGGTTGCGGTCTCTCGAGCAGTGGCTGGATGCCTTGCCGAAGGATGCGCTGATCGTCGAATCCGGTAAGCACACGATGTGCGTCTGGTGGCAGGAGGCGATGAGCCTGGAGGATTTTCAGCAGGATTGGGCAAACTGGCTGGCCATGCGGGACAGGCTGGCCGGAAGCGGGAAAAAGGCCGAAGTTCCCACCAGGCCGCTATGATGGACGGCGCCACCCTCCCTGGTGGCATCGCGTTGTCGCGGCGGGTGGGCCGTCTCAGCGCCGGTATCGGGTCGTCAGCTGGCCTTGGCCTGCTCGGATTGGCGTTGCAGCTCCAGACCATTCTTCTCGATGCGGTCCAGCATGCCCTCGAAGATATCGATCTCGTCCGGCGTGAAGCCACCCAGCATCTCGTCTCGCACCTCGTTGACGATCTTCTCGATCTTTTCCAGGAGCGGTGTCGCCTCGTGGGTCAGGTGCAGCCGTTTGGTGCGTCGGTCCTCGGCGCATGGGCGACGCTCGATCAGGTTCTGCTCAGCGAGCTGGTCCAGCGTCCGCACCAGCGAGGGGGCTTCCACGCCGATGGCTCGCGCCAGGTCGCACTGGGCCTGGCCTCCGCCCATGTTGCGCAGATTCCAGAGTGTCACCCAGCGTGTCTGAGTCAAACCCAGCGGTGCCAGGCGTTCATCGATGACGGCTCGCCAGAGTCGCGGCAAACGTGCCAATTTAGAGCCGATATGCTGTGCCATAGCGGATTACCTGAATCGTGAACGTCCTAACATTCTCCAAAGCGCCGCAGGATAATGCAAGCCACAATGATTGGCGATTAGTCGCCCTATTCAACATTCTTCCCTAATACATGACGAATATTCCATCCGGGGATGCCCGGTGGGCGCTGAATCCTGCCATCGGCGACCGTCGCGTCGTCATTCGCGGCCACCGTGAACCGCACGCTGCCGATACGCTGTCCGGTTTGCGTGATGACGTCCACCTGCCAGCGCCCTTCCGGTTCGCCGGAGAAATTCTGCTTGTGCGTCCAGGCCCGGTAGCCCTGATCGCGTCCGCCATGAATGACCAGCGCAATGCGCTCCACGACGTTACCGTCGTGACGCCAGACGTGATAGATCTTCTCGCGCAGCCCACGGGGGGCCCGTATCGCCGTGTAAACGTAGAGTCCTCGCGACCGAAGCGCCTGGGGCGTCAGCACCATGCTGCCGCTGGGCTCTCGGGCCGCCGTGTCGAAGCCGGGGGAGAGCGCGCTGCCGGATAGCCACAACGTCGCCGGCGGTATCCAGGTGCGCCCGGTCCAGGCGATGCCGCCCAGAATGATCAGCAGCCCCACCATGGCAAGCCAGCGAGTGACGCCGCCAGATCCCAGGAGTCCCAGGACGCTGGGCAGACTGAAGAACATCATTGCCAGGATCGACAGCACCAGGCTCTCGCCGGTGGTCAGGCTCAGCATGATCGGGAGCGTGACCAGCATCACCACGAACACGCACAGCGAGTGGAGCAGGAAGTAGAGCCAGCGGTGGCGGTTGGAGAGTCCGAAGTACAGCGGGTCCAGAATGGCGAGAATCGAACAGGCGATCAGTAGCCCGGTGAACACCGCCTGACCGCTGGTCCAGATGGTGGTGGCGAGAAAAAAGGGCAGGCAGAAGAACAGTGTCTCCTGGTGCACCATCTGCGCGATGAAAGTCGCCGCCGCGCGAGGCAGCGCCGCGTTGCGTCCCCGCCGCGACAACCATTTGCTGGCAACGCTCTCGATGATCAACAGCGCCCAGGTCAGCACCAGACCCAGCGCCAGCACGCCACCCAGCCACTGCTGTCGATTGACCAGGAAAAAGCCGAGCAGTCCCAGCACGAACGCGATGGGAGGCCAGGCCCAGTGGTAACGGCGTAAACGAGTGACAAGTGGTTCCAGCCGAGCCAGTATCGGGGGCGTCACGGTTTCTTTCACGGCCACGGTCCGGGCTCCTTCGAATCGACTCACGGGGGGGACGCACGGTCGGTTATCCGGATGAGGAGCACCGACCGGTCGACGGGCGGAACATTCTAGCGGTTGGGGATCCATTTTGCGCGAAAGCGGCGGACGTGGATTTCTGGCGCCGGCCAGACCCTCGCTATCGTCAAAGGGTGAAGACGGTGGTGCGAGACTTTGGTTGAGCTTGACGACCCTTGTCGCGCGGCTCAAGCTCTCGATATTCAAACAGTCGTATGATTCGCCCCGTCGTCGATGGCGAGGGGCCTTTTCGCAGTCATGGCACGGAGATTTCCCATGCTCTATCAAGGCGATGCCATCCGGGTCGAGGTCCAGGACGGCGGCATAGCGCTGCTGACGCTCGACCTCAAGGATGAAGCGATCAACAAGCTGTCGTCTGCGGTCATTGGCGAGTTGTCGCTGGCCGTCGACGCCCTGGAAGCCGAGACCGGCCTGAAGGGGCTGATTGTGGCCAGCGCCAAGGACGTATTCATCGTCGGCGCGGACATCACCGAGTTTCATGCCATGTTCGCCAGGGACGAGTCGTTCCTGGTCGACATGAACACGCGCATCCACGCACTTTTCAACCGTATCGAGGACCTGCCTTTTCCGACCGTCACGGCGCTCAACGGCCTGGCGCTGGGCGGTGGCTGCGAGCTCAGCCTGACCACCGATTTCCGCGTCATGGCGGAAACCGCGCAGATCGGGCTGCCCGAGACCAAGCTGGGCATCGTGCCGGGGTGGGGTGGCTGCGTCCGCCTGCCGCGTCTGATCGGTGCCGACAATGCCATCGAGTGGATCGCTGGTGGCTCGCAGAACGATGCGGAGACGGCCTTCAAGGTGGGCGCCGTCGACGACGTCGTGCCTCAGGACAGGCTGATGGCTGCGGCCCGGGACATACTCGACAAGGCCAACGCCGGTGATTTCGACTACCGCGCGCGTCGCACCGAGAAGGGGTCGCCACTCAAGCTCAACGCGGTCGAGCAGATGATGGCGTTCGAGACCGCCAAGGGCTACGTCGCCGGCAAGGCGGGGCCGCACTACCCAGCACCGATCGAGGCGATCCGCGTCATCCAGAAAGGGGCGGGCGAGGGCCGCGAGCGAGCGCAGGCGATCGAGGCCCAGGCGTTCGCGAAGCTCGCCAAGACCGACGTCTGCTACAACCTCGTCGGCCTGTTCATGAACGATCAGGCGGTCAAGAAGAAGGCCAAGCAGTACGAGAAGAGTGCCGGAACGGTCGCCCAGGCCGCCGTGCTCGGCGCGGGCATCATGGGAGGCGGGATCGCCTACCAGAGCGCCTACAAGGGCACGCCGATCCTGATGAAGGACATCAAGCCTGAGGCGATCGAGCTGGGTCTGAAGGAGGCTCGCAAACTGCTGACCAAGCAGCTCGAGCGCGGCAAGCTCAGTCAGTCCAAGCTGGCGGAGGTGCTGAGCAACATTCGCCCGACGCTCTCCTACGGCGATTTCGATCACGTCGATCTGGTGGTCGAGGCGGTGGTCGAGAACCCCAGGATCAAGTCCGCCGTGCTGGTCGAGGTCGAGGCCAGCGTCTCGGAAGATACCATCCTTGCCTCGAACACCTCGACGATCTCCATCGATCGGCTGGCGGCCGACCTCGAGCGGCCGGAAAACTTCTGCGGCATGCACTTCTTCAATCCGGTGCACCGGATGCCGCTGGTCGAAGTCATTCGCGGCGCCAGGACCTCCGACGCCGCGGTCGCCGCGACGGTCGCCTACGCCCGCCAGATGGGAAAGACGCCGATCGTGGTCAACGACTGCCCCGGCTTCCTGGTCAACCGTGTGCTGTTTCCCTACTTCGGTGGCTTCAGCGGCCTGGTCGAGCACGGGGTGGACTTCGAGCGCGCCGACAAGATCATGGAGCGCTTCGGCTGGCCGATGGGCCCCGCCTACCTGCTTGATGTGGTGGGTATCGACACGGCCGTTCACGCCAGCGAAGTGATGGCGGAAGGTTTCCCGGATCGCATGGCCCACGATGGCAAGTCGGCGATTCAGGTCATGCTCGACAACCAGCGCCTGGGCCAGAAGAACGGCAAGGGCTTCTACGTATACGAGGAAGACAAGAAGGGCAAGCCGAAGAAAGTCCACGACGACGAGGCGCACCGACTGGTGGCCGGGGTCGCCCGTGAAACGCGTGAGCTCTCCGACGACGAGATCATTGCACGCATGATGGTGCCGCTCTGCATGGAGACGGTGCGCTGTCTCGAAGACGGTATCGTCGGGTCGCCCGCCGAGGCGGACATGGCGCTGATCTACGGTATCGGCTTCCCGCCGTTCCGCGGTGGCGCGCTGCGCTACATCGACGCGATGGGCGTGGCCGAGTTCGTGGCGATGGCCGACCGGCTCGCCGATGAGCTCGGTGCGTTGTATGCACCGACGGCCCGGCTCAGGGAGATGGCCGCCAGCGGCGAGCGTTTCTACCCTGACGCCAGCGATCGCTGAACCCACCACCAATCGGAGTCACAGTCATGAGTTTGAACGCTAGAGATGCCGTGGTGGTCGATGCCGTGCGCTCGCCCATGGCCAAGGCCAGGAACGGCGCCTTTCGTCACGTCCGCGCCGAGAACCTCTCCGCCGCGGTGATGCAGGCGCTGTTCACCCGCAACGACAAGCTCGACCCCGCGGGCGTCGACGACATCCTCTGGGGCTGCGTCAACCAGACCCTCGAGCAGTCGATGAACGTTGCGCGCAACGCCGCCATCCTGACCGGCATTCCCCGCTCGGTACCGGCGCAGACCATCAACCGCCTGTGCGGCTCGTCGATGAGCGCGTTGCATATCGCGGTGGCCAATATCCGTGCCGACATGGGCGATTGCTACCTGATCGGTGGCGTCGAGCACATGGAACACGTGCCGATGACCCACGGCGTCGACGTCAATCCGGCGGCCAGCAAGACGACCGCCAAGGCGGCGATGATGATGGGGTTGACCGCCGAACTGCTGGGCAAGATGCACGGCGTCACCCGCGAACAGCAGGATCAGTTCGGGTTGCGCTCCCATCAGCGCGCCAGCGAGGCCAATCGCCTGGGCTATTTCGACAACGAGATCGTGCCGATCGAAGGTCACGATTCGCAGGGCTACCGTAGCTTGATCAGACACGACGAAGTCGTGCGAGAGGACGCCACGCTGGAGCAGATGGCTTCGCTCAAGCCGGCATTCGATCCCAAGAATGGCACCGTCACCGCGGGCACGTCTTCGGCACTCTCGGTCGGCGCTTCGGCGCTGATGGTGATGAGCTACGAGCGGGCCAAATCGCTGGGGCTGAAGCCTCTCGCCAAGGTGGTATCGACCGGCGTGGCCGGATGCGATGCCTCGATCATGGGCTACGGCCCGGTGCCGGCGTCACAGAAGGCGCTCAAGGCCGCCGGGCTCCAGATCGGCGATATTCAGACGGTCGAGCTCAACGAGGCCTTTGCTGCCCAGTCCATCCCGGTACTCAAGGATCTCGAGCTGCTCGATCGGCTCGACGACGCCGTCAACCTGCACGGTGGCGCGATTGCCCTCGGCCATCCGCTGGGCTGTTCCGGGGCGCGTATCTGCACCACCTTGCTCAACGTGATGCGCCAGCAGGACACCACGCTGGGTCTGGCCACCATGTGCATCGGCATGGGGCAGGGCGTCGCCACGGTATTCGAGCGCGTGTAAGGTTCGAATCCGCGATCAGGGGGCCCAACCGAAGACTGCCGCCTCGCCTGTGCGAGGCGGCTTTTTTTCGTCGGCTGCAACCAGCGACTCAGGCGCGAAACTGCAGTCGGCCGTCGGCGATCCGTCCCGTGGCACCATAGCGCCAAGGCAGGTTGTCACGACCGTGGCCGATGGGGAGACCGGCGTAGAGCGGCAGGCCCCGGGGTGTCAGCCACGCTTCGAACAGCGTCTCTATTTTCAGGTCCCCGTAGGGTACGCAGTTGTCGAAAGTACCGATGCAGACGGCAGCCGCCTCATCCAGCGCGCCGGAGTAGGCCAGTTGCCAGAGATCGCGCTCGAGCCGGTAGTAGGGCTCGCCGACGTCCTCCAGAATCACGATGGCGCCTGGCGGTGCCTGGAACGCCAAGGGGGTGCCGGCAACGCTGGCCAGGGTCGAGAGATTGCCCCCGACCAGCGGCCCTTCGATGGTGGCGGAGGCGGTTGCCGTGATGGGCGTCAAGGTCACGCTCTCGGCAGGTCGGCCCTCGAGGAGTGCGAGCAGCGCGCCGAAGTCGCGATGGCTGGCGGCACGCAGGGAAGGATTATCGGCCGTGAGCTTCACGCCTTCCTTCATTACCGGGCCGTGGATCGCCGGCAGCCCATGGCGGTGGCACTGATCCAGCAGCACACTGAGGTCGGAGTAACCGATCAGCGGTTTGGACGGCAGCCGCTGCCAGTCGATCTCGGTGGCCAGGTGCGCGCAGCCGTAGCCGCCGCGAACGGCCCACACGGCATCGGTGTCGGGATCGGCGTAGGCTTCGTGGAGCGTCTTCAGGCGATGGTCGACATCGCCGGCCAGATAGCGGTGCCGCTTCTGCAGCTGGGCGGGAAAACGCACCTCGATGCCGAACCGCCGCAAGGCTTCCGCGGCCTGGTCCAGTATCTCGGGGCGGGTGAACGATGCAGGGGCTATCAGGCTGAACGTCGTTGACATGGGAGGCGTCGTCGCAGGCTCGTCGAGAGGGAAAATGGAGTCCGATACGTTACGTTAGTGCCGCCTGTGGCGCTACCGGCTCGACCTCCTGCACCGAGTCCGCCTGGGTCACGATGCCGGTCAGGGCGAGGCAGAACGACTCGAACTCCTCGCTGAGCTCGCCCGGCGACCGGTGTAGCTCGATTTCGACATGACCCAGCTCGGGCAATCCGGAATCCCTCGGCATTTCGCGGCAACCCGGCGGTATACTGCGAGGCGTCTTCACCGTCAACGCCAGACCGGCTTGAACAGCGACATTGATGCCGGTCGGCGATGGGCTGGTGTAGCGCACGTCCCACTGGAGATCGTTCCTGCCCAGGGCGGCGAAAGCGTGAGCGCGAAAGATGCAGCCTTCGGGATTGAGCGCAAGCGGCAGCACTTCCCAGTCATGCAGACTGCGCTGTTCGGCAACGACCCACACCATCCGCTCGCGGCCCAGCAGCTGCCCGGTCTGCGTGGGGCCGTGACGGACGGCGAGCACCACATCGAGCAGGCCCTCCTGAAACCGTTGAACGAGATTGCCGCTGATATCGCAGACGATCTCGATACGGACATGAGGAAACGTCTCGGCGAATCGCGGCAACAGGTGGGGCAGGTAGGCAGTGGCCTGCTCGTCGGACACGCCAAGTCGGATCAGGCGACCCTCGCGCTGACTCAGCATCACGCGCCTGGCTTCATCCTGCAGTTTGAGAATCTGTCGCGCATAGGGTAGCAGGCGGCCCCCCGCCGAGGTCAGGACGACACTTCGGCTGGTGCGCTCGAACAGTGGCTCGCGAACGCGGTCCTCCAGGCGCTTGATCTGAAGGCTGACGGCGGACTGAGTGCGGTTGAGAATACGGCCGGCGGCACTGAAGCCTTCGCATTCTGCAACGGCAACGAAGGCACGTAGCAGATCCGGGTCCATTATTAATGACTCCTGAAAATAGATTTCATGCCAACTATTCATTTTTATTGTTGAACGGGGGCCCCTAGCCTGTCCAGACGTCATTATTGATCGCAGGAGTTTCCATGTCTGGTTCCGTCATCGATGCCTCGGCCAACACGTTGGAAGGGCTGGTCGATCTCGATCGGTTTCCGCTTCACGATCTCGCCAGCGCGCAAGGCCGGCAACTGGTAGAAGCGTGTCGCGCGCAGCTCGCCGACGACGGCTGTGTGGTGCTCGAGCGCTTCGTCCCCGAAGCGGCCCTGGCTCCTCTGGAAAAGGAGACCGAGCGGCTCTCCCCCCAAGCGCACTACAACCGGAACGAGACCAATCCCTACAACTCCGACGGCGATACCTCGCTCCCCGCGTCGCACCCCAAGAATCGCTTCGACGACAGAACCAATGGCTTTGTCGCCGGTGATCGCATCGATGACCGAACTATCATCCGCCAGCTCTATCGGCATCCCCAGTTCCAGCGTTTCATCGCCAGCGTGGTTGGTATGGAGACCATCCACGAGTACGCCGATCCGCTGGCGGACCTGGTCGTGAACGTTCTTCGCGAGGGGTGCCAGCATCCTTGGCACTACGACACCAACGAGTTCATCGTCACGCTGATGACGCGAAAGCCGCAGGCGGGGGGGCGGTTCGAGTACGTGCCAGGCATCCGTAGTCCCGAAGGGGAGAATTTCGAGGCGGTGGAAGCGGTATTGGATGGCGATACCCGAGAGCTGAAATCGCGGGATCTCCAATTGGGAGACCTGCAGGTCTTCTTTGGCCGCTATTCACTCCACCGCGTCACGCCGGTGGTCGGTGAGCGGGAACGCCACACCGTCATCTTCGCTTACGCCAAGGAGCCGGGATTCGTCGGCCGCCCCGAGCGGGCCCGCCGTATCTTCGGCCGCATGGCACCGATTCACGAGCGGATGCTGCGCGAGGGCGAGGCACGCCGGAGCGACACGCTCGCCGACTGATCGATGATCCCCGGTCATTCCGACCGTCGCGATGAAGCCCGAGTGCTTCCGTTGTCCCTGATAACTGCTGGAGCCTTTCCATGAGCACCGTGGAGTTCGAACCGCTTTCCGATCATGAACCCGATGAGATTCCCGTCGTCGCCTCCGCGCCGATGGCCAATGGCGACAGCATCCCCACCGCGTTCGATCCCAGACAACTTCGTGCCGGCCGTCTGGCGCGTCTGCGCGAAATGATGCGTGAGCAGGAGTACGCTGCGCTGGTGCTGTTCGACCCCAACAACCAGCGTTACGCGACCGGCTCGCGCAACATGTTCGGCTATTTTCTGCGCAACTCGACACGTTATATCTACGTACCGCTGGAGGGACCGATCATCCTGTTCGAATATCCGGGCAGCGCGCACGTCTCGACCTGGCTGGAGACGATCGATGAGTCACGCACGTCGAAGGTGGTGTGGTCGGCGGTCAACCAGCGCGACAATCTTTCCAGCGACCCGTTCGGAATCGAGATCGCCGAGTTGGTTGCCCAGCACGGCAACGGAAATCGCAAGGTCGGACTCGATCGTTGCGCGCTAAATCTGGCCCGTTCACTGGAGGTGCAGGGACTGGAAGTCTTCGATTGCATGCAGGACACGCTACATTGCCGCCGGATAAAGACACCCGAGGAGATTGCCTGCCTGGCGCAGTCGATGGCAGGGAGCGAGGCGGCCGTGGCGCGTGTCGAGGAGGCGATCCGTCCGGGGATCACCGAGAACGAATTGTTCGCGATCATGTACGGCAACGTGATAGAGCAGGGGGGCGAGTTCATCGAGACCCGTCTGCTGTCTTCGGGCCCGCGCACCAATCCCTGGTTCAACGAGGCCAGCGATCGAGTGATCCGTCCGGGAGAGCTGGTGGCGCTGGATACCGATACCATTGGCTGTCACGGCTATTACTCGGACTTCTCGCGCACCTTCCACGTCGGCCCCGGCAAGCCCTCGGCCTATCAGCGCAGTCTCTATCGCATGGCTTACGATCAGGTTCATCACAACATGGACATTCTCGAGCCGGGGATGAGTTACCGCGAGATTGCCGAACGGGCATGGAAAATCCCGCAACGGTTCCTCGATCGTCGCTATCCGTCGATCATCCATGGCGTTGGCATGCATGGCGAGACGCCGCTGGTCGCCCACCACATGGACTTCGACCGTTTTTCGAAAGATGGCATCCTTGAGCCCGGCATGGTGGTCTCGGTGGAGAGCTATATCGGGGAAGTGGGGGCGGCTGACGGCGTCAAGCTCGAAGAAGAGGTTCTGATCACCGACACGGGCATTGCAAAACTGTCGCGCTACCCTTTCAGCGACACGCTGTTGGCCGGGTAATAGCGTGGATTGGATCAGCGCGGGCGGCGCTGTTCCGTGTCAAGGCTGCTCCCCCAGGCGCTCGATCAACTGAGCCATCTCCATGGGGCGGCCCAGGAAGTAGCCCTGGTACTGCCTGACGCCCAGGGTTTGCAGCAGATGCCACTGCTCCTCGGTTTCCACGCCCTCGGCGACGGTGTCCATGCCGAGCAGGTTGCACAGGCCGACGATGCCCGCCAGCAGGTGGCGTGAACGCTGGTCCGTCTCCAGGTCATGCATGAAACTGCGATCGATCTTGATGGTGTCGAAGGGAAGCCGCTTGAGATAGCCCAGCGAGGAGTAGCCGGCGCCGAAGTCGTCCATCGCCACCCGGAAACCCTGGCGCCTGAGATGCTCGATCCTGGCTTCCGGCGCCTGCGTGTTCTCCAGGAAGACGGACTCCGTCACCTCCAGCTCGATCTGGTCGGTGGTGATCCGGTGGCGTTCGCAGGCGCGTCGCAGCGTGTCCGCCAGTTCGTCATCCATGACGTGCAGGGCAGAGATGTTGACCGCAACGGGCAGGGGGTTGCCGGTCGCGGCGAGAAGGGCGGCGTAATGCGCGGCTCTCTCGATCGCCAGGTTCCCCAACGATGATGCCATGCCGTTGTGCTCCGCCAGTGGCACGAAAACGCCGGGTGGCACCTGGCCATACTCCTCGGTCGTCCAGCGCGCCAGCAGTTCGGCACCGATCACGCGATTGCCGTCATCGAACTTGGGCTGGACGACGAAATCGAGCGAATCCTTGGCGATCGCCTCGCGCAGGCGCGAGAGCATCGATATCTGCTCCAGGTTGTGGTGTTTCAATTCCCGGTGGTAGGCGACGATGGCGTTCTTGCCCCTGTCCTTGGCGGCGTACATGGCGATGTCCGCATGCTTGAGCAGGGTCTCGCCATCGCGACCGTTCTCGGGGGCGTGGACGATGCCGATGCTGGCGGTGACACTGATCTGATGCCCGCTGATCACCATGGGATGGGATAGCGCCTCGAGAAGTCGCCTGGCGATCTTGTCGGCCAGTTGCCTGTCGCCGTCGACGTCGATCACCACCACGAATTCATCGCCGCCCCAGCGTGCGACCAGGTCCCTGCTCCGTAGCGTGGCACGCAGGCGCTTGACCATGATTTTCAGTAGCGCATCGCCCGACTGGTGGCCCAGCGAATCGTTGATGTACTTGAAGCCATCGAGATCGACGAAAAGCACCGCCAAGCTATGTTCCGGGGCGAGCTTGAGCAGGCGCCGGTTCAGGGTCTGCTGAAGCGCCGCCCGGTTGGGGAGCTGGGTCAGCGTGTCGATTCTGGCGAGATGTTCGAGTTCCCGCTCGGAACGCTTGCGGGCGGAGATGTCGCGCAGGGCAACGATGTAATGGGTTTGCCCGGTATCATCCAGCGTGAAGTGACTAAGTGCCAGCTCGACGGGAATGGGAGGCTCTCCGTCGACGTGAAAGAGCCCCTCGTGATGCAGGGTTCGGTCACTGACCGCGGTCGCTGACGGATCGGACCTCAGGACCTCGGCTTCGATGTAGCGCTGCAGTGCCTGGCCCTGCATCTGGTCCGGTGGCCGGCCGCCGAGCTCGATGAAGGCATCGTTGGTCTCGAGGATGTGCCAGCGCTCGTCCACCACCAGCATCGGATCGCGGGAGGCTGCGAAAGCGTGAGCTCTCACGCTGCTACGCCCACGCTGATCGCGGGGGTCGTCGATGATCTCCCAGGTGCCGGTGGCGACGAGTGGCGCCGCCGCCTCGTCCCTGGCGACGACCGCGCCACGGACACGCCACCAGACCGTGGGTTGGCGGGTATCGGCGCGTATCAACAGGTCGATGTCACTCTGCTCGCCGCCGTTGATGCGCCGCCAGAGCGAGATCAAGCGGCGGCGCTCGGTCGATGGCATCGTCTTCAGCAGCGACCACCAGTCGATCCACATCTGCTCATGCGTTTCGACGGTGTCGCCCACGGCCGTGCCACACAGGAAGCCGCGGTCCGGAGACGACCATCGCCAATAGGAGGCCCTGGCGGCTGTCATCGCTTCCAGCAGCCAGAGGCGATGGGTTCCTTCCCCGGTCATCGAATGCCGCGACGACACTGGGGTCGAGGTCGCCCCTCCGGCGGTTCTTCCGGCATCGAGAGGCTGGTCACTCTGAGGATCGTCATCAATGGGCATGAAGTGGATCTCGATCGCGCTGAATGGCGAAATGCATTCACGCGGCGTGATGGAAATCGTATCGGCGACTTCAGTGAAAACTTGATGTCAGGGCGTCGCCCATGCGCAGTTGGCGCCAATCATGATCGTGCAAGGCGCCCAACCGGGCTCGGTCTTTACAGCAGCGCGATGGCGAACAGAGCCAGAACCGCGAGAAAACCCACCACGAAGATCGCCGAACGCAGGGTGGCCAGATCCAGCGCATAGCAGAGGCCATGGCCGATCCGGGCCACCACGAAGATGACGCAGGCGACATCCGCCAGCCAGCCGCCGCTCCCCACTGTCTCGACGGCGACGATGGCGGCGGTGAACAGGGCCAGGGCTTCCCAGGCATTCTGCTGTGCCGCCCAGAGACGGGCGCCTCGGCCCTCCATTCGCGCGTACTGCTGGCGCGGGTGATGATTGTCCATCCGCCCAAATTCACGCCGCCTGACACTGCTGCCCCAGAAGGCCAGCCAGAACGGCAGCAGGGCGGTTGTCAGCAGGCACCAAAGTGGCAGACTCATCAACATCCTCTCGACCGGCTCCCGTTGCGATGCTACTCCGCCGCTCCTAACCAAGGTAGCAGATCACTTGCCGGCCGTTGCTCCAGTGTCATCACGATCTCGAGGAGGGGATCCGCTCGCTTGCCGAGCACCGGCTCCGTCAACTGGCGATACTTGGTCTCGATTTCGGTGTCGCTGAAGGGATTGGTGGGATTGCCACGAGCCTCGCAGGGCCCGCTGGCCAGCACCCGGCCATCGTCGAGCGTGACAGTGGCATGCGCCCAGCGCTCCGCTGGGAATTTTGCATCGTAGTCGTCATGACGATGGACATGAACGCGGCGAGCCAGAGCCTTCAGGTCGGGGTCTGCCAGCAGTCGGGTGACGCTAGCGGCATCGACACGCCCCGAGGCCGCTGCGCAGGCAACTGGCCAGGGCAGGCTGTATTGGGCTGCTTCGGTGGTAGCGGGGTTGGCCGTCGCCAGACATGCGCCTTCATGGAAGGTATGGACGTCGATCCGTGCGATGCGGCCCGAATGACCGATCGAGTTTCGCAGGGAAAGAATCGATTCTACCGCCGGCTGGGCCCAGCGGCAGACCGGATACGCCTTGAAATACTGTTCGTGCAGATACCAGCGTCGGCCGAGGTCGTTCCAGATGTCGGCGACGGCCTCGTCGAGAACGGTGACGGCGGGCGCCCCGGTGAAGCCGTCTCGCGCCAGCAGGCTGGCTGCCACGCCCCCCATCGCGCCCCAGCCGGAGCCGTCCTTGACCATGGTCGGATGGTCGATACAGCGCATCATCTGGCTGCGTGGCCCATAGAACTCCGCAATGCCCATCGCTTCATGCAGGCGACGACGATCGAGGTCCAGCAGTTTCGAGCTGAGCGCGGCGACCGCAATGGCGTTCCACGCCCCTGAGGTGTGGTAGTCGCAGGCGGTGGCGTGCAAGGCGATCCCGGCGCGCGTGGCCACTTCATAGCCGAGCGTCAGCAGGCCGAGGAACTCATGTCCGGACAATCTCTCGGTCTCGGCATGGGCAAGCAGTCCCGGCAACACGGCAACGCCAGCATGTCCTTTGGTCAACACCTGGCCGTCGTGGGCATCGAAAGCATCGATCAGCCAGGCACCGTGCAGTGCTGCGCCGGTTTCCGAGGCGCTGCCGGGGGTAAATAGTAGCGGTCGGCCGCCGCCGTGCTGCGTTCGAACGTAGCGTGCGGCGATGCCGGCCAGTTCGGTCCGGGTCGCGGCGGCGGCAACGCCGATGAGATCCAGCAGACAGCGTTTGGACTGGTGCAAATGGTGCACCTCCAGCTCGCCGGGCTCGAAGCGATGAATCCAGTCGATGGGGTCCAGATAGGACATGGTGAATGGTCCTGATCGCGTTAGGGCGTCCGCTTCAACAACTCCAGAATCAGCGGCGTATTGGCATCGCGAAGTGTCGGCAGCTCGAAACGTGCCCGGGCGATGGCCTCCAGGGAGAGTTCGGCATCGATCAGTGACTCCCCCGGGGCGGCCTCGGCGAGGGTCTCTCCCCGCGCCCCCAGTATGCGGCTGCCGCCCCAGAAGTGATGCTCGCCCTCGGGGCCGTAGCGGTTGGTCATGATCACGGGGGTACCGTAGGTCATCGCGTGGAAGCGGAGTGTCAGCGGCCAGTTATCCTCATTGGAGAAGCCGGGGGCGACGATCTGCGACGCCGAATTGATCGGCGCGCAGAGGATCTCCGGGCGCCGCAGCATGACGGCATGGACGAGAGCCGGATTCCACAGGTCGGCGCAGATCAGCGGCGCGGCCCGCCACCGCTCGTTGATCTCGGTCAGTGTCAGCCGCTCGCCGGAATGAAACCACTTGCCTTCCTCGAGGCCGCCATAGGTCGGTAGGTTCAGCTTGCGGTGCACGGCCACCACGCGGCCGCGCTGCAGTACGGCAACCGCGTTGTAGATTTCGCCGGGGCTGGCGGATTCGACGAAGCCGACCATGACCTGCATGTCGCCGCAGGCCGCTGCCAGCGACATCAGCAGGACGCTGTCCGGTGAGCATGCCACACCGGCGGCAAGCGGGCCCAGGGCGTATCCGGTCAATGACAGTTCCGGGAACACCAGCAGGTCGAGGTGGCGTCGGCGCGCCTCGTCGATCCAATGGCGATGGCGGTCGGCGTTGTCCTCGAGATCACCCAGCGCCGCGTTCATCTGGACGGCGCCCACGCGAAGGTCGGGGGCGGTATTCATCTCTCGTCCTCTCGTCGAGAAGCCGCCCGAGGCGGCGGCTTCAATGTCGAATGACCAGGTGCCGGGCGTTACAGCAGATCGTGCTGATCGAGAAAATCCTTTGCCACATCCTCGATGTTCTGGCGGTCCACGTCGACGCTGGCATTGAGACTTGCCATGGTGTCATCATTGAGCAGTGCCGACAGCTTGTTCATCTGCGCCGCCAGTTCGGGGTTGGCTTCCAGCGTCTCCTGGCGCACCACCGGAGTCAGCGCATAGGCGGGGAAGAAATTCTTGTCATCGTCCAGCGTCACCAGGCCGTAGGCGGGAATGCGCCCATCCGTGGAGTAGGCGATCGATACATCGACCTGCTCGTCACGCAGTGCCGGCAAGGTCAGGCCGAAGTCCATTCGCTTGATATTGGGGCGACCGAATTCGAATCCGTAGGCTTTCTGGAGTGGACGCAGGCCATCCTCGCGAGCGTAGAACTCGGCATTGGAGGCGAAGGTGAGCGCTTCTCCATCATTGATCGTCTTGGCCAAGTCCGAAATGGACTCGATGCCGCGCGCGCTGGCGTCATCGGCGCGCATGGTCAGGGCATAGGTGTTGTTGGCGTCGGAGGGATCGAGCCACACCAGCCCCTTCTCGGCATCCAGGGATTTGACCTTTTGATAGGTTTCCTCGGGGGACAGCTTCTCGGTGATGCCGTTGTAGGTAATCAACGACGTACCGGTGTACTCCCAGTACAGGTCTATCTGGCCGTTCTCCTGAGCACGCCGCAGCACGGCCGATCCCATCCCGGCGCGTTTGTCGACGTCATAGCCATGCGCCTGCAGATACTGGTCTGTCATGCTGGCCAGGATCTGCTGTTCCGTGAAGTTCTTGCCCCCCACGGTGATGTCGGCCTGGGCGACGCCGGATGCAAGAACGGTCGCTGCCAGAAGTCCAGTGATCAAGTGTTTCATCGGTTCTCTCCTCGTGGTGAAATCTGGGGTCGTCATGATCGGGCCTATAGCGTTGTCCGAGTCGGCGACGTCAGCGCTGACGGCCGGGATTGACGCCTCGGGGCACGATCAGAAAAGTGATCAGCGCGACGGCGATGTCGACGCCCACAGCCAGCAGCGCGGTCGGAATCGCACCTGACAGCATCATTACCGTGTCGTAGAGGTCGATGCCGGTGAAGATCAGCTCTCCCAACCCCCCGGCACCGATCAGAAAGGCCAGCGGGACCGTCCCGATGTTGATTGCCAGGGCGGTACGGATACCGGCGAAAATGACGTAGAGCGCATTGGGCAACTCGACTCGAAGTAGACGCTGCGTGGGCGACATGCCGAGCCCGGCGGCGGCCTCCATCAACGCTGGAGATACGCTGCGCAGGCCGACATAGGTGTTGCGGGCGATGGGCAGCAGCGTCGCCACGAACAGGCCGAACACCGCCGGCAGGGTACCGATGCCCAGGAAACTCATCGATAGTGCCAGCACCGCCAGCGTGGGGATGGTGGTGCCGACGTTGAGCAGTTGCATCAGCGACTCCGCCCATTTCGAGATGCTGGGGCGCGACAGCAAAATACCCAGCGGCACGGCGACGATTATCGCCAGACTGCCCGAGATCAGAGTCAGCCACAGGTGCTGGACCGATAGGTATTTGACATCGGGCCAGTAGAATAGGAAGTCGTCGACCAAGCCGCTGGCCTGGGCCCAGACACCGGCGAGAAAGATCAGTATTACCGCGCCGAGTTTCAGCGCGCTGGAGAGCGACCGTATCGGCATGTTTCAGCTCCCCGCCGGCCGATCGCCGTCGATAACCGGTTGGGCCGTACGGCGCGAGCGGTAGCGCGAGCCCAGATGATGGGTCATGTCCCGCTGCGTGATCTGTCCGCAGAGACGCCCGTCATCGTCGACGCAAGGTAGCCAGGTCGTGTCATGGGCGAACATCAATGACGCCACCTTGCGGAGGTCGTCGTCGAGATGCACGACGGCGGGCAAGCCGCGGGTATGGTCACGGCAGTAGCCCTGTTGGCTGGCGGTAGTATCGCGAGAGATGACACCGATAGGGCGGCGACGGTCGTCGACCATGAGAATCGCGTCTCGGTAGCCATGAGAGTCGATCCGCTCCCGGGCCGTCGCCAGGGTGTCGGTGACGTCGACGGTACCGATATCGTCACTGACGACATCACGAACCCGGACCAGGTTCAGGCGCTTGAGTGCCCTGTCCTCGCCGAGGAACGACTCGACGAAGGCGTTCTTGGGGGCGGACAAGAGTTCATCCGGCTCGGAGTACTGAACCAGCTTGCCTTCGCGAAAAATGGCGATGCGATCGCCCATCTTGATCGCTTCGTCGATATCGTGGCTGACGAACATGATCGTCTTCTTCAGCGCCGCCTGCATCTTGAGGAACTCGTCCTGGATCACGGCGCGGTTGATCGGGTCGATGGCGCCGAAAGGCTCGTCCATCAGCATGACCGGAGGATCGGCCGCCAGGGCACGGGCGACGCCGATACGCTGCTGCTGGCCGCCGGAAAGCTCGCTGGGATAGCGCTTGAGAAACGCTTCGGCGTCCATCGCGATCATGTCCATCAGTTCGCGGGCACGCGCTTTGTAGCGGTTCTTGTCCCAACCCAGCAGCTTGGGCACAACAGTGATGTTCTCCTCGATGGTCATGTTCGGGAACAGGCCGATCTGCTGGATCACATAGCCAATGTTGCGGCGCAGGTCTTCGGTGTTCAGGCCGCTGGTATCCTCGCCATCGAGGAATACCTTTCCCGAGGTGGCGCGAACGATCCGATTGATCATCTTGAGCGTGGTGGTCTTGCCGCACCCGGAAGGACCCAGCAATACGCAGATCTCCCCCTGGGGCACTTCCATGCTGATGTGATCGGCGGCGATTACCGCGCCGTCCGGCGTGTCGAAAACCTTGGTCAGATTGTCCAATCGAATCATGGCTCGTCCTTAGGTGGCCTGGCGAACCGCCGAGACCATGAGTTCCAGATAACAGCCTCGAGAACGGAGGTACTGCCGGCTAGGCCGCCGCAGTGGAAACGGACATCCCTTTGGGTGTCAGGTGCTTCTGCAGTGCCAGCAGGGCATAGTCGGCGATTATCGCCAGCAGACTGACCGCCACCGCGCCGACGATCAGCTGACGGGGGTCGGATTGCGAGATTCCGCGACTGATGAAGGTTCCTAGCCCGCCGGCGCCGATGTAGGCCGCGATGGCCATGACCCCGATATTGAGAACGACCGCTGTACGTACGCCTGCCATGATGACCGGGACCGCGAGCGGGATCTCCACCATTCGCAGGCGCTGCCGGTGGCTCATGCCGACGCCGCGGGCTGCCTCTCTGAGTGCCGGATCCACATTGTGGATGGCGGTATAGGTGTTGCGGATGATGGGTAGCTGGGAGTAGAGCAGTACGGCGATGACTGCGGGTAGATAACCGATGCCCTGACCGATGAGGGACAGGATGGGAATCATCACGCCGAACAGGGCCACCGAAGGGATGGTGACGATGATCGAGGCGATGTAGAGCACGGCCTTGGCGACTCGCTCGTTCTGCGTAATCGCGATGCCGATGGGAACACCGGTCAACGTCGCGATCCCGACGGCGACGCCGACCAGCGAGATGTGTTCGAGCGTGCGAGTGCCCAGTAGCCCCAGATTATCAAGGGTGTATTGAAGGAGTTCCACAGGCAATTCCTCTAGTTATTGCCAGAAAGTCGGCAAATTGTGACGTGAGAAGTTGTCTGGAGTGACGGTTATTTTTATAAATTCATATTATGCCGATGATAATAACATGCTCGGGACGGCCATCGTCCGAAGAGCGGCATTGTAATGTTCAATGTGATCGATGCTCGATGCTCATAGACCTATTTTGCAATGCAATGGAAGCTTCACGTATGTTGGCCTGGCTCTCCGTTGACGTCCGAGGACCACGCCATGGCCATATCTTCCCGCTATCACGTCGGTGCTGCGCAGATGAACTGTCATCTTGGCGATGTCGAGGCCAACGTTGAGCTGCACCGCGAGATGATCCGCGAGGGTCGCCGACGCCGACTCGATCTGCTGGCCTTTCCCGAACTCTCTCTAACCGGCTACAACCTCGGGCCCGCGGTTGCCGATGTCGCCATGGCTGCCGACGATCCAAGGCTCGTCGATCTGGCCCGCGAGAGTGGTGACATGCTGACCATTGTGGGGTTGGTCGAAGCCCTTTCACCTGGTGAATACGCCAACGCGGCGGCTTGCTTGAGACAGGGACGGGTCGTCGCCGTGCATCGCAAGATCAACCTGTGTACCTACGGCGGTCACGAGGAGGGAAAGCTGTTCAGCCACGGCGGTCGACTGACCCAGGTCGAGGCCGGCGGGCTGACGTCCAGCGTGATGATCTGTGCGGATCTGTGGAATCCCGGCCTGGCCCATGCCGCGATGCTCAAGCGACCCGACCTGATCGTCACCCCGATCAACTCGGCGCTGGGCATGGTGGAGGGAGAGTTCGACGATGCCGCCAACTGGCTTGCCTGCCTTCGCTTCTATGCCATGGTCTACGCTACCCCTGTCGTGATGGCACATCGTGATGGCGACGAGAGGGGCGGGCGCTTCTGGGGCGGTAGCTGTATCGTCGGTGTCGACGGTCATCCCATGGCGACTGCCGACCCGGGGCAGGGCATCGTCAGTGCGGTCATCGACCGCCGGGACATTGCCCGGGCCCGCTTTGCCATGCCGACGCACCGGGATGCCAATACTCGTCTGGTGGCGTCACTGCTCCAGGCGCAGCTCCGAGACGAATCGGCCTGACATGCGGCGCGAATGCCCCCGCCGAAAGCGTTCCAGGCCTCAGACGCAGTGCCGGGGGATGCGCTTTCTCCAGTGCCTCGCCACCACGCAGTCGTCGCCCGCGAAGGCCTTCAGCGTCGCTTCGAGATAGAACCCTTCGGTATCGCACTGAAGCTCTGCCCGGGTCTCGGTGCGGGCTTCCCATTCGCCACGCTGGAAGTGCTGAACCCAGTTCTTGCTCATGCGAGCCGTTGCCGGGTCGGATGGATCGATACCGTAGCGCTCGTCGGCGCGGGCACGATTGACCAATCCGTGGTCATAGGTGATCTCGCCGAAGTCATCGACGATCTCGTGCTGGGTCCAGTCGTCCTCCAGCGATTTTCTGATGGCGCGCTGATTGTCGCCGGCGCGGCTGATCCGATGCTGTACCGGTCCTGCGTAGACCGCTGGTTCGAAGGTCGGCGCCGGTAGCCCGTTATCGCGCCGGATGGGGAGCTCCAGCCGGCTGGAGCTCTCATCCAGCGTCAATGTCACGGCACCTGGACTTGGCCAGATCAGCGGCCAGTAAGCGGTGGTAATCGAGATTCGCAGCCGCTGGCCGGGCAGAAACCGGTGACAGAGTTGATTGAGCGTGACGGTCACTTCCTGAGGAGTGTCGACGGGCACGGCGCTGGGTGCGGTGTGGCTGTCGCGGTGACACAGGTTCAGGACCCCGTAGGAGACGCGCTGGGAGGTGCCATCCGGGGCGACGTCGCAGAGACGCACGATCAGGTTCGCCTGGGGACGGTCGACGCTGACCCGCAGCGTCAACGCCGGACGGCCCAGGACGACCAGTCCGTCATCGCCGATCGTTCTGTCGAAACACAGTGAGCGGGCGTCGTCGAGGCGCTGATCTCCGGCAATCTCCGCGCCGCTGCAGTGCGGGATGTACTCGCCGCACTGCCATCCCGTGTCCTGGGGCGCGTCGAGTCTCGTTCGGGACCGCGAAGACGGGGCGGACGCCAGCTCTGCGGCGAGTGCCAGACGGCCATCGCCCAGATGCCAAGTCTGCGGTTCGACGGTCGGGCTTGGCCACGCCGGCTCCGCCAACCATTCGCCCGGCATGTTGCGCGCGCGGTTGTCGGCGTTGGCGAATTGCTGACAGTAGATGCGATAGCTGGGCTCGTCCATGATCCCGCGATCGACCCCCTTGAGCCAGTGATCCCACCAGCGCAGCGCCTCTTGGAGGAAACCGATCGTCGGCCCCGGTATGGCGACATGCGGATAGGCGTGAGGCCAGGGCCCCACGATCCCCAGGCGCGGACAATCGGCGTGCTCGAGCAGCTCGGCGACGAAGTTGACATAGGCGTCCGCCCAGCCGGCGACGGCAAGGATCGGCGTCTTCAAGCGCAAGTAATCCTCGCAGACCGAGCCGTGTCGCCAGTAGTCGTCACGAGTCTGGTGGGAGAACCAGTTCTCGGCGACGAAGGGTTGACGCTCCAGCCGATGACACCAGAGCTCTCGCCAGTCCGGACGAAGCATGGGGTCGGGTGGCCGGGACATGAACGAGAGCGAGGACGCTGCCCAGCCAAAATGCTCGTTGAGAATCGCGCCGCCCTTGTAGTGCACGTCGTCGTGATAGCGATCGACGGTGGCACCGACGGCGATGATCGCTTTCAACGCCGGAGGCTGACGAGAGGCCACCTGCAGCGAATTGAACCCGCCCCAGGAGATTCCCATCATGCCGACGTTGCCGTCGCACCATGGCTGGCTCGCGATCCAGTCGATCGCGGCGACGATGTCATCCTGT
>NZNW01000033.1 GCA_002695065.1 Salinicola sp. | reverse complement strand
CTCCATTGCGTCCCATTCGTCTAGTGGTCCAGGACACCGCCCTTTCACGGCGGTAACAGGGGTTCGAACCCCCTATGGGACGCCACTTCGATGATCCGCCACGATCATCGCGTCGGACTCAGGTCTCGACATCATTCAGCGGGAATAGCTCAGTGGTAGAGCATCGCCTTGCCAAGGCGAGGGTCGGGAGTTCGAATCTCCTTTCCCGCTCCAGTTTTAGAGAATCTTGAAGCGTGGCCGAGGGTCGTGAGCTAGAACGCCGGTCCGCTGGAACGCCAGCCCGGTCGATCTCCTTTCCCGCTCCAGATTCCGAAAAGAGAAGCGTCCATGACGCTTCTCTTTTCTTTTGCGTGTCTGCTTTATCGTCCTCGAAAGGCCTGAGCCGTCCGGGCGGAGAAGATGCGTCGACGATTCCGTGCGGCTTCACGTCGGTTTCCCCCGCGCGATCGCCATGGGCGGCGGTTATCGGAGGATCGCTGACGCAGCATGGTTGATTCGTCTGCTAAAGATTGAAGCGCGATGAATCGCCCCCATATTGCCTGGCTCTTCAGTCTCACACGATTTTCGTGAATCCCGATCTATCACATACGGCAGGAATCCCTGATGGCAGAACCGGCACTGTCCATCCGCGGGCTGACCAAAGTCTACGGTAATGGTTTTGAGGCCCTGAAGGGCATCGATCTCGATGTCGCTCAGGGCGATTTCTTTGCACTGCTCGGCCCCAACGGCGCGGGCAAGTCCACCACGCTCGGCATCGTCTGTTCGCTGGTCCAGAAGACGGCGGGGCAGGTGAAGATATTCGGCATCGACATCGACCAGGATTTTGCCAAGGCGAAGTACGCGCTTGGCGTGGTGCCGCAGGAGTTCAACTTCAGCCAGTTCGAGAAGGTCGAAGATATTGTCATGACCCAGGCGGGCTACTATGGCATGCCGGTGAAGGAGGCCCGACCGCGTTGCGACCGGTTGCTGAAGGACCTCGGCCTGTGGGACAAGCGCAACGGCTCCGCCCGTATGCTCTCGGGCGGCATGAAACGTCGTCTGATGATCGCGCGAGCGTTGATCCACCGGCCGCGCCTGCTGATTCTCGACGAACCCACCGCCGGGGTGGATATCGAGCTGCGTCGCAGCATGTGGGAGTACATGCGCCGGATCAACGAGGAGGAGGGCACCTCGATCATCCTGACCACGCACTATCTCGAGGAAGCCGAGAGCCTGTGCCGCAATATCGCCATCATCAACCGGGGCGAGATCATCAAGAACACCTCGATGCGAGGCCTGCTGACCGAACTGGATACCGAGACCTTCCTGCTCGATCTTGCCGAGCCGCTGGACGTCGCCCCCAGGATCGAGGGCTTCGATGCCGAGCGGGTCGATTCGCACCAGCTGGCGCTCTCCGTGCGCAAGGGCACCGATCTCAACGATGCCTTCCAGCAACTGACCGCTCAGGGCGTACGGGTGCTGTCGATGCGTAATCGTGCCAACCGTCTGGAAGAGCTGTTCGTGTCGATGACCTCGCAGCCGGATGCCACGACAGGCATCGACGGTCCATCCGAAACATCCGCCCAGGCCAAGGAGACGGCGTCTTGAATACCCGGCAACTGCTGATTTCTCTCTGGACCATGGTGGTCAAGGAAGTACGCCGTTTCCTGCGGATCTGGCCGCAGACGCTGGTGCCGCCCTCCATCACCATGACGATGTACTTCATCATCTTCGGCAACCTGATCGGCTCCCGCGTGGGCGAGATGCACGGCATCTCCTACATGTCCTACATCGTGCCCGGCCTGATCATGATGTCGGTGATCACCAACAGCTACTCTAACGTGGCGTCATCGTTCTTCTCCAACAAGTTCCAGCGCAGCGTGGAGGAGATGATGGTCTCGCCGATGCCCAACTGGGTCATCCTGGCCGGCTTCGTCATCGGCGGCGCCGCACGCGGGCTGGGCGTCGGGCTGATCGTGACGGTGGTATCGCTGTTCTTCACCCATCTGGACCTGCACCATCCGTTCCTGACCCTGATGGTGGTGGTGATGACCGCGTTGCTGTTTTCGATCGGCGGCTTCATCAATGCGCTGCTGGCCAAGAAGTTCGACGATATCTCGATCATCCCGATCTTCGTGCTCACCCCGCTGACCTACCTGGGCGGCGTGTTCTACTCGATCGACCTGCTGCCGGAGTTCTGGCAGAACGTGACCATGATCAACCCGATCCTCTACATGGTTAACGCCTTCCGCTACGGCATCCTCGGCATCTCCGACATTCCGGTGAGCGGGGCGCTGATCGCCATCGCCGCCTTCATCGTGGCGTTCTGGTGCCTGGCGCTGTGGATGCTCAACCGCGGCAAGGGGATTCGGTCATGAGTCAGGATCGTCCTGGGACGCTGGTCGACGCGCCGCTCGGACGCGAGTCCGCCTATCCCGACCGCTACGATGCGTCGCTGCTGTTCCCCATCGAACGTGCCGCCAACCGGGCGCCGCTGGGGATCGAGGCGTCGTCACTGCCGTTCGTCGGTGGCGACGAGTGGTGGGCCTTCGAACTCTCTTGGCTCGACCCGCGCGGCAAGCCGGTGGTCGCGGTGGCGCGCTTCCGGCTGCCGGCGGATTCGCCCTGCCTGATCGAATCCAAATCCTGGAAGCTCTACCTCAACGGCTTCAACCAGACCACGTTCGCCGGGCGTGACGCGGTGATCGAGCTGCTGCAACGGGACTTGAGCGTCGCGGCCGGTGCCCCGGTCACCGTCGAGCTGTTCGGTGTCGACGACGCCGCGCTCGCGCCGGCGCCGCTGCCGGGTGAGTGCATCGACGATCTCGATGTCGCCATCGATCGCTACACGCCGGCGCCGGGTCTGCTCGCCTGCGACGAGAGCGATGTCGTCGAGGAGACGCTGCATTCGCATCTGCTCAAGTCCAACTGCCCGGTCACCGGGCAGCCGGATTGGGGCAGTGTGCTGATCGCCTATCGTGGCCCGCGACTCGATCGGGCTGCGTTGCTGCGCTACCTCGTCTCCTATCGCCAGCACCAGGATTTTCACGAGCACTGCGTCGAGCACATCTTCGTCGACCTGATGGCGCGCTGCCGCCCGCAGGAGCTGCTGGTGATGGCGCGTTACATGCGCCGCGGCGGGCTCGACATCAACCCGTGGCGGGCCACGCCGGGCTGGACGCCGGAGCTGCCGGCGCGGCTGCTGCGGCAGTAGCGCTTTTGACGTAGAGTCGGGCGATCCGCCGCGTTTCACCACCGATGTCTCAGAGGAGTCAGACATGGATGCCATGACGCTACTGCACCAGCGTCGCTCGATGGGCAAGCTGGCCGCGCCGGCACCAACCGCCGAGCAGCTCGACGCCATCTACCGTGCCGCACTGCGGGCGCCTGACCACAAGGAAATGACGCCGTACCGCTTCATCGAGATCAGCGGCGAGGGGCTCGATCGGCTGGGTGAGCTGTTCGCCCGATCCGATTATCAGGCCAACCCGCATATCGATGACGGCAGCCTCGACGCCGCCCGCAAGAAACCCAAGCGGGCGCCGATGATCATCGCCGTGATCGCGCGCATCACGCCGGATCTGCCCAAGGTGCCGCCGGTCGAGCAGCTCATCTCGGCCGGCTGCGCGGCCCATGCCATGCTCTACGCGGCTTTCGCGCAAGGGCTTGGGGCGATGTGGCGCACCGGCACCTACGCCCATGACAGGACCGTCTGGCGCGGCCTCGGTCTCGGCGAGCATGAAGAGCTGGTCGGCTATCTCTACCTTGGCCATGTCGGCGGGCGCTACCCCGATGCGCCGGTGCGTGACCCGGAGGCGTATCTGGAGCGGTGGCGCTAGCGCCGAGCTCTCCGTTGCGGAGAGATCGTAAAAGGTCGTCGGAAAAGGAAAAACGGCTTGCGATCACGGGTTTAGCTCGTTACTATGTGCGCCGTTCTGAACGCAGCGGCAAGGCCGCCACGGGAAGGACGACAATGCGGAGGGGTGTCCGAGTGGTCGAAGGAGCACGCCTGGAAAGTGTGTAAGTCGAAAGGCTTCGAGGGTTCGAATCCCTCCCCCTCCGCCACGAATTCTGAATCAGCCGGCTCGAGTAGCCGGCTTTTTCATGTACGGCATAAAGCGCGAGGTGGGGGAGGTGATGAGAACCCTCCGGTTCGAGCCAAGGCGCGTAGCGCCGGGCGGCGGAGCGTAGCGACGCCCATCCTCCCCCTCCGCCACGAATTCTGAATCAGCCGGCTCGAGTAGCCGGCTTTTTCATGTCCGGAATAGGGCCCTGGGGGAAAGGAAAAGCCGAGCATTCCCCGGTGTCGTCGAGCCCCGTCACGATCCAAAGACGGTATGATTGAAGTCTCGAGGAGAGGCCACGCGGGGGTCGGGATGAAAACCATTGGTGTACTGGGCGGCATGAGCTGGGAGTCCACCCAGAGTTACTACCGCATGCTCAACGAGGGCGTGCGCGAGCGCCTCGGCGGGTATCACTCGGCGAGGATCGCGATGGTCAGCGTCGACTTTGCCGAGATCGAGGCGCTGCAGCAAAGTGGCGATTGGGACAAGGCAGGGGACAAGTTGGCGCTGGCGGCCCGTCAGGTCGAGGCCGCAGGCGCCGAGTGCCTGTTGCTGGCGACCAACACCATGCACAAGGTGGCCGACGCGATCGAGTCGGCACTGAGCATCCCCTTTCTTCATATTGCCGATGGCACCGGTTCACGATTGCGTGCCGCCGGGGTCGAGCAGGTCGGCTTGCTGGGGACGCGCTTCACGATGGAGCAGGAGTTCTATCGGGGCCGACTACTCGACGAGCATGGCATCTCCTGCCTGGTGCCGACTCGGGAAGATCGGGACAGCGTTCATCGGATCATCTTCGAGGAACTGGTTCATGGCGTAATCACCGAACCATCGCGGCAAGTCTATCGGGAGATCGTCGCCAGGCTCCAGGCCCAGGGCGCGCAGGGCGTGATTCTGGGGTGTACGGAAATTGCCCTGCTGCTCCGGCAGCAGGATTGCGACTTGCCGCTCTATGACACGACCGCGCTGCATGTCGACATGGGGCTCGAATTTGCCTTGGGCGAATAGCCGGTCGCTGGCGCAATCTCCCTCGGATTGACGAGACAATTCAACCCGATGGGGCGCGCCCGCCGATCGATAATGGCGCCGGGGACTATCCCCTGCGTACTTGCCCGGCCTACGGGCCGGGCTTTTTTCGATGCTTGTCCGCTTTTCCCGTCCGCGATCTTCGTTTCCATAAAGCTTGCCGGTGATAGATGCCGGATCCGGGGATGCCCGCATGGCTGTGAATGCCGCGCCGGCTGACATTCAGGTTGGCGCCGCGGGGGCCGATCGAGAGCGTCGGACCCTGGCCGTCGAGCCGAATCCGTAGCCCTGGGGCCAGCCGCAGCACGCGACGAAAGCGAAGTCCCATGGAATATCTCCTGGAGATCTGTTCACGGTTGACCGCGACCGAGGGCATTCGTTCGCCGGGCTTGCAGCGTTCGCCACAACGGGCTGCCGGGGACGATCAGCGCCAGCAGGACGCAGGCGGCAGCCGGGGAGAGGACATCGAGGCTCGAGTCCTGCGACCAGTGGTGAACCACTCCGTAGAAATAGCCGACCGCGTTCGGCCCCCCGCCGGCATACTCGTGCTGGGCGACCTCCCGCCCGAGAAACACCGCGATGATCAACGATCCACCCACCCAGCGACCGACCAGTGGCCACAGCAGGCATTGAAAGGCGACAGCGATGATGGCGTGTTCGAGATGGCTGGCGTTCATGCGGACCTCGTGGGCAACCGGTTGGCGTCAGCATAGCTGCCCGCGAGGTGAGTGGCGGGGCGTCAGTCTCGGCGCGGCTGCCTGACCCGACTGGCGCCCGGCGTGACGTGACGACAGGCGGGCAGGACCCGGTCGCGTAGATAGCGCTGGTTGGCGGCGCAGACGCTGAGGCCGTCACCACCATAGTGCTCCAGGCAGATCACCCCGCGGAAGCCGGCCTCGACGGAGAGCTTCATCGCCTGGCGATAATCGATCAGGCCGCTCTCCATCGGCGCGGGGAAGGCGACATAATGATCTCGTTCGGCGTCCTCGTCGCGCATGTAGTTCTTGGCATGCCAGAAATTCGACCACGGCAGCACCTTTCGCATGGCATCGAGCCAAGGCTCCACCGGCCGGTGCAGCCGGATCAGGTTGCCGATGTCCGGATTCAACCCCACCGAGGCCAGGCCGATCTCCTCGACCATGGCCACCGCCGAATCGGCACTGCCGAGATAGGTATCCTCGTACATCTCCAGCGACAGCACGATACCGAGTTCGGCGGCGTGCTGGCCGAGTTCACGGATTCGCGACACCGCCTTCTGCCACTGCGCCCGATCGTCGGGATCGTCGCGGTGACCCGCCACGGTCCAGAACCAGAGCTGTCGCCGCTGGGCCTCGGTAAGTGGCCGGTGCAGGCCGATCGAGACGGTACCGATGCCGAGTCTGGCGGCGGCCTCCAGCGAGCGATGGCTATAGGCCAGATGGTCGTCGCCATGGTGCTCGTCGATCACGCTCGAGCGCACCACCGAGATCGAACTGGGTTTCAGGCGCGCCGACTTGATCACGCTGGCGAGAGCGTCCAGTTGGTCGTCCGGCATGTCGCCGGGACGAAAGCAGTTGTCGGAGAGATCGACGTGATCGAAACCGGCCTCGGCGATCTCCTGGAACAGCGGGTGCCACTGCTCGGCGCTGGCCGTCTGCAGCGGAGAGCCGTCCGGCAGACGGTTGGAGAACGGCAGCATGGCAGCAGCGATGGGCCAGTCGGCAAGATCGGTGGTCATCTGGGGGCCTCGATTCTGGGGGGCTCGATAGTGGCGTGGGTCGATGTCATGGCGTCGGCGAAGAACAGCGCGTCCTGATCCTGGCGCAGCTTCCACAGCGATGAGCTTTCGTCGATGGCGACATCGCGCAGGCGAATGGGCTCACCAGCGCGGACCGGGCGCATCAACACCCGGTTGGCGGCGAGATAGTAGGGCAGTGGCGCGTCGTCGCCGAGCGGACTGGCCGGCACCAGCGCCGACGATACGCGGTCGATGCTGTGATGGTGGCCATGGGCGGTGAGCGTGGTGCCTTCGCTCAGGTTGGATCCAGCCACGGCGATCAGGTCGACATGAGGCCTCGGCTGGGCGACGCTGCTGGGAACGCCGCGGCGTACCATTTCCAGCAGGGTGGTGGCGGCTTCCAGCCCGAGCAGGTGGCGGGGCAGCGGCAGCATCGCGCTGTCGCCGCGCCGGCCGACCAGATGGCCTTTCTCGGCCAGCATCTGCCAACTGGCGCGATCATGGCCGCGCACGACCACGAATACGCCGCCGGCAAGACTGAACTCGTCCGGCCGCCGCAGGCAGTGGAAGACCTCCAGCGCCGGCGTTCGCGTCAACAGGCCCCCGTCGGCAGCCGGCACGAACAGGTCGGCGATCTCGCCGAGACGGGCGATGGGGTAGTGCAGTGATGGACGATCCGGCATCACGCCGGTCGCGTTGGCGACGATCGCCATCTCGCACAGGTCCGGCACCGCGTGCTGCGGCAGTGCGCCTGCCAGGCGGGCGCGATCCGCCATCCACTGGCGGTGACCCTCGCTGTCCAGCCCCGCGGGCAACTCCCAGCGCTCCCCGAAGCCGCGGACGTCGATGCGCTTGCCATTGCTGGCCAGGGTTTCCGTCGATGGGTCGAAGGCGAAGTCGTATTCGCTCGACTTGCCCGCGGCGAGGATCTCCAGGCCCACCGTTTCGGCCCAACTGATCAGGCCGATCGCCAGCGCCGGCTGATCGCCATCCACCGGGCTGATCACGCAGCCGCGCTTGCGGGCCATGGCCGCCAGGCCGGGGCCGACCACGCTGTCGACCTCCTTGGTGACCAGGGCCACATGGTGGCCGGCCTCCAGTGCCAGCGCGGCGTGACGGGCGCCGGCCTCGGGGTGACCGGTGGCCTCGATGACGACGTCCAGGGGGAGGTCGATCACGGCTTCCAGCCGGTCGCCGACGATCCAGTCGCCTCGGTCCCAGGCGCGGCTGGCTTCTGCCGGCGTACGGCAGTGGCGGATTCGGGCCGACTCGATACCGGCGTCGACCAGTGCCTTGGCCGCGAGCGCCGGATCCAGGTCGATCACCACGCGCGCCTCCACGGCTGCCAGATGTCGTGCGTGGAGGATGAAGCTGCGGCCGAAGCCACCCGAGCCGATCACGCAGCAGCGAATCGGGGCGTCACCAGCGAGATAGTGGGAGAGATGCATCGGTAGTTCCTTGTCTCAGGGACGCGAGTCGGGTGTTGCCGGCTTCGAGGCCTGTGGCTGCTGGCGATGCAGCCGCCGGCGCCAGCCTCTCAGTCCCAGCATGCGGGAGAACAGCGGCCACACCAGCATCAACACCCCGAGCCCCATGATCGTGGTCACCAGCGAGTTGGACCAGAACACGGTCAGCGAGCCGTCTGACAT
Source organism: Salinicola sp. (assembly GCA_002695065.1). GTDB lineage: Bacteria > Pseudomonadota > Gammaproteobacteria > Pseudomonadales > Halomonadaceae > Salinicola. The sequence goes on along the minus strand of NZNW01000033.1, from coordinate 23,211 downwards.
CACCATCGACTGACGGAAGGCTTCCTCGGCGCGATGACCGAGCACCATGGTCAGCACCAGCGGGGCGACCGGGTAGTCGAGCTTCTTGAACAGGTAACCCAGCAGGGCGAAGAACAGCAGCAGCCAGAAATCGAAGGTGGAGTTGGCGACCTGGTAGACGCCGGTGAAGATGACCGCCACGATCACCGGGCCGATGATGGCGAAGGGCACCCGCAGGATCGAGGCGTAGAGCGGTACCGTCGACAGGACCAGGATGACCGCGACCACGTTGCCCAGGTACATGCTGGCGACCAGTCCCCACACGAAATCGGGGCGGGTGATGAACAGCATCGGCCCCGGCGTCAGTCCCCAGATCATCAACCCGCCCATCATCACCGCTGCTGTTGCCGAACCCGGCACGCCGAGTGCCAGCATCGGCAGCAGCGCGGAGGTCCCCGCGGAGTGGTCCGCCGCTTCCGGCGAGACGATGCCGTTGGGCTCGCCCTTGCCGAAGCGTTCTGGATGCCGGGAGAAGCGCTTGGCGATGCCGTGACTCATGAACGAGGCGGCGGTCGGCCCGGCGGGTGTGATGCCCATCCAGATCCCGATCAGGATGCTGCGGATCAGCGATGCCCAGTAACGCGGCAGCTCCGCCATGGTGCGCAGGATATCCCGGACCCGGATGCGGCTCTTGATGCCATTGAAGCTCAGGCCCTCTTCGGTGGTGACCATGAGTTCGGCGATCCCGAACAGCCCCATGACCGCGACCAGGAAGCTGATGCCCTTGACCAGATCGGGAATGCCGAAGGTCAGGCGCAGCCCGCCGGAGACGCTATCCATTCCCACCGTGGCGAAGGCCAGTCCCAGCATCATCGAGACCAGCGTCTTCGACGGCGCGCTGGAACTCATGCCGATGAAACTGCAGAACGCCAGGAAGTAGACCGCGAAGTACTCCGGCGAGGAGAACCTGAGTCCGAACTGGGCCACCGAACTGGCCAGCAGCGTGATCATGACCACGCCGGCGAGCGCACCGAGGCCGGCGGACATGAACGCCAGGGTCAGCGCGCGGGTCGCCTCGCCGTTGCGCGCCATCGGGTAGCCGTCGAAGGTCGTGGCGACAGACGAAGGCTCTCCCGGGATGTTGAACAGGATCGAGGTGGTGGAGCCGCCGAACAGCGCCCCCCAGTACATGCAGCTCAGCAGAATGATGGCCGAGACCGGGTCCATGGTAAAAGTCAGCGGCAGCAGCAGCGACACGCCGTTGGGGGCGCCCAGCCCCGGCAGCACGCCGACCAGCATGCCCAGCATCACGCCAATCACCATGATCAGCAGATGATTCCAGGTCAGGATGGTGGCAAAGCCATCCATCAGCAGTGATAGGTTGTTCATGGTGCGATCCCCTGAAGACGGGCGCTTAGTAGATGCCGAACGCGTGCTCCAGGGGGCCTTTCAGCAGCGGCACCTGGAATACGAGTTCGAACAGCAGGTAGAAGCAGACGCTGATCGCCACGCCGCTGGCCAGCGATCTCCACCAGGCGTAATGGCCCTGAAGACGCATGGCGAACAGCACGTAGAGCGTGGTCCCGACATAGAGCCCCAGCAGTAGCGAGACCACTGCGAAGCCGAGGATCGGCAGGACGAATCGGGCGAGGGACTTGAGCCTGGCGGCGTCCAAGAATATCTCGTCCTTGTGGCGATGCCCGACGATCGTGCGCAGCAGGTTGACGACGCTACCGGCAACGATCAGCACGCCGATCCAGAACGGAAAGTAGCCTGAGTCCGGACCGCTCGGGGTCCACCCGGTACCGACCTGCCAGGCGCCGTAGCAGATCGCGAGACCGATTCCGCCGGTCAGCAACGCCGTGGCGATCTCCATGCTGTAACGGGAAATGCCGTTGTGGGTCATGCTGATTCCCTCCGAGGCGTGGCGGGCGCCAGTGGCTGCCCGCCGGCGTGGGCTCAGGACGCGTTCCAGCCTTCCTGTTCGAATACCTTCCTGACGGTCTCGGCGTTGTCATCGATGTACTGCTCGAGCTCGTCACCGGTCAGGAACTGACTGGTCTGCACGGTCCGGGTGGTGTAATCCTTCCACTCGGGGGTCTCGCTGACCTTCCTGAGCAGCTCCTGGTAGTAGGTCACCGCCTCCTGGGGCGCGTCGGCCGGCAGCCAGACGGTCCGCGGCATGCGGTATTCGCTGATGTCGATACCCTGGGAGATGCAGGTGGGAATATCGCCCCAGCCCTTGTCTTCGTAGACAGGCTCGCCCTTGGGCAGCTGTTCCGGGCTGAACACGCACAGCGGTTTGACCATGCCGGCCTGCCACTGGCCGAGGTTCTCGTTGGGGTTGTTGACGTTGGCGTCGACGTGGCCGCCGGCCAGCTGCACCAGCGCCTGGCTACCGCCGTTGAAGGGCACGTAGCGGAAATCGGCCCCGGTGGCCTCCTCGATCATGCTGACCAGCGTCTGGTCGGTGTCCTTGGACTGACTGCCAGCGAACTGCATCTTGCCGGGATTCTGCTTGGCGGCGTCGATGAAATCCTTGGCACTGGCGTAGTCGGCATCGCCGTTCACCCAGATCAGGAATTCGTCCATGGCCATGGCCGCCACCGGTTGCAGATCCTCGGCGGCGTAGGGCATTTCGCCGACCTCGGGCAGCAGGTACTCGTTGTTGGTGCCGAATGTCAGCTTGTAGGGGTCGTCCTTGGAAGAGGCCGAATAGACGTAGCCCTCGGCGCCGCTGCCACCGCCCTTGTTGGAGACGATGATCGACTCGTCCATCAGCTTGTGCTTGCCGATGATCGACTGCACGGTGCGTGCGAAGGTATCGGTACCGCCACCGGCGCCGGAGGTCACCACGAACTCGACGGGGCGCTCCGGTTGCCAGGCCAGCGCGCTCCCGGAAACGGTGAGTGCGGCAAAGAACAGGGCCAGAGGCTTGAGCTGATGGGCGGAAAGGGGGGTGCGCTTGTACATGGCGTTTCTCCTGTCGGTTCTCGCGTTGTTGCTCTTGTGGGTGTCGCTCGTGAGCTGTCTCGTTGAATCGGACTTCCACTACCCTTCACCGCCACCGGCAACCGCCCGTGGCGTTGAAACTTCAGACGCCCGTCCTGCGCGCCTGGCCCGCCATGCGTGCGGCAAGCAGCAGCGCCTGTCGGGAGGCACCGAGGTCGGCGATGCCGCGGCCGGCGATGTCGTAGGCCGTACCGTGGGCCGGGGTGCAGACGGGGAACGGAAGGCCGCCGAGCATCGTCACGCCGCTGTCGAACCCCATCATCTTCATCGCGATCTGGCCTTGGTCGTGGTACATGGTCAGCACCGCGTGAAACCCCTCCTTCACGGCGCGGAGGAAGACGGTGTCGGCGGGGAAGGGGCCTTCGACGTCCATCCCCTGTTCGCGCGCGCGCCGAATCGCCGGCTCGATGATGTCGATCTCCTCCATGCCGAAGCTGCCGCCATCGCCGGCGTGGGGGTTGAGACCGGCAACGGCGATACGCGGACGATCATGTCCGGCCTGCTGAAGGCAGCGGTGAGTCAGAGTCAGCTCGTCGACGATCGACTCCGGGCTCAGGGCCGCGGCGACGTCTTTCAGCGGGATGTGGGAAGTGACCCGTGCATTCCAGACCGATTCGAGAATGTTGAACTCGCGGGCTTTGCCGTCGAAGCCGATGGCGTCCGCCACGAAGCGAATCTCGTCGTCGTAGCCGGGGTTGGCATAACGCATCGCTTTCTTGTTGAACGGGGTGAAACAGACCGCATCGACCTGACCCTCATTGGCCAGTGCGAGCGCGCGGCGGAAGTTGGCCGAGGCGAATTCACCGCCGGCCGGGGTGGCCTGGCCCTGATCGACCGCTTCCAGCGCCAGGTTGGCGAGATCGAGAAAGGCCGGTGCGGTCGCCAGACCCTCGAGCGGACTTTGTCCGTCGACGACATGGAGTGGCGGCGAGAGGCCGGCGATGCGTGCGCCTTCGTCGAATATTCGACGATCGCCGATGATGACCAGGCGGACGGCCCGGTTGACGGTATCGTCCGCTGCCAGCCTGGCCGTCAACTCGGGGCTGATGCCGGCAGGATCGCCCATCGCCAGGGCGATGACCGGCAACTCGGAAGCGTCTTTGCGCGAGGGTGAAGGCGTCATGATATCTCCTGGTCTCTGAGGCGGCGTGCCCGGTTGAAAGGAGATTGCGCTTAAAATCAAAATGTATACATTATACGTTGGTATTGAGGCGAAGGCGTCGGCAAGCGCAGTATGATGTCTCCATGCTGTTCGGCAGGGCCGTGTCTCATGGACGGCTCCCGGCTGAATCGAGACATTCCAGCAGGTGCCTATTTCGACGAACGAGTCCCCATACATGAAGAGATCAGCCATGTCCGACACGACGTCGCCACGTTCCGCAATTGCCAGACACTCGCTTCACGATGCGATCACCAGCCATCTTCGTGACATGATCATCGAGGGCGAGCTCGAGCCGGGGAAGCGGATCTACGAAGGACCACTTTGCGAACGGCTCGGCGTCTCGCGGACGCCGCTGCGAGAGGCGCTGCGCTATCTGGCCAGTGAAGGGCTGGTGGAACTGACGCCGCAGCGCGGTGCCTCGGTTCGCCACTTTTCGGCAAAGGATATCCAGGACATGCTGGTGCTGATCCGCACGCTCGAGGAGTTGGCGGGGCGCCTGGCTTGCGGCGAAGCGAGCGACGAGGAGATCGCGGGGGTCCGCAAGCTTCATGACGAGATGCTGGATTACTATCGCGACGGCAATCGTCTCGATTACTACAAGACGAATCAACGCATCCACTCCGCCATCGTTGCGCTGAGCCATAATGAATCCCTGATCCAGGTTCATGGCTCACTCCAGTCGAAACTCAAGCGGGTGAGATTCATCGGGCACGAAGGCGAGGAGAAGTGGGCCGCGGCCGTTGCCGAACATGAATCCATGATCGAATCTCTCGAGCGACGGGATGCGACAGCCCTGGTGGCGGCCTTGAGCGAACATCTCGAGCATGCCTGGGAACGGGTGCGTGACGTCGTCTGACGGACGCCTGTGATGAACCAGCCGTCGCCGAAAGCGAGGGAAAAGGTAGGGTTTATTCTATTTTGCCGGCAATATCTTACAAACCTGTCGGCAATAATTTACAAAAGATCGGATCATCCGATCTATTTTCTCCCCAGGAGAGAAGATAAGATGACGGTTCGTTGTAGATCCTTGGTTCCCCGACTTCGGTCGGGGATTTTTTTATGGGTCTTATTTATCGTTGCTTTGCGCTTTTGCCGCTACCGTCGCCCGTTCGTTTCCCGCTTTCTGCTCCAAGCCTTCGTTACAAATTGCTACCGAATACTTCCTTTTTAATTAACTCGGGTAGATTTTAAAATCACCGGTGTGTGTGCAAAATCGTGTGGTTGCTCAGTGGATGCCTTCTACCAGATGACGACTGAATTGTTCAGGCGTCGGTTGTTGGTCAGGGACGACATCAGGGAAAACCTCCAGGGAAGGAAGTGCCAGGGAAGCGGGATCAGCGATTCCCGAACCGTCAGCCGGTCAGGCGCAGGCTGATTGAGAGCCCGGCCCTCGTCAGGAGGGCCGGGCTCTCTCTTGCCGGTAGACGCTACGCTCTGTCTGAAAAATGCCTGCGCTCGCCCATACGGCGTTAAAAACTGACTCAAAATGCTCATTTACACCTCGTAAACTCCGCTTTTTCGTCAGTTTTTGCCTTGTCTGGCCATCGCTCGCCGATTTTTCAGATAGAGCTTAGGGTGTACGGCAGGAGATGAGGTGGACGGCAGGAGAATACGAGCTTGCAAACGCCAAGTCTCCGGATTTACGATCAAGCCCGCGGCGGGTGTAGCTCAATGGTAGAGCAGAAGCTTCCCAAGCTTAAGACGAGGGTTCGATTCCCTTCACCCGCTCCACACACTCCCGCTGTCGCCGTCCTCTTTCCTCCAGCCCGGTCTGGTGGCTAGTCGATTTTTCAGGCAGAGCTTAATTGACCAATCGCCGCTTCATCAGGCTCTTCATCACCTGTTCTGCCGTTTTGCGGGGTTGTGAGCCGCGTCTCGAGAGAGTCTCCTCTGCCTCACTGGCTTGAGCCGTTGCCTTTGTTGGCCTCGAAGCGAGATCGCTCTCCTCGAGGCTTTCCTCTGTTGGCTCGATTTGGGGAGGGAGCCCCCGGGGTGAGTGAAAATCGTGCTGCCATTCGAAACGCGCGTTCTTGAGTCGCTGGCGGTGGTGGTGGCGATTCAGCCACCTCGCTTCTTCAATCGCGGCAGGGCGGTTGAAATAGACGTTCATGCAAGCCCCTTCCCGATGAAAATCGGCGACCACGAAGTGTTCCATTGGGGTATTGGGGTTGACCGTTCGAACGAAGTAACGGTTTGACATGCGTTGGCTCCCATCATCGCCGGTGCTGGATCTCGTTTGATATTAAGGAGTACGCACTCAGCTTTCCTTTGGATGCATGTCGAATATTATCTTTCTTGTCATCGTAATGTGAAGAAAGAGCGATACAGCTAGATGTCTGGTTAATTTTATAACCTGGTTTCAAGTGCGCTTTGCTGTCCGAAAGCCATTCGAGAGGTCAAAGCACCGAAGGGACAAGCGCTTTATCGACGCGCATTGTCGTGATTGGCTTGGAGAAGCAGGAGCCGGTGTTTCCAGACGGGGAGGGGGCCACCCCTAGCGAGACTTGGGACCCGCCTCGGGCGTCGAGTTCCCCTTGCGGCGCTGGTATTTAGCGTATGCCTGCTTGGCCGTGCGCTTGGCCTTTTCACGGTTCTCCGGCTTTCTCAGCCAGTTGGCGATGGCGGCGCCGATCATCTTCTTCATGGCATCATCCCGATCGTTGGTGGTTGCGTTCGTCGTCAGAGATTGTGCGCTGTGCAAGGTCGTCATTCGTGCCGGCCATATCAATCGACGCTTCCGATAGGAGCCGTATCGTTGCCGTTGAGGCGTTCGGCTTCCATCTCGGCCTCTTCCGGGAAGGCGTGCCGGGAGACGATCCAGCAAGGCTCAGCGCCAGCGTCGTAGCGTTGATCGACGACCAGCCACTCTGGCGCCCGCTGTGTTGCATTGGTCGAGGAGTGGCGAACGACAAACGAGTTCAAGATGGGGGGCTCCTTTACGGGTTGGCGCTGTCGCTGTGAATCGGCCCGACGTCTGGAAATGCCGTGGACGGCATTTTGTCAGGGCATCGGGCCGGTCACACCACTTGGCTCAACATCACTCCGTTCTCGTAGCGTGAAAAAGGGGCCGAAGCCCCTCGGCTATCGCCAATAGCCCATCACTGACTTTCGATGGCATCGCCAGCCGCGTCGCTGTGGCCCTCGGCGTCAATGTCGTCCAGGTCTTCAGACTCCTGGATATTCGTCTTTTCGCTCGTCTCGGCCTCGACCGCGTCCATGGACTCATTGGCAGCATCGCTGTGGCCACTGGCCTTGTCCGAGGCCTGGCTGCCATCCGTCGTGACGCCGCTGCCCGTGTTCATGGGTTCGTTGTTCGCCTGCTCGGCTTCTTCCATCGCGTCGCTTTGCGCGAAAGCGCCACCGGCGACACCCATCAGCATCATGGCGGCCATAGTGGAAACGATCAGATTCTTTCTCATGACAAATTCCTTTTGCGTAGAGGATGATGGCTGCGACAGGCAACCCGGTGCACTTTTACTGTAGTTCATAAATTTCATTCGGCTAAAAATTAGATGGCGTCGGCTCTTCCTGAGACCTTGAAGTGGCGATCGCCAGGTGCCATCTAAGAGGGTATTGCTCGGGGCCATGCCCACGGGAAGAAGTGGCCCCGACGCCGCACGGGAGGACAACGGATGAATGCTCGAGATTATCTCGCCAAGCAGGGTATAGCGCTCGACAAGGAGCAGGACAAGCCCCAGTCGCTCGAGGAGAAAGCGTGGGCGCGGGCCCGGGAGGCTGCCGAACACGGTCCGAGAAGTGGTACGCCACATGATTGGGAGGATTGGGAGCGGCATCACGAGGAACTCGCCTCGGATTCGCGCTCCATCCATGCCAAGGTGAGCAAGACGCGCTCCAACGACGAGGATGCCAAGGGTCGTCATTGACGAGCGGCAGCGTTCACCGTCAAAGAACGCTATGCTGTGGCGGGGTGAATCATGACAAGTCAGCGGGGTGTTGCTATCCCGCTGCCCAAGAAGGCCGGTTCGCCGGTCGCCTTGGGGCACCACAATGGATTGTTGGCTACCAACAACGATGTCGTTCTGAGCAAAGGAGGCTACATGGACATCATTCGCATCATCTTCGCCATTCTCTTGCCGCCGGTAGGGGTGTTCCTGCAGGTTGGCCTGGGACTGCAGTTCTGGATCAATATCGTGCTGACGCTGCTGGGTTACATCCCAGGCATCATTCACGCCATCTGGATCATTGCGACGCGCTGAGACGGTTTCGGCGACTCCCTTCTTCGGCTTCCTTCGGGAAGCCGTCGTCGTTTCAGCCGGCTCGATACCGGTAGAGGATACGCTCATCCTTGCGGGGACCGACGATCCGCCACTCCAGATCGATACCGTTCGATACCAGCGTGAGCGTGGCGCTATAGGCATCGGCGGCGCATTGATGGACCTCGGCGCTGACCAGGGTGTCCCCGTCGCTGGCGACGAGATCGAAAAGCCAGACGGCAGCGGCGGCGCCACGGCGTTCGTGGGACAGCGAGATCCGCTCGGAATGAAGATCCCAGCGATAGACGTTGCGCATCGGTAGGCTGCGATCCTGGCCATCGGGCGTGAAGGTCCCCGACTCGAAGAAGCGCACGTTGTCCTGTTGTCGAACCACGTCGACCGCGCCGGTACCCCAGCCGTTCCAACTCACTCCCGAAGCCGCCCCCGATTGCGCCACGAATTCGAAGCGCGACAGACTGGGCAAAACCGCGCTTAACCGTATAATGGCTGTCAACTTATCGTTTCTCACAGGTTGACCTGCATGTCTTACCTCGTTGGCGTCACGGCGCTCTGGGCCTTCTCCTTCAGTCTGATCGGTGTCTACCTGTCAGGGCAAGTGGATAGCTACTTTGCGGTCATGATACGTATCCTGTTGGCAACGCTGATTTTTCTGCCGTTCCTGCGTCCTGCCGCGCTGCGCTGGTCCGCGCGTCTGGGCCTCATGGCCATCGGCGGTCTCCAGCTCGGGGTGATGTATCTCTTCTTCTACCACTCGTTTCTGTTGCTGACTGTGCCGGAAGTGCTGCTGTTCACCATCTTCACTCCGCTCTACATCACCCTGATCGACGACCTGCTGGCGCGGCGCTTCTCGCCGCGCTATCTCGCGGTGGCCGTGCTGGCGGTGATAGGCGCGGCGGTCATTCGATACGATGGGGTCACCGCCAACTACTGGCTCGGCTTTGTGGTCGTGCAGGGCGCGAACCTCTGCTTTGCGCTGGGCCAGGTCGGGTATCGGCACCTGGCGCAACGCCTGCCGACCGACCTGGCGCATCGCCATCTGTTTGGCTGGTTCTATCTGGGGGCGCTGTGCATCGCGCTGCCGGCTTTCTGGGTGCTGGGAGACGCCGCCAAGCTACCCACCACATCGCTCCAGTGGGGCGTACTGGGCTGGCTGGGAATCGTCGCCTCCGGGCTGGGCTACTTCCTCTGGAACAAGGGGGCCTGCCGTGTCGACGCCGGCACCCTGGCGATCATGAACAACGCGCTGATCCCGGCTGGGCTGATCGTCAACCTGCTGATCTGGAACCGGGACGCCGACCTCGTGCGGCTGGGCGTCGGCGCGCTGATCCTGGCCAGTTCGCTATGGCTCAACGCGCGCTGGGCAAGAGGCCCGGCGGGGGCAGCGGCAGTGCCGGCGGCCACTCGTCCCTGACCACGAAAACCCGGCACTGTCCACCGTCCGGCAGGGTCAGCAGCAGGTGCGCCGACTTGCCGAGGTCGCTGAAGCGCTGTGCCAGTGCCTCTTCCAGCGCAGCCAACGGCGACGGCTCGCTGGTTGGCGGCGCGAGCCAGTGAGGCTTGATCAGCAGGTGGCCACCGGTGCCTTCGGGCAATTGCCGCGCCAACGCCGACCAGGCACTCCGGTGACACCACAGGCCTTGCGCCGCGCTGTCGTTGGCAAGCCGGGGCAGCGGCAAGCGTCGATGCCAGGGGTGGTAGAGGCATCCCGGCATGATGATCCGCTGTCGTAGCGATCCGGTAGCGCCCAGTGCCTGGCGCTGTCGCCGGGCGGCCGGGGATCGGCCTCCGGGTAGCTGGTGGGACTGGAGGCGATGACATTTGATGGCCAGCGAATCGAAGCTTCCCACCCCGATCCAGCGCGCGGCATCGTAGCGGTCTCCCGGTCCCTCCGGCAGGCCGAGGAAAAACTTGATGGCCAACTCGACATGGAAGACATCGGTTTCGCGGTCGTCGCACGGCGGGTCGATGGCCTGTGTCGACGCGTAGAGGAGATCGAGTTCGCCCAGGGTCTGCCCGTCCTCGCGTAGCGCGATGTTGTGCGCCAGTAGTCGAGTGCGGGGGGCCCGCTCCAGGATCCACTGCCAAAGCGTCTCATGGTAGATGCCCAGTCGCTGCGAGCGCCGCTTCAGTCGCTGTCGTTGAAAGTCTGCATCCAGGGTCTCCTGCTGTGCCAGCCAGGCCCGCCGGCGGCCGTGCCGGTCGAGCCCCAGTTCCGCCAGCGTGGGGCGTCCGGGGCAGTCGAGGGTGGCCATGTCCGGGGCATGCAGCAACCAGGCGATGTCGCGCACCCAGGGCCGGCTGAGTCGCGCCAGATCGTTCGCCAGTAGAGATCCCGGCGTCTGAAAGATGTCGAGACTGACGGTTGGCTGCGAGGGGGCGAACATCGTGAATCGCTCAGCGCGGTCTGGCCGCGGGACCGATCACGGTGGCGCCGGCGGCGACACTGCGAGTGACCACGGCAGCGGCGCCGATCCGGGCGTCTTCCCCGATTTCGATGTTGCCCAGGATGGTGGCGCCGGCGCCCAGGAAGGCGCCCCGACGGACCTTGGGATGACGATCGCCCCTCACCTTGCCCGAGCTGCCGAGGGTCACCCCGTGGAAGATCGTGACGTCGTCCTCGACGACGGCGGTCTCACCGATGACGATGCCGGCGCCATGATCGACGAACAGCCCGGCGCCAAGGGCCGCGGCGGGGTGGATATCGGCGCTGAACCGGACGGCCGCGCGATACTGGAGATGACTGGCCAGGTCGGTCACTCCGTCCAGCCACCACTGATGGGCAATGCGGTGACACTGCACGGCCTGGTAGCCGGGAAAGAACAGCAGTGGTGTGAAGGGTTCGGGAATGGCGGCATCCTCGCGGAGCAGCGCGACCAGGTCCCGCTCGGCAGCCGCCGCGATCGCCGGATGTCGGTCGAGAAGCGCCTCGACGCGCTCCCGCGCCGCTCTCTCCGGCAGCTGCGGCGTCGTCAGGGTGTCGGCGATAACCCGGGCCAGAGCGCTCGCGAAGTCCGGCACCTCCAGCAGGATGTGACGATACAGTGCCGACAGCAGCGGGTCCCGGTTCACGGCGGCCCTCGCGGCCTCGGTTAGCATCCGCCACAGCGTGTCGGTATCGAGCGGACCCGAGCATGCGCTCGTCCGATGTCCGGCGTCGGCCGACAGGGTTCCCTCTTCGTCGAATCCTGGTTTCATCGTCGTTGATGGCCTGCGTCTGGGGGGATCCGGTTCATCCGGGCTGGCGATAGAAGTTGAATTCCCGAGTGCGGGCCGTTCTGACCAGTGTCGACATCCAGCCGGGCGAGATGCTGCGATGGTGGAAGAACAGGGCGCCATGGGTGATGTCGGGAAGCGTCCCATTGAGCGCACGGCGCGCCATCTCCCGGGCCGCCGCGTACTGATCGGGCTCGTTGGCTTCGTCGGGACGGCCGTCGCACCACCAGGAGAACTGGCAGTGTCCGCTCTCCGACCCTTGTTGAACGATGTCGCACAGGCTCGAGGGGAACTCGGGATTGCCCAGCCGGTTCATGATCACGTTGGCGACCGCCTGCATCTCGCGCTGATCGGTGCCCTTGGCCTCCCAGTAGATCGATCGCGCCAGGCAGGTGATCGCATCGTCGAGCGGCGCCAAACCTCGCGGATCGACGGCCTCGGTGCCTTCCGGGGTCAGTCGCACCGCCTCGGGGGCCGGTTCGATCTCGTCTGTCTCGACCACACGCCGCTCGAGTTGCACGGCTTTCTGCTTCGCGATGTCGGCTTGGGTCGGCGGTGGCGAGGCCGACGCAGGGTCGCTCGACAGCAGGCCGGCCAGGACGACGGCGAGCGCCAGTCGCCGATAACCCCGCTCAGCCAGCGCTTTCATCGCTGCCGATCGTCTGAATGACGTCGAAGCCCTCGAACTTGGGCGGGCCGAGATACAGGCCTTCGCGCCGGCTCTGGCCGGCGTTGGCATGGGCCGCACGAAACGCCTCCGAGTGGGTCCAGGCTTCGAAGTCAGCGCGAGAGCGCCATACGGTATGGGAAGCGTAGAGCACGTGATCCTCCTCCTCCGGGCCGCGCAACATCTGGAACTCGACGAATCCGGGCAGGCCCTGAAGATGCGTTTCGCGCTCCAGCCATAGCGTCTCGAATTCCTGGGTGCGCGCCGGGTTGACGCGAAAGCGGTTCATGGCGATGAACATGCAGTGGCTCCTGCTGGGAAGAGCGGCGCCCGGTGAGGAAATCGATGAAGCGGGTCGCCGCGAGTTTTCGGGCGTGACCGGGCAACATTGCCAGTATCCGGTGCCGAAAGTCGAGTCGAAAGCGCCGCTGCCCCAGGATGGCGTTGACGTCGTCCCGAGTTGATGGGCTAATCGTGGCAACGGTTTCCGCTCTCCGGTCGACTCTCATGGACATTCCCCATCAGCGCCTGGTCTATTTTCGCGTCGCGGTCGAGTCCGGGCCGCTGCGCAAGGCGGCGGCCCGGCTGGATATCGCACCCTCGGCGGTCAGCCGCCAGATTGCGCTGCTGGAGGCGGCTTTCGAGGCGCCGTTGCTCGAACGCACGCCGAGAGGGATCCGCCCCACGCCGGTGGGAGAGATGGCGCTCGATTACTGTCGTCGACGCGGAGACCTGGACGACGACTTCATCACCCGCCTGGAGGCCTACCAGCGCCTGGAGACCGGAACCATCTCCCTGGTGGTGGGCGAGGGCTTCATCAACGATCTGATCGATGCGCCGCTCAGGGCCTTCGCCGAGCGCTACCGGGGCGTACGCCTGGAGATCGAACAGGCGGGCACGGACGAGATCATCGAGTCCGTGGTAGAGGATCGGGCGCATATCGGGCTGATGTTCCATGAGCGGATCCATCCGCAGATTCGCTTCTGGGCCTCCAGCGGTCAGCCGCTGTTGGCGATCTGTCCTGTCGACCATCCGCTTGCCGGGGACCCCGACCCGATCTCGCTGCAGCGGCTCAGCGGGATTCCGATGGCGCTCTGGAAGCCAGGTCACGGTGTGCGCCGGCTGGTGGATCAGGCTTTCGCCCAGGCGGGCCTGCGCCCCCAGGTCGCGGTGGAGACCAACTCGATGGCGGTGCTGCGCCGCGCGGTGGTCGCGGGCATGGCTATCACGCTGCTGCCGCGTTTCGCCGTGGCCCACGAGGTGGCCGAGGGAAGCGTGGTGGCGCTACCGGTGGCGTCGGCGCTTTTCCAGAACTCCCAGGCGCACATGATCACCCGGGTCGGCCGGCGCCAGCCGCAGGCCAGTCTCAAGCTGCTGCGCCACCTCGGGGCCTGGATGCAGGCCTTTCGCACCCCGGCGGGGCCGTCGTGAGCCGCGGCGTCCGTATCGGCGGGGTGCCTGGCTAACGCTGCTCGAATCGGAGCAGGGTGCCCATCACGCCCGGTGCGATGTCGGCCTGGGTCTCGCTGTGGCGGTGGTAGTCGATCCCGTGCTCGTCCCAGCAGGTGATCGCCGCTTCCAGGTCCCGGCAGGTGAGGGTCAGGGCTATGGCGCGCGGGGGCTGCGCCTCGATCTCGCCGAGGATGGGGAAGGTCGCTGCCAGCGTCCGGGCATCGAGCAGGTGGCAATCCCCTTTATGGGTGTGAATCGTCCACGCCGCGTCGCTGCCACGGACCGAGGCGGCACCGTGAATGCGGCGGAAGTGCTCGATGTCGTAGTCCGGCTCATCGCTGACATACCAGACATCGGCGATCGACGTGGCGGTGTTGGCATGCGCCTCCTGGGTCGGGTCGACACGGAACAGCTCCGGGCGTAGCTGCTGGCAGAGGAACTGGGTCAGGAAGGGGCGTTCGGGATCGTGCAGGATATCCAGCGCCACGCTCACTTCCTCGTCGCGGCCGCCGGGCAGGTGGGCCATGCGGCGGAAGATGACCGGGCACGCTTCGTTGAAGCCGCGTGCCGCGACCAGGGCGTGATCGCGCTGGATGCTGTCGCTGTCCAGCGCCAACATGGCGATGCCGTCGCCCACGGTGATCAGTCGCGCCTCGACGAGGCGGCCGAACTGGAAGCCATTGGCATCCTGGTAGTCCAGGCACTCCGGACGACCGATGCCGATCAGTTCGATGAAGTTGTTGCTGAAGAACAGCAGGTGGTTGTCCGTCCCCCACGGATGCTGATGACGCGGGTTGACGGTGAAACCGAGATCCCTGGCTGCCTGGGCGGCATGATCGAGATTACTGACCGCCAGTAAAGGGTGATCGATGCCGAAGCTCATGAGCCTTCCATCCCGTAGCGTCGTTGTCTGCAGTATTGCCCATAATCGCGGGGCGAGGGAGACAGGGTACGCGATCGGGTTCGTGTTTTCTCATCTCAACGCCGCCATGGCGCGGTCGATATCCTCCGGCGTGTTATGCCAGTGAGGTGAGATTCGCAATAGCGTACCGGTGGCCGGCAGCCGGACGTTCAGCGGCTCGGCCGAGGTGCTGCAGGTCTTGGCGACGATCCCGGCGGCATCGAGCCGCTGACGCACCTGGAGAGGCTCGATATCCGGCAGGTGGAGCGTGGCGATGCCCGTCTCTGGATGGGGCAGCAGGGGCCGAAACCCCTGCTCCCGGGCGATGTCGTAGACCCGCCCGGCGAGCGCCGCCAGATGGTGGCGCATCGGCTCCAGCGCGATCTGCTGCAACTCGTTCAGGGCAGCCGTCAGCGCCACCTGGCTCATGACCGAGAGGTCGGAGGCATCGAAGCGACGGGCCTGGGGCAGATCGACGAACCGCTGGGTGTCCGGCTCCAGTCTCAGCCCCGCCAGCTCCGGCGCTGGATTGAGGTGCATCAGGGCCAGTGCCGGCTGACTGACATAGAGCAGCGCCATGCCGCGAGGTCCGCGCAGCCACTTGCGCGTGGTGGCGACCAGCACGTCGCAGCCGAGGCGGCGCACGTCGATCTCGGTCTGCCCCAGGCCCTGTGCCGCATCGACGATCAACGGGCAGTGCGACGGACGGGGCAGGTCGCCCAGCGCTTCCACCTCGTAGCGCCGCCCCTCGATGCTGGTCACCAGCGGCGTCAGTATCGCCGCGACGTCGTCGTCGATCTGCCTGGCGATGGCGGCCATGTCCAGCCGTCCGGCCGCGTCCGTCGCCAGCAGTTCGATGGCGCGCGGCGGCTCCCCGCCGAGCCGCCTGAGCAGGACGATGTTGGAAGCCCACTCGCCCGGTGCGACCAGCAGCCGTTTTCCGCTGAGATTCAGACTTCCGATGACCTGGGCCATGAGCCGGGAGGTGCTGGCGCCGAAGGCGACCTGGGCCTCCGGCGCGCCGATCCAGTGGCCCAGTCGGGCCCTGGTCGCCTGGCCATCCCAGAATGCGCTTTCGAGGCGCTGGCGCGGATAGGCAGCCATCTCCGCCTCCAGCCAATCCCGCAGGCGGGCCGACACCGCCGGGCTCTGCAGACCGACGGAGGCGTTGTTGAGATAACAGAGATCGGTTGGCTGCACGGGCGGCTCCTCGTCGGTTCCAGGCTCATGTCCGCGATGATAACCGAACTCGGGCCTGGGCGAGCGGAGTCGTCCCCCGCAGCGGTCGGTGCCTCATGCCTCTCCGCTGGCGTACCCCATGGCGACGCTGGCTGTGACGCCGGTCTCGACCCAGACGCTCTGCGGGACGGTATATTCACGTAGTCCGTCGAGGCCGCTGGAACGGCCGAAGCCGCTATCGCGGAAGCCGCCGAAGGGCGACATCACGTTGATCGCCTTGTAGCTGTTGATCCACACCGTGCCGGCGCGCAACTGGCCAGCGACGCGATGCGCCCGGGCCGGATCCTGCGTCCAGACTGCGCCGGCCAGGCCGAAGCGGGTCCCATTGGCGAGCCGAACGGCGTCGGCTTCGTCGTCGAACGGCATGGCGACGAGCACCGGGCCGAACACCTCCTCGCAGGCGATCTCCATCGAGGCGTCGACGTCGGCGATCACCGTCGGCGCGAGGTAGTAGCCATCGGCGCCTTGCGGCAGGCCCTCGGGACGCTGACCGCCGGTGACGATGCGCGCGCCGGCGGCCCTGGCACGCTCGATCATGGCGGTGACGCGTTCGTACTGGCGGGCGTTCTGCAACGGCCCCATGCGGGTCGCTTCGTCGACGGGGAGGCCCACGGCGATCCGGCTGGCGGCGCGGCCGACGCGCTCGACCACGGCATCGAAGATGTCGCGCTGGACCAGCAGCCGCGAGCCGGCCACGCAGCTCTGCCCGGCCGCGGCGAAAATCGCGGCCTGGGCCCCGGCCACGGCATCGTCCAGCCTGGCATCGTCGAACACGATGTTGGCGGATTTGCCGCCGAGTTCGAGCACGCTGGGAACCAGGCGGCGGGCGCCGGCCTCGGCGATCAGGCGGCCGCTGTCGGGGGAGCCGACGAACACCAGCTTGCTGATGCCGTCGTGGCCGGTCAGGGCCGCGCCGGTGGTCGGGCCGAGGCCGTTGACGATATTGATCAACCCCTTGGGCAGGCCACCGCATTCGAGCAGGCGGGCGATCGCCACCGACGAGAACGGGGTCAGCTCCGAGGGCTTGAGGACGACGCCGTTGCCCGCGGCGATGGCCGGCGCCAACTGCCAGGCGCAGGTGAACACCGGTGCGTTCCAGGGTGTGATCTGGCCGACCACGCCGAAGGGGACGTGGCGAACGTAGTTGAGGTGCGAGGTGGGCACCGGAATCACCTCGCCGTGCTGCTTGTCGCACCAGCCGGCGTAGTACTCGAACATCTCCCGGACCTTGCCGACCTCGCCCCGGCAGTCCCGAATCGGCTTGCCGGCGATCACGCTCTCGAGCTGGGCGAGATCCTCCTCGTGGCCCTCCAGCCGACGGACGGCGGCATTCATGCGCCGGCCGCGCTCGCTGGCGGTCAGCGCCATCCATTCGACCTGGGCACGGGACGCGGCCTCGACGGCCCGATCGAGCAGGTCGGCACCCGCGTCGCGGTAGCTGACCAGGTCGCCCCCGGTCGCCGGGTTCGTCAGCGCGATGGTGTCACCCCGGCCCGCGACCAGATCGCCGTCGATCCAGTTGGAGCAGGGCGTGTCTCCGGGTTCCAGCGACAAGCCGAACTGGGCGAGAAGACGATGCAAGGCTTGCTGTGCCTGGGTATCGAGAGCGTTCATGCGGAGGTCTCCTCGTCGTTGGCAGAGGGTTGGGTGAAATCGACCCCGGCCTGGGCCAGGATCGGCGAGACGATGTGATTGAAATCATCGCCGTCCGCCGGGCGATCGGCGTTGGCATGCCAGCCGGCGACGACCTGGTGGAGCAGGGTCAGGTCGAGCCCGAGATCGTCGGCGGCGTCCCGCGCCAGACGCAGGTCCTTGCGCATCAGGCCGCTGGTGAAGCCGGAATCGAAGCGGCCGGAGAGGATCCACTCGGGAAAATTGACCTCGCTGATGGCGCTGCGGCCGGAGCCGCTGTTGAGTCCGGAGAGACAAGCCGCCGGGTCGACGCCGGCCCTGGCGGCGAGGGCCACGGCCTCGGCGGTGGCGATCAGGTTGGTGGCGCAGAGATAGTTGTTGGCCAGCTTGACCACGTGGCCGCTGCCCGGGCCGCCCACGTGGGTACGCTTGGCGGACATCGCTTCCAGCATCGGCATGACACGCTCCAGCGTCGCCATGTCGCCACCGAGCAGCATGCCGAGTTTTCCGCTTGCCGCGCCTCTGGGCCCGCCGCTGACCGGTGCGTCGAGCCACTCGAGGCCGGCCGCGACGACCTGGGCGGCGAGTTCGCGGCTCACCACCGGGTCGCTGGTGGAGGTGTCGACGATCACGCTGCCCCTGGGGGCGCGCGCGAGCAGACCGGGTGAGATCTCGATGACTTCCCGGACATGGTCGGAGGTGGGCAGTGACAGCAGATAGACGTCGCTGGCGGCAATCGCCTCCGGGCTGACGGTCGCGAGGCCCTGCGCCGCCAGCCGCTCGCGGGCGGTCTCGAAGAGATCGCTACCGGTGACGTCGAAGCCGGCGCGTTTGAGCGTCAGCGCCATGTTGCCACCCATCTGGCCAAGGCCGATGACAGTGATTTTCATCAGGTTCTCCAGGCTTGCTCTCGGATGAAGCGTTTCGGCAGGGGCGTCGTCAGTCGTCCAGCAGCTTTTTCACCAACGCCTGCCAGTAGGCGACGCCAAGCGGGGAAATGGCGTCGTTGAAGTCGTAGGCCGGGTTGTGCAACGCCGCGCTGTCGCCGTTGCCCAGCCAGATATAGGCGCCTGGGCAACGGTTCAGCATGAAGGCGAAATCCTCCGATCCCATGCTCGGCGCCAGGTCGCGGTGGACCTTGTCGATACCGGGCAGCCCATCGAGCACCTCGGCACATCGGGTGGCGTGCCCAGGCGCGTTGATCGTGGCCGGGTAGCGCGCCTGGTAGTCGAAATCGGCCTTGAGACCGTGAAACTGGGCGGTGGCCGCGACGGCGTCGCGGAACCGCTGTTCCAGTCTCGCCTTCAGTGCCGCGTCGAAGCAGCGCACGGTGCCGCGCAGCTCGACCGTTTCGGGAATGACGTTGTAGGCGTCGCCGGCGTGGAACTGGGTAATGCTGAGCACGGCGGACTGATGCGGTGGGGTCTCGCGACTGATCAGCCCCTGCAACTGGTTCGCCAGTTGGCAGGCGGCGAGCACCACGTCCGTGCCCAGATGCGGCATGGCCGCGTGACAGCCGCGCCCGGTCAGCTTGAGCGTGAAGACATCGAACGCCGCCATCACCGGGCCATCGTGGACGGCAGCTTCGCCGACGGCGAGTCCCGGCCAGTTGTGCAGGCCGTAGACCGCCTCCATCGGGAAGCGCTCGAACAACCCCTCTTCGACCATCACGCGACCGCCGCCCTCGCTCTCCTCGGCTGGCTGGAAGATGCAGTGCACCTGGCCGGCGAAGTCGGGATCTTGCGCCAGCGCGCAGGCCGCGCCCAGCAGCATGGTGGTGTGGCCATCGTGACCGCAGGCGTGCATGCGCCCCGGTATGTTCGAGCGGTAGTCGACGTCGTTGAGTTCCTCGATCGGCAGGGCGTCGATATCGGCACGCAGGCCGATGCTGCGTCCGGCGCCGCGGCGGCCGTCGATGGTGACGACGACGCCGGTTCCCCCTCCCAGCCCGGTGACCGGTTCGAGGCCGTTTTCGCGCAGGATGGCGACGATGCGCTCGCTGGTGCGGGTCTCCTCGAAGGCGATCTCCGGATGGCGATGGAAGTCGTGGCGCCATGCGGTCAGCGTCTTCGGGTCGGGATAGGATGCGATCTGGTTCATGGTCTGCTCCGGCAATGGCTCATGATCTACTCGAGTGACCGGGAGACGCGCCCGCCAAGAGGTTGGAGCGGGCCGGACGCGTCGCCGATCGTCGATGAAGGACGGCGTCTACAGCAGTACCTGGGCCACCACGGCCGAGCCGACGTAGGTACCGGTGAACACCAGCAGCGAGATGATGATCAGCTTCCAGCCGGTCCGGCGGAACATGCCGAACTCGCGCCGGCTGAGCGCCAGGCCGGCGTAGGCGAGTACCGGGGTGACGATGGCGAGGAAGTTGACCGCGGCGAGCTGATCGACGATCCAGCCGCTGCCTGGGAAGAACGGCAGCGTCATGACGATGCTGACCAGCGACACCCAGGCCACGCCGGGTAGATAGAACGGCGCCGCCCGGGTGATGACCAGGCCGATCAGGGTCATGACGTAGAGAATGACCATGCCCGGCAGGGCAGCGATCAGCGAGGCACCGTTGATGGTATTGGCGAGCCAGCCGACGATGCAGGCCATGGCCAGCACGGCGGCGGTCTTGCCCAGGTTCGTCTCCGGGCGCTCTTCCTGGGGCAGACCGGCCGCGTCGTTCCCGCTCATGGCGCCGACCGTGCCGGCAGCGCGGCGATGGCCGCCCAGGCGACGATAGAGCCATTCGGCGACGGGCAGGGCAATGAACAGCGAGACATAGAGCCCGGTCGCGTAGGTCAACAGGTTGCTGGCACCGGCAAAGGCGAGCAGATCGTCGGCGAGATCGGGCATGGCGCCGGCCAGCGCGCCGGAGCACGCCGCGACCATGCTGCCGCTGCCGACCCCGCAGGCCATCGCCAGCGCCCGCGGATCGAACCAGCCCAGGGATGCCAGGTAGCCGGCCATCAGCGCGAACCACAGCGTACCGAACATGGTACCAACGACGTAGACCCCCATCACACCGACGCCTTCCGGCCCCTTGAGGCCGTACTTGTCGGAGATGATCGCGATGTTGGGTTCGCGCGCGATCGAGTAGGTCGCGCCGATCGCTTCCCGTCCCATCTTGAGAACCAGCACCGCCACCGGCAGTGCCACCAGCATGGTGCCGAGGTTGCCCAGCTCCTGCAGGATCAGGGCGGGTCCGGCGCTGACGAGCTGGTCGATGGCGGGGCCGATGGTCGAACCGAAGCGTGCGATGAACGGCATGATCGAGATCAGGATCAGCGGGGTGGCCGCCTGACTGACGCTCTCGGGCAGGAAGCGCCGGGTCCCGGAGAACAGGTGCGGGTTGAGCAGAACGCCGAGCACGAAGGCGTAGAACAGCGGCAGTAGCAGAAGCGTTCCCGGGCCGAGCGGGATCTTGAGAATGCCGATCCATTCGCTGAGCAGGGAGATCACGACGACCAGCAGGTGCAGACGCCAGTCGAGCAGTTTGGAGAGGGGCATCGATCGTTACCTCTTTGTTGTTGGTGGAGAGGTCGTCCACCGAGTATCCAGAGAGAGCGTGATCGAATGAAAGACGCGAGGTGTTCTGTTTTTTGGATGGCTGTCGCGTAATGGGCGTCAGCAACGAAAAACGGGGCGGGCCAAGGCCCACCCCGTCAATGCGATCATGATC
Organism: Salinicola sp.; assembly: GCA_002695065.1. Lineage (GTDB taxonomy): Bacteria > Pseudomonadota > Gammaproteobacteria > Pseudomonadales > Halomonadaceae > Salinicola. Next base: position 2,046 of record NZNW01000033.1, on the reverse strand, counting down.
GCCACTGCCCGTCGATTGTCGGACTAGGTGATCAATCCTCCGGCAGGGCGTATACCACGACCTGGTCGCCAACCTGATCCTTGAGGATGGTGTTGCCACCGGCAACGAAGGCGACGTACTGCCGGCCCTTGTACTCGTAGATCGAAGGGTTGGCCACGGCCGGGGCCTCGGCCTGATCCGACCAGAGCTCTTCACCCGTCTCCAGCGAGAAGGCGCGCAGCTTGGCATCCATGGATGCACCGATGAAGACGACGCCACCCGCGGTCACCGCAGGACCACCGATGGTGGGCGAGCCCCATTTCTCGGGCATGAAGAAGCCGTACTGCTGTGACGCGCCGACCGGCCGACGCCACTTGACGTCACCGGTGTGCATGTCCAGCGCTACCAGCTCGCCGAAGGGCGGCTCCCAGCACGGCATGCCCAGCCAGTTCGTCGCCACCTGCAGGCGCAGACCGTAAGGCGCGCCTTTCTGCGGGGCGAAGCCACTCTCGTTGCCGGAGCCGCTGTCCGCTTCCTCGTAGTCTTCGCGGTTGTACAGCTTGATGGTCTGCACGATATGCGAGGTGTTGACGATCGCGGTCTGGCTCTCGGGGTCGAACGCCACGCCGCCCCACTGCACGCCACCGGCGCTGTCAGGATAGGCCAGCACGCCTTCGCCCTTGGTGGTCGGTGGCGTGTACATGCCTTCGTAGGTCAGGTCATCCCACAGGCGCGAACACTGGCCGCCGCCCACGGCATCGGCGAGGCCCCAGATCTTGGGTTTCTCGGATTGATCCAGCAGCGGCGCCGGCTTGGTCGGGAAAGGCTGGGTCGGGGCATAGACCTCACCTTCGACGCTACCGTCGCCCTGCGGTACCGGACGCTCCTCGATGGGCCAGACATCTTCGCCGGTGAGGCGGTTGACCACGAACAGGAAGCCCTGCTTGGTCGCCTGGACCAACGCCGGAATCTCCTCGCCGTCGACGGTGATATCCATCAGCGTCGGGGCGGAGTTGATGTCGTAGTCCCAGATATCGTGGTGGACCCACTGGCGGGACCACACCACCTTGCCGGTCTCGATGTCGAGCGCGGTGGTCGACGTCGCCAGCGGCGCTTCCTCGGTGCGGTTGCCGCCCCAGTAGTTGGGCGACGGCGAGGAGACCGGCAGATAGAGCAGGCCGTTCTCGCGATCGGCGGACATGTGGGTCCAGACGTTGGCGGTACCGCTCTTCTCGCGCATCTCGTCGGAGAGCGCCTGGAATGTCCACTCGAGCTCGCCGGTCTGGGCGTCGAGCGAGAAGATCGTTCCCGGCGGTGCCTGTTCGTAGGCCCAGTCCATGCCGGCCCAGCCCAGCATCAGGTGGTCGCCGACCACCGTCGGCGGCTGCAGCACGGAGAGCGGCCACTCGGCGTGGGTGTCGTTCCACTGGTTGACGTTGAGCACGCCGTTGTCGGCGAAGCCCTTGCAGAGTTCGCCGGTATCGGCGTCCAGTGCGAACAGCTGCGCGTCCATGGTGCCCATGTAGACGATCTTCTGGCACGGCTCACCGGCGACCGGGTTTTCTGCCTCCCAGTAGGAGACACCGCGGTTCTTCAGCACCGGCTGGGTCAGCGCCTCACGCGAGGACTGGGTGTCGAAGCTCCATTTTTCCTCGCCGGTACCCGGATCGAGTGCGATCAGACGATAGAAGGGGGTGCCGATGTAGATGGTGTCGTTGGCGAAGACCGGGGTCGCCGACCACACGGTCGCCGGCGTATCGCCGGACCCATCGGCGACATCGCCGGTATGGAATTCCCAGACCTTCTCGAGATCACCGACGTTATCCGCCGTGATCTGGTCGAGCGGGCTGTACTTCTGGGCGTTGAGCTGACCGTGGAAGCTGTCCCAGGTCGGCTTCTCCGGCACCAGCGGAATCGGCGGCCGGTTGGCATTCTCCTGATCGCTCGAGCCCGCGGCGCTGACGTTCTGTGACCCAGAACTCTGGGAGTCAGAACTCTGGGAGTCAGCGCTTTGGGAGTCAGGACTTTGGGAATCAGAGCTCAGGGAGTCGGACGACGACTGAGCGT
>NZNW01000032.1 GCA_002695065.1 Salinicola sp. | reverse complement strand
TCGCGCCATGAGCCAGCAGCCCTCCGAGGAAAAGACGCTACCGCCGTCGACGAAGAAGCTTCGCGACGCGCGCAAGAAGGGCCAGGTCTCCCAGAGCGCGGACCTGGTCACTGCCATGGTGTTGCTGGCCTGCACGCTCTACATCGCGGTCAGCGCCAGCGATATCATCGCCCGGGTACAGGGCCTGCTCGAGGTGACATCGAGACTCTATACCGAGCCGTTCGATTCGCTGTGGCCGCGCCTGATGGCACAGGCGGGCGAGGTGCTGCTGCTTTCGGTGGTACCGCTGGTGGCGCTCACGTTCGTGATCATCGTGCTGACCAACATCGTGGTCTCGCAGGGTTTCATCTTCGCCACCGAACCGGTGCTGCCCAAGGCGGAGAAAGTCGACCCGGTACAGGGTTTCAAGCGCATCTTCTCGATGCGTGGCCTGATCGAATTCCTCAAGTCGCTGTTCAAGATGGTGGCGCTGGGGGTCGCCCTGATCGTGGTCTATGGCCTGGGCCTGCAGTCGCTGATGGAGTCATCCAGCTGCGGTTTCGGCTGCATTCAGGGCACCTTCCTCGATCTGCTGCAGCCGCTGGTGATCACGGCGCTGATCGCGTTCCTGCTGGTCGGCGGCTTCGACGTGATGCTGCAGCGCTGGCTGTTTCGACGCGACCAGCGCATGACCAAGACCGAGCAGAAGCGGGAGCGCAAGGATCAGGAAGGCGACCCGACGATGAATCAGGAGCGCCGCAAGCGGCGACGCGAGATGCATCAGCTGAATGCCAAGGTCGGCGTGCAGCACGCCTCAATGATGATCGGCACCGAAGATGGCTGGCTGGTCGGCATTCGCTACGTACGCGGGGAAACGCCGGTACCGCTGGTCACCTGCAAGGCATCGCCGGAACAGGCCGCGGAGCTGCTGGCGAGTGCCAACTCCCGCCACATCCCCCGGGCAGCGGACGCCACGCTCGCCGCCAGCATTGCCAGACGGGCCAGCAATGGCGACCCGATACCCGATGGGACCTTCCAGTCGGTGGCCGACCTGCTGGTGGCCGCCAAGCTGATCTGAGTGTCAGTCGACATCCTCCACCGCCAGCGCGCGGGCGATCCATCGCCGGAGATTGGCGGCGGTAGCCGATTCGCGGTCGTACAGCAGGCGGTAGGTCATCGGCGCCACCACCCCGTCGACCAGCCGGTCCAGAGATGGCACCGCCGCCTCGCCGCGCGAGAGCGCGCGCTCCCGCAGCGTCGCCATGAGCGATTCGCTGTAGCGACAGCAGCGTTCGCGACGTCCGTTGTCCGCGCTGGCCATCACGTCGTTGAGTGCGCGCTGCCCCGGCACCGAGGTCATTTCCTCGAGATACTGCTCGCCCCAGGCCTGCAGGTCGCCGGCCAGGGTACCGGTATCCACGGGATCGTCATCGGGGCGCATGCGCTCTACGGAGACGTCGGCGACCAGTTCCGCCAGATTGCCCCAGCGCCGGTAGATCGTCGACGGCGTGACGCCGGCATGTTCGGCGACCTGGGGCACCGTCAACTCATCGCGCGACTTTACCGCCTGCAGCTCGCGAACGGCCTGATGGACGGCTTCCTGTACCCGGGCACTGCGCCCGCCCGGTCTGACGGCTTCTTTGATCGGCATGGCGGTTCACTGATGAAAACACAAACGCAAAATATTTGCTTTATGAGCCTGCTAAGTTCAAACTCTCTCTAACGCAAAATTTTAGCATTAATGGACTCCGTCATGTCACCTCCACCTTCATCCCCGTCGACCAATGTCTATCCGGCCCCCCGGCTCGGTTCGCTGGTCTACTACGCGGTATTGATGGTGACGTTTCTCGCGGCCTCGAGCGCCCCGACGCCACTCTACCGGATCTATCAGACCAGTTGGCACTTCTCCACGACCTGGCTGACGCTGGTGTTCGCGAGTTATGTCTTCGCGCTGCTGCTGGCGCTGCTGGTCACCGGTTCGCTATCCGACTACATCGGCCGACGGCCAGTGGTGGCGATCGCCATCGTCGGCGAGATCCTGTCGCTGCTGCTGTTCGTGGTCGCCGACGGGCTCGTCTGGGTGCTGGCAGCGAGGATTCTGCAGGGCGCGGCGACCGGTATCGTGACCAGTGCCCTGGCCGCGGCGATGCTCGACAGCGACCATACCCGCGGGCCGGTACTGGCGAGCATCGCGCCGCTCTCCGGAATGGGCCTCGGCGCGCTGTTCGCCGGCCTGCTGGTGACCTACGCGCCGGCGCCGATGCGTCTGGTCTATCTGGTGCTGATCGTCCTGCTCGTCATCATGGGAGCCTGTCTCAAGCGCATTCCGGAGAGCGTCACGCCGCGTCCCGGCGCGCTGGCGGCACTTCGCCCTCGTGCGACGATTCCCCCATCGGTGCGAGGACCGCTGTTTCGGGTCGTCCCGGCCGTCGTCTCCTCCTGGGCGCTGGGGGGGTTCTCGCTATCGCTGGGCCCCACGCTGGTGGAGACGATCAGTGGCGTTCACAACCCGCTGGTAGGATGCCTGATCACCTTTCTGCTCCCGTTCATCGGCGGCATCAGCGTGCTGATCCTGCGCGCCAAGCCGCCGCGCCTGGCGGTACTGCTGGGTACCGCCTGCCTGATCGTCGGCATGCTCGGTTTGCTGCTGGGGGTCCATCAACGGGCGGTGGGCATACTGCTGGTCGGGACGGCGATCGCCGGCATCGGTTTCGGCGCCGCGTTCATGGGCGCCATGCGCGTCGTCATGCCCCTGGCACCGCCCACCGAACGATCGGCGTTGATGGCGGCGTTCTACGTCATCTGCTATCTGTCCGCCAGCACGCTGGCGCTGTGTGGCGGAATCGCGACCCAGCACCTGGGCCTGATACCCACCATCTACGCCTACGGCAGCCTGGTGGCGCTGCTGTCACTGGCCGCGTTCGTCGGTACCTTGACCCAACGCCAGCCCGAGGCCGAGCCCCGGGCCAGATGCACCAACCCGGCCTAGGCCGGGCTTTCGACGGCCTGGCGTTCCAGCGTGCGACAGAGATCGCCGTCGAGCTTGAGCGCTGCCGCCAGTTGATCGAGCCAGGCCCGCTCCATCGGGTTCTGGTCGTCGACGATCGCCACGCTGGCCAGGTAGACCTCGCGGGCGGCCTGGGGCGAATCGGCATCGCGGGCGATGGCATTGGCATCCAGTGGTGCGGACATCTGCTGCTCCACCCAGGCGTGAAGTTCATCGTCGGCGCCAAGCGCGTCGATCTGCTCGGCCAGCGCGGCCCGCTCCTGAGCATCGATGTGGCCGTCGGCACGCGCGGCGGCGATCATCGCCCGCAGAATCACCAGGCTGCGGCTCTCCTGCCGCTCGCCGGAGAGCTGCTCCAGCGGCTGGTCGGTTGCTGTCGTCGCTTCGGCGGGCGCCGATTTCTGCTCCTGATGCGCCTGCCAGGCTTTCCAGGCCAGGGCGCCCAGACCGGCCAGGGCGCCGTACTTGATCGCCTTGCCGCCCATGCTGCGGCCACGCTTGCTGCCGACCAGCATGCCCAGCGCGCCACCTCCCAGCAGCGATTTGGCGTCGAAGCCACCGATACCCGACGACGAGCCCTTTCCGCCCCCGGCCTGTTTCATGATCTGCGATAGAATTTTCTGTGCGTTCATTACCCCTCCATTCACCCCGTTGCATGATCATCCTGCACTGCTATAGACCGCCATCGGGCCCGGAGGTTTAACCCGAGGGACGATCGGCTCAATCGATCAGCGCCGGACGACGGGAATCGGCGTGAAATTCGAACGCATCGGCAATGTCCCGGGCGATGACCCGGGGCTCGGAGAGTGGCGGCAGCGCCTCGGGGGAGAAATAGGCGGCATCGTGCACTTCATGCCCGGGGTCGAGCGGGCCGCCGTCGAGCCGCTCGCAGAGGAAGAACAGCTTGTAGAAATCGAGCACGTCGGCCGGATAGGCATGCTTGGCCTTGTGGCGGATGGCGTAGAGCCGCTTGGCTTCGACCTTGACGCCGGCCTCCTCCCACACCTCCTTGATGGTGTTCTCGGCAGCCGAGAGCCCGACCTCGGCGTAGCCGCCGGGCATGGTCCAGCGCCCGTCCATCTTCTCCTTCACCAGCAGGATCCTGCCGTCGTCGATGATCGCCGCACGCACATCGATCTTCGGCGTGACGTGTCCCTCGCCCTTGCCCAGCGCCAGGTTCACGCGCCCGATGGGAATATCGCCCAGCGCCGCCATCATCGAGGCCGAAATCTCGGCGACTTCTTCATAGCGCTCGCGATCGAACTTGTCGCGACAGTAGTGCAGCCCAGTGTCGGCCAGAGCCGAGAGCCGCTTGGCCCAGGCCAGCCATTGATCTTCCATGAGGCGGTTTCCGATCGCAGAGGGTGGATGACAACACATGTTCGCCCAAAGACTAACAACTGTGGCCGAAGACGTCAGGCAGCGACATGGTGCGGACGTGAAAAAGCCCTTCCGCAGAAGGGCTTTCCAGGCGAGAGCTCGCGAAGACGCTGGCGCCATCAACCGGCGGCAGGCGCCTCGCCGTCCGGTCGCGGGCCGTGGTGAGGTCCACGCGGCGGCTTGGTCAGCGCTTCGAACGCCGTGACCTGCTCGTCGTCGAGCACCGAGGAGAGCGCACTGTGACGCTGTTCCAGCAGCTGCTTGAACTGCGCACCACGCGCGTCCCGTGATTCGTCATCGCCCTTCACGTCGGGACGCTTCAGTTGATGCAGCCCGTCGAAGAAGGTGCGTTCGGCGTTGAGCACCTTGGCACTCTGGTCCTGATCGAGATTCCAGGTCGCGAACAGCGGCGCATAGCGCTGCTCGAGCTGGGCGGTCATCTGCTCGGGATCCAGGCGCGGTCCGCCGTGGTGACGCATCATCGGCGGCCGCGGGCGCTCCAGCATCTGGTAGGCGTGGAGCTGCTCGTCGGTGAGCACGTCGGTGAGTTGCTCGCGCTGCTGCTGGAGCAGGGACTCCATCGCGGCCCGGCGCTGCTCGGGCGCTGCCTGGTCATCGTTGCCACGCAGTTGCTGGAGACCGGCGCGGAAATCGCTGTCGGCCTGGGCGAGGCTTGCCAGTTTATCGTCATCGAGATTCCAGCTGGCGACCACCGCCTCCTTGAGCGGGTCGGCGTGCGCCATGCGTGCCTCGTGGGGCGCAGGCGGCTTGGGTTGTTCGGCCGGTGCAGCCATGGCCAGCGGTGACAAGGTGGAAGCGGTGACGGCCAGCGCGATGAGTGACTGGTGAAATTTCATGACTTCGACTCCGGTTGCGCACCGGGACGCGGTGCAGGAGCACTATCTCGTGGCTTCGTGCAGGCAGTGTGCAGTGAGCGAGGAAGGTCGAATCACGACATCGGCAAGTGCCGAGATCCATCGCTCGATCCACCGGTGCCAACGGGCATAAAAAAACCGCCCCGGTCGGAGCGGTTCTTCAAGGCGCAATTGAGAATGGCTGCAATAGCTCGTGAAGTGCTGAATAAATCGACGAGCGGGTTAAAGCACAAGGCGTACGGAGCACAGGATCCGGAGCCTATGGGGTATAGGTGAGGATTCCGATCGGACCGGCGCCCCGGCACCGCACAACGCAGTGATTTTCCCGCGCAGACATTTAGTCAGTGCTTCCCTCAGAACGCCCAGTCGTCGTCTTCCGTGCTGACCGTCTTGCCAATCACGTAGGAGGAGCCGGAGCCGGAGAAGAAGTCGTGGTTCTCGTCGGAGCCGGGCGAGAGCGCGGCGAGGATCGCCGGGCTGACGTCGGTGACGCTGGCCGGGAACAGCGCTTCGAAGCCCAGGTTCATCAACGCCTTGTTGGCGTTGTAGTGAAGGAACTTCTTGACGTCCTCGGTCAGGCCGACGTCGTCGTAGAGCGCCTCGGTGTACTTGACCTCGTTGTCGTAGAGCTCGTGGAGCAGCTCGTAGGCGTAGATCTTGATCTCTTCCTGGCGCTCCGCCGGCAACTGGGCCAGCTGACGCTGGAACTTGTAGCCGATGTAGTAGCCGTGGATCGCCTCGTCGCGAATGATCAGGCGAATCAGGTCGGCGGTATTGGTCAGCTTGGCGCGGCTGGACCAGTACATCGGCAGGTAGAAGCCGGAGTAGAACAGAAACGACTCGAGGAAGGTGCTGGCGACCTTGCGCATCAGCGGATCTTCGGCGCGATAGCGTTCGAGGATCAGCTCGGCCTTCTTCTGCAGGAACGGATTCTCCTCGCTCCAGCGGTAGGCGTCGTCGACGTCGCGGGTGGCGCAGAGCGTGGAGAAGATCGAGCTGTAGGAGCGCGCGTGGACCGACTCCATGAAGCTGATGTTGGTGATCACCGCCTCTTCGTGCGGGGTCACGGCGTCGTCGATCAGCGCCGGTGCGCCGACGGTGCCCTGGATGGTGTCGAGCAGGGTCAGGCCGGTGAACACGCGGATGGTCAGTTGCTGCTCGTGCTCGGTCAGGGTGTTCCAGGACGGGATGTCGTTGGAGAGCGGAATCTTCTCCGGCAGCCAGAAGTTGCCGGTGAGACGGTTCCAGACCTCCAGGTCCTTGTCGTCCTGAAGGCGGTTCCAGTTGATCGCATCGACCCGGTTCAGATGACGGGCGACAGAGGTGGGCATATCCATGAGAGTGTTCTCGTTCGGTTGGCGCCGGAAAGACTCGCTTCAACCCGGCGCGTTCGCTCGATTGAATCAAAACGGCTTGTTCGGCTGACAATCGCAAAATTGGCGAGCGATGGTCAGGCAAGGCGAAAGTCGGCGAAAGAGCGGAGTTTACGGGGTGTAAATGAGCACCTTGAGCCGACTTTCAACACAGCATGACCGAGCGCAGCCATTTTGCCTCTTTACAGCGTGCAGGAAACGCACCCCTCGACTTCCGTTCCCTCGAGAGCGGCCTGACGCAGACGAATGTAGTAGATCGTCTTGATACCCTTGCGCCAGGCGTAGATCTGCGCGCGGTTGACGTCACGGGTGGTCGCCGTGTCACGGAAGAACAGCGTCAGCGACAGGCCCTGGTCGACGTGCTGGGTCGCCTCGGCGTAGGTGTCGATGATCTTCTCGGGACCGAGCTCGTAGGCGTCCTGGTAGAACTCCTGGTTATCGTCGGTCAGGTACGGCGCCGGGTAGTAGACGCGGCCCAGCTTGCCTTCCTTGCGGATCTCGACCTTGGAGGTGACCGGATGGATGCTCGAGGTCGAGTTGTTGATGTAGGAGATCGAGCCGGTGGGCGGAATCGCCTGCAGGTTGCGGTTGAACAGGCCGTGGGCCATCACCGATGCCTTCAGCTCGCGCCAGTCGTCCTGGGTCGGAATGGCGATGCCGCTCTGCTCGAACAAGCCGCGCACCTTCTCGGTCTTCGGCTCCCACGCCTGTTCGGTGTACTTGTCGAAGTACTCGCCGCTGGCATAGGTGGACTGCTCGAAGCCGGCGAAGCGCTGGTTGCGCTCGATGGCGATGCGGTTGGAAGCGCGAATGGCATGGAACGCGATGGTGTAGAAGTAGATGTTGGTGAAATCCAACCCTTCTTCGCTACCGTAGAGGATATGCTCGCGCGCCAGATAGCCGTGCAGGTTCATCTGCCCCAGGCCGATGGCGTGGGACCTGGCGTTGCCCTCGGCGATCGACGGCACCGAGGTGATGTTGCTCATCTCGGAGACCGCGGTCAGGCCGCGAATGGCCGCTTCCACCGTGGTGCCGAAGTCCGGCGAGTCCATGGTCTTGGCGATGTTGAGCGAGCCCAGGTTGCAGGAGATGTCCTCGCCGATGTGACGATAGCCGAGATCGTCGTCGTACTCGGTCGGCGTGTTGACCTGCAGGATCTCCGAGCAGAGGTTCGACATGTTGATCCGGCCGTGGATCGGGTTGGCACGGTTCACCGTGTCCTCGAACATCAGATACGGATAGCCGGATTCGAACTGCAGCTCGGCGATGGTCTGGAACAGCTCGCGGGCGTTGATCTTCTTCTTGCGGATGCGGCCGTCGGCGACCATCTCCTCGTACTTCTCGGTGACGCTGATGTCGCCGAACGGCACGCCGTAGATGCGCTCCACGTCGTAGGGCGAGAACAGGTACATCTCCTCGTTGCGCTTGGCCAGCTCGAAGGTGATGTCCGGCATCACGATGCCCAGCGACAGCGTCTTGATGCGGATCTTCTCGTCGGCGTTCTCGCGCTTGGTGTCGAGGAAACGCAGGATGTCCGGGTGGTGGGCGTTGAGATAGACCGCGCCCGCGCCCTGGCGCGCGCCCAGCTGATTGGCGTAGGAGAAGGCGTCTTCGAGCATCTTCATGATCGGAATGATGCCGGAGGACTGGTTCTCGATGCGCTTGATCGGCGCCCCCGCCTCGCGGATGTTGGAGAGCGAGAACGCCACCCCACCGCCGCGCTTGGAGAGCTGCAGCGCCGAGTTGATGGAGCGCCCGATGGACTCCATGTTGTCCTCGATGCGCAGCAGGAAGCAGGAGACCAGCTCGCCGCGCTGGCGCTTGCCACAGTTGAGGAAGGTCGGCGTCGCCGGCTGGAAGCGGCCGTGGATGATCTCCTCGACCAGCTGTTTGGCCAGCGTCTCGTCGCCGCGCGCCAGGCTCAGCGCGACCATGCAGACGCGGTCCTCGAAACGCTCGAGGTAACGCTTGCCGTCGAAGGTCTTGAGCGTGTAGCTGGTGTAGTACTTGAACGCGCCCAGGAAGCTCTGGAAGCGGAACTTCGCCGCGTAGGCCTGATCGAACAGCGCCGTGACGAAGCTGAAGTCGTACTGATCGAGGACCTGCTGCTCGTAGTAGCCCTCTTCCACCAGATAGTCGAGCTTCTCCTTCAGCGAGTGGAAGAACACGGTGTTCTGGTTCACGTGCTGCAGGAAATACTGACGCGCCGCTTCCCGGTCCTTGTCGAGCTGCAGACGGCCATTGGCGTCATACAGGTTCAACATGGCGTTGAGCGCGTGATAATCGAGCGCCTTGGCATTGTGTTCGGCGCTGACGGCAGGCCGCACGGTCGTATCCGTATCTAGGCTGAGCGTTTCCAAAATTCGGTCACCCCTGCAAGGACTCGATGGACATCTTCGGTCGTGCCCATCAGTTCGAAACGATAGAGAAGCGGTACCCGACACTTTTTCGCGACAACCCGTCCCGCCAGGCCAAAGGCCTCGCCGAAATTGGTGTTGCCGCCGGCGATGACGCCGCGAATCAGGGACCGATTATGTTCGTCATTCAGAAAGCGAATGACTGGCGCGGGCACCGCGGAGCGCGGATCGCCGTCACCATAGGTCGGTACAACAAGAATGTAGGGTGTTTCGACCTGCAGGGGGGGAGCACTCCGGTCGAGCGGAATCCGGCTGGCCGGCAACCCCAGTTTCTCGACGAAGCGCCGCGTATTGCCTGATTTGGTCGAGAAATAGACCAGCCCAGCCATGACGGTCTCCTGCGCCCCTGCGCGGTATCGGCAGCGCGGGCGAGGCCTGCGCTAGCCGGAAAAAGTCGAGTCTGAAAAATTCGAAGCGATCGGATCAGGCAACCAGCGTGCTGATCTTGTCCGGGCGGAACCCGGCCCAGTGATCTTCACCCGCGACCACGACCGGCACCTGGCGATAGCCCAGGTTCTGAACGCGCTGCATCGCATCGGCGTCTTGGGTCAGATCAACCACGGTATAGTCGATTCCTTGCTTGTCCAGAGCGCGGTATGTGGCGTTGCACTGGACGCAGGCCGGCTTGCTATAGATCGTGATGCTCATGATAACCATCCTTGACAGGGAAAGACGCCATCGACAGCCGATGGTGCAGGCTATGGCGGTTGGGAAATCACGGTTCTGCACCGTTCCCGCCGCCTCTGGAAAAACACTATATATGGTAGCCGACGGTTTTTCCAAGCATAGATGTGGTCTTTTTCTGTCAATATCCTGTGGACAATTCTGCACGGCCTGGGAGCCCGCATGGTAGCCGGCCTCCCGCGCTGTCAAGGTCTGAAATCGAGCTCGTTTTCCACCAAGAACGCCGAGTGGCTTGTGCCACCCGGCGCATCGAAACACCATATCTGGTAGTGCCAGGCGCCGAGGCCGCTAGCGCAAGCCGCGCGGGCTACCCCTTCTTGATCTCATGTCCGCCGAACTCGTTGCGCATGGCGGAAAGCAGCTTGTCACCGTAGGAGTCCGGCTCGCGGGAACGCAGACGCTCGAGCAGGGAGAGGGTAATCACCGGCGCGCTGACCTCGAGTTCGATCGCCTCGTTCACGGTCCAGCGCCCCTCGCCGGAGTCCGAGACATAGGGCGCGATACCCTCGAGCGACGGATTCTTCTCCAGCGCGTCGGCGGTCAGGTCGAGCAGCCAGGAGCGCACCACGCTGCCGTGGCGCCAGATCTCGGCGATCTGGTGCAGATCGAGGTCGAAATCCTTGCGCTCCATGATGGCGAAGCCCTCGGCATAGGCCTGCATCATGCCGTACTCGATGCCATTGTGGACCATCTTGGTGAAGTGGCCTGCGCCGTTGGGACCGACATGCCCCCAGCCTTTGTCGGCGGCAGGCGCCAGGCTCTCGAACAGCGGCCGGAGCGAATCGACGATAGCCGTCTCGCCACCGACCATCATGCTGTAGCCCTCCTGCAACCCCCAGACGCCGCCGCTGGTACCGACATCGACCGCATGCACCTGGCGCTTTTGCAGGGTCTCGGCCCGGCGCACGGTGTCCTTGTACATCGAGTTGCCGCCATCGATCACGATATCGTCCTGCGACAGCAGCGGTTCCAGCTCGTCGATGAGCTTGTCGACCAGGGGCCCGGCCGGGACCATCAGCCAGACGATTCTGGGTGTCGGCAACGCCTCCACCGCTGCCGCCAGGGTCGCGGACGACTCGATGCCCTTCTCCGCCGCCCTGGCCATCGCCTCTTCGCTGGGGTCGTGCCCTACCACCCGGTGTCCGCCCCGTACCAGGCGCTCCGCCATGTTGGCGCCCATGCGCCCGAGTCCCACCATTGCCAGATCCATAAGAACTCCTCTTGAGAGCAAAAGACCTTGAGAGAGTAAAGAGACCGCCTGTCGGGGCAGGATCGTGTTCGGCTAGCCCCCCGAACGCATCAGATGGCTCGCGATCAGCCGTCTTGCCGGCCAGGCCGCCTCGCCCGCCCGCAACACGGCCTTGCGCAGCCATCTGGCCGGCGTTCGATCATCGGTATAGAGCCCGACGATCGCCAACGTCGCGGCGAACAGCGGCGCCGTCGCCAGGCGCTGTTCCCGCTGGTACCGACTCAGCAGCTCGGGGGACGCGATATCCTGCCCCCGGGCGTGCGCCTCGCCGATCCTCTCGGCCAGCCTCGCCAATCCCTGCAGCCCGAGATTGAAGCCGTGCGCGGTCACCGGGTGCATCCCCACGGCGGCGTCGCCGACCAACGCCTGACGACGACCGACGAAGCGCTCGGCATAGACGCTGACCAGCGGATAGCAGTGCGGTTCGGCAATTCGATGCATGGCGCCCAGCCGACCCTCGAAGCGCCGGGTAATGTCGGCGTCGAATGCCTCGTCGCTCAGCGCCAGCTGCTGCGTCATCGCCGCGGGGGGAAGCGTGAGCACCAGTGACGAACAGTGGGTATCCACCGGCAACAGCGCCAGCGTCTGGCCGTAACCGAACCACTCCCAGGCGGTCTGGTCGTGAGGCTCGTCGTGATGCATCCGGCAGACCAGCATCTGCTGGCCGTGCTGGTAGGTATGGGCGGGGATGCCCATGGCCTGCCGCGTGGCGGAAAAGCGGCTGTCCGCCGCCACCAGCAGCGAAGCCTGGATACGTTCGCCACTCCCGAGCCGGATATCGACTTCCGCGTCGTCGGCCTGGAATCGCGCGATCTCCTGCTGGTCGCGCCACAGGATATCCCCCGCTCCCGGCGCCTCCGCCTGCACGGCGGCATAGGCGGCCCGACGGATCGCCTGGTTGGGCACCAGGCAACCGAGCGGGTCGTCCCGGGTGGCGCCCGGCGCAATTTCCATGGCGAACAGCGACTGCCCGTCGAAGACCTTGGCGGCACGCATTCGGGCCCGCTCGTCGTGATCGATCCGCGACCAGATATCGAGCCTGCCGAGGATCTGCTGTGAGGCCCGGGTCAGCGCGATCTCCCGGCCGTCGTTGCCAGGGTCCGCCATCGCCGATCTCGGCTGGCGATCGATCAGCACCGAACTCACACCCTTGCGCGACAGCGCGTTGGCCAGACACAGGCCGATGGGCCCCGCGCCGACGATAGCGACGTCGACCTGCGTGGTCGGGGTTGAATCATCCATTCGTGCCGCTCCCTAGCCTCGATGGGGCGTAACGGTAACGGAAAAGCGGCCAGCGACGAAGCCTCGGTGACAGCCTGACTCCGCCATCGTGGGACAACGGCGTGGCGCTCGACGCGACAGGAGCGGCGCCGGAGCGGCACCGGACCGCGCTCTCAACGCCCTTCGTCATGGATATTGACGTGCCCGGTCTTGTCCCGGAACACCTTCTCCTCGAACTCGACTTCCAGGTGCTTGTCGCCCTTCTGCTTGAGCCGGTGATACTCCAGCCCACTGAAACTCAACTCCAGTTGATCGTCATACGCTTCAAGCAGTTTTCTGAATTCGCCGACCGTAATGATCATGCCATCTCCTTTCTCGAGGGAACGTCGGATCCCTTCCGACACTCCAAGCCTAGACCATGACGCCGGCTTGGAGTTTCGTCATCGCATCGAGGATGCGGACAGCCCCTACCGTTCGGCTCACCGCTCTTGGACAGTGGCTCATGGTTGCTCTAGCGTAGAGCGGCGCCAGCAAGGAGCAAGGCGTCTCATCGCCCTATCATCGACACTCGCGGATCGTTTCATCGAAACCTCGACAGGGTTTCCTTTCCAGCCAGGAGTATGAGTTCATGAATCTTCGTTTCCTTTCCGCCGCACTGTTGACCGCGTCCATCGCCGCCTCTCCCCTGGCGTCGGCCTTCAGTTTCGATAGCGCCAAGAAAAACGCCGGCGAGATGATGTCAGGGCAATCCTCCCAGGGCGGCGGGGCGGCCAGCAGCGCCTCGCTGCTCAGCTCGCTGGGCTCCGGGTCGATGAACCTGGGCAGCATGCAGAACGTGGCCGGGGTCCTGGGCTACTGCCAGCAGCAGGGCTATACCGAAAGCACGACCGACAAGGTCAAGAACAGCCTGCTCGAGAAGGTCGGCGGCCAGAGTCAGGCCAAGGAGGATCCCGGTTACCAACAAGGCCTGAGCGGCCTGTTGCAGGGCGGCAACGGCCAGACCTTCAGCCTGGCCAATCTCAAGGATCAGGCAGGCAAAAAGGCCTGCGGCATGATCACCGACAAGGCCATGTCCTCTTTCCTCGGCGGCTGACACACCCTCGCGCCAGTCTTCACACCACCGCCGGGCGCCCTGCGCATCACGATATCGGGGCGCCCGTTCTTCGATGGCCGCGGCGAAGGCCATCTTCGCTTTCCCGGATTCACGGCGGATCGACGGCCTCGTCACGTTGCCGACAGAACTCGACGAATCGCTCGATCAACGGACTGCGGTACTTGTCGCGGTGCAGCACCAGGCTGAACTCACGGGTCATGTCCAGGTCCAGGTCGATCTCGACCAGACGCCCATCCCTCAGGGCGTGCCGCGCCTCCAGCGCGGATAGGCAGGTCAGCCCGAGCCCGGCCGCGGCGGCGTTGATGATCGCCTCCGCCGAGTTGATCTCCAGGCTCAGTTCCCACTGCGGCAGGCGCGGGGCGATGAACCGCATGAACTGCTCCCGCGTGCCGGAGCCCGGTTCGCGCAACAGCCACCCGTATTCTGCCAGCCTCTCGACCGCCACCGGCCCCGGGGCCGCAGCCAGCGGGTGATCGCAGGAGGCCGCCACCAGCATCCGGTCGCGGCGCCACGGCAGCACATGGAAACGCTCTCCCGCGACCCGGCCCTCGATCATTCCGACGTCCAGCTCGAACGCTTCCAGCGCCGTGCAGATCGATGCGCTGTTGGCGATGGTGACCCGCTGATCGCGATGCCCGCTCTCGACACGGAAGTCCCGCAACAGCGCCGGCAGCAGCTGGTGGCCGATGGTGTAACTGGCACCGATATGGAGATGCCCGCCCAGGGCATCGTTGTCGAACAGCTGCTCGATCGCGTCGCTGCGGGCCAGCAGTTCATCCGCCATCGGCAACAATCGCCGCCCCTGGTCGTTGAGATAGAGCCGGTTGCGGTGACGATCGAAGAGCGTGCGACCGCACTGTTTCTCCAGTTCCGCCAGCGCGATGCTGACCGCCGGCTTGGTCAGGAACAGCGTCGCCGCCGCCGCGGTCAAGGTGCGCTCGCGCGCCACCGCGACGAATACCCGAAGCTGACGGAACGTGATCGCCATGGCTCCCTCTCTTTCGTTGAATTTCGTTCGTTAAATTTCACAAAACGACAAGTAAATAAAGTTAAAATATAACGATATCGCAAAATGCCATAAGGTGTCTCCATCGATCATGAGGAGACCCTCCATGCCGACCCTGACCCAACGTCTACAGACTGCGCCAACGCCGATGGCCGGCCTGGCGCTGGGGATCTCCAGCCTGGGCTGGAGCTGGGAGAGCTTCGCGCCCCTCGGCGGTAGCGCGCAGCTGGCCGGCGCGATAACCGCCGCGGTGCTGCTGCTGATCCTGGGTGCCAAGTTCGTGCTCCACCCCCGCCTGCTGCTGGCGGACCTGGCGCACCCCGTCGTCGGCAGCGTCGTGCCGACCTTCGCCATGGCGTTGATGGTGGTGTCGAAAGCCGCCGGGGAGTGGCTGATGCCAGCCGTCGGGGTCACGCTCTGGCTCGTGGCGGTGGCGCTGCACCTGAGCTTTCTCGTCGCCTTTATCGTGCATCGTGCGCGCGCGTTCGAACTCCACCACATGGTGCCGGCCTGGTTCGTACCGCCGGTGGGGATCATCGTCGCCGATGTCGCGTTCCCCGGCGTCTCGGCACTGCATCCGCTGGCCATCGGCCTGCTCTACCTCGGCATGGGGCTCTACGCCATCCTGCTGCCGGTCATGATCTACCGGCTGATCTTCGCCGACGAGATCCCCGACCCCGCCAAACCGACCATCGCCATCATGGCGGCACCGGCCAGCCTGTCGCTGGCCGGCTATCTCACCGTCGTCGAGACGCCGTCGCCGCTGCTGATCGCCCTGCTGGGCGGCATCGCGGTGTTGATGACCCTGATCATCTATCTGGCCTTCTTCAAGCTGCTGCGCCTGCCCTACAGCCCGGGGTATGCCGCATTCACCTTTCCCATGGTGATCGGTGCCACGGCCCTGGCGAAGACCGCCGGCTGGATGCAGACCCACGGCTTCAGCGCTCACGATGTCGCGATCGTCCACGGTATGGCCACGCTGGAAGTGATCGTCGCCAGCGTCATCGTCGGCTACGTGGCCCTGCGCTATCTCGGCTTCTATCTGCATGGCTGGCGCGCCGGCGCCCTGACCCGCACGGTCTGAAAAGCGCCCTGGACCGAGCCGACAAACCCGCGTGGAAGATCGCGGTGGCATGCGCCACACTCGAGGACATGCCGACTTCCCTGCAAAGCCATCACTCCACGCCCGCCGCCAGCGTTTCCCGTTGGTGGCTCTGTCTGCTTGGCCTGCTGGCACTGCTGCCGCTCGAGCCGGCGGCCGCGGCACTGGCCGACGACCGGCGGGAGAGCATCGTCGAACGCGCCGGCACCCTGCCGCGCAGCCACACCCTGCTGGTCGCCATCGACGGCGAGACCGTCATCGACGAGGGCTTTCGTGGCCACGCGACCGACGAGACGGCCAACATCAAGTCGCTCTCCAAGACGCTGATCTCGGCCCTGGTGGGTGCCGCCATCGATCGCGGCGTGATCGAAAGCGTCGACCAGCCCATCGTCGAGCTGCTGGGCGCCCGGGTACCCGCCGACGTCGACCCGCGCGTCAACGACATCACCGTCGGCAACCTGCTGTCGATGCAGGCCGGACTGGAGCGCACCTCCGGCGGCAACTATGGCGCCTGGGTGGCGAGCTCGAACTGGGTCAGCGATGCCCTGGCGCGCCCCTTCGATGCCGAGATCGGCGGGCGCATGCGCTACTCCACCGGCAACAGCCACCTGCTCTCCGCCGCGCTGACCGAGGTCACCGGGCGCAGCACGCTGGCGCTCGCGCGAGACTGGCTGGGCGATCCGCTGGGCATCTCGATTCCGCCCTGGACACGTGACCCGCAGGGAATCTACTTCGGCGGCAACGAGATGGGCCTGACCCCGCAGGCGCTGCTGCGCTTCGGCGAGATGGTGCGGCAACGCGGCAGATACGGCGGCCAGACGGTCCTCTCCACCGACTGGATCGAACGCTCCTGGCAGCCGCGCACCCGCTCGTTCTTCAATGGCGATGACTACGGCTACGGCTGGTTCATCACCGAACTCGCCGGCGAGCCGGTCTACTACGGCTGGGGCTACGGCGGCCAGTTGCTCTACGTTATCCCCTCCCGCGCCATGACCGTGGTGATGACCTCCGATCCGATGCCGCCCTCCAATGGCAGCAACTATGTCAATCGAGTCGAAACGCTGATCGGCGATTTGATCGAAGCGACAGGGAATCACAACGACGAGGAGCGCACGACGTGACACGATCCCATCACGATATCGACAACTGGACCCTGACCACGCCCGCCGCGCGCTCCCA
The DNA here is from genome assembly GCA_002695065.1 of Salinicola sp. Taxonomy (GTDB): domain Bacteria; phylum Pseudomonadota; class Gammaproteobacteria; order Pseudomonadales; family Halomonadaceae; genus Salinicola. The sequence continues at coordinate 23,860 of NZNW01000032.1, read as the reverse complement.
GAACGGGGTGGTGGCTTCCCAGCACCGCGTCGCGGCTCAGGCGGGTGCGGCCCAGCTCGACGCCGGCGGCAACGCCATCGATGCCATCGTCGCCACCGCCTACGCGCTCAATGCCGTCGAACCGTGGATGAGCGGGCTCGGCGGCTCGGGCTTCATGGTGATCTGGCTGGCGAAGGGGCAGCACGCCGTGGCGCTGGATTTCCAGGGCACGCTGGCCGGCGACACGCGCCTCGAGGACTATCCCGTCGACCCGAACCTGCCGGCGACGCCGATGGGCTTTCCCGGTGTGGTCGATAGCGCCAATATCGAAGGCTACCGCTCGATCACCGTGCCCGGCGCCGTGGCGGGGCTCGATCATGCCCTCTCGCGCTTCGGCTCTCGGTCGCGCAATGACGTCATGACACCAGCCATTCAGCTGGCCGAGCGCGGGCTACAGGTCGACTGGTTCACCAGCCTGCAGATCGGCGTCTGCGCCCGCACCCTGGCACGCGATCCGATGTCCGCCTCGATCTATCTGCCCGGCGGCCATCCGGCCACGCCCGAGAGCCGGCTGAGAATCCCGAATCTGGCCGGGACGCTGCGCGAGATCGCCGCAGGCGGCGCCGAGACGTTCTATCGCGGTGCGCTGGCCGAGAGGATCGTCAGCGATCTGCAGGCCGGCGGCTCGCGCATCTCGCGCGAGGATTTCGCCGCCTGTGAAGTGTTCGAGTACGCGCCGATGGTCGCCGAGCATCGTGGTTACACGCTCTACACACCCGGAGAGGTCTCCGGCGGCCTGCGCCAGCGCGAAATGCTGGCGCACACGTTTGAGGCGATACCGATACCACCGGAAAGCCCGACACCGGCAACGTGGGTGGCCTATGCCGAAGCGCTGGAGGCGTGCTGGCGCCAGCACAAGATCCGCACCGGCGTGCTGCCGCCGAGGGCCGGGCCTGTCGACGGCGAGAACGGCGCCTGCACGTCGTCGATGTCGTCGGTGGACGCCGAGGGCAATATGGTGGCGCTCACCTACACCCTGCTCAACCGCTTCGGTTCCGGCGTCACCCTGCCCTCCACCGGCATGCTGATGAACGACAGCGTCAGCTACTTCGACCCGCGCCCCGGCTATCCGACGACGATGGCAGGCGGCAAGCGCATCAACTCGTCGAACATGTGCCCCACGGTGGCGGTGAGGGACGGCGAGGCGCGCTTCTCGGTGGGCGCTTCCGGCGGCAATCTGATCATGCCGGCGGTGACTCAGGTCGCGGCGCTGATGATGGATTTCGGCATGAACCTGGAGGAAGCCGTGCACCACCCGCGTCTCGATGCCAGCTACCGTGGTTCGGTTCGCGTCGACCCGCGCTTCGAGCCGGCGACGCTGAAGCGGCTGGGCGAACGTTTCGAACTGGAGATTGCCCAGCAGCTGGTGTTCCCCAAGCTCTACGCCTGTGTGTCGGCGGTCTCACGCGATCCCGAAACCGGCGAATGCCTCGGGATCAACGACCCGACACAGCCGATCGGCGGCGGTGCCGCGCCGGCAACGTTCGACATGGAACCGCTGGGCGATGATGCACCGATCGTGCGCCCCTGACCATTACCGGGAATCTCGCAATGACCATCGTCGTATCAATACCGGGTGTGGATAAAACGCGTTGGTGGATCGAGCAGCTCCAGAAGCTGCTCCCGAACTGGACGATCCGCCCGATCGACGACCCAGGCGACGCCGACGCCGTCACCTACGCCGTGGTCTGGAAGCCGGCGACCGGCGCCTTTCTCCCCTTCCCCCATCTCAAGGCGATCGTCTCGCTGGGCGCCGGCATCGACCACGTGCTGGCCGATGTCGAGTTGCCGCGCCAAGTGCCGATCATTCGCACCGTCGGCACGGATCTGACCCAGCGCATGCGCGAATACGTGGCGCTGCACGTGCTGCGCCACCACCGCGACATGCCGACCATCACTGCCAATCAGCGCGAGCGGCGCTGGAAGCAGCGGGTGGTGCCGCCCGCCACCGGTCGCACCGTCGGCGTCATGGGGCTCGGCAACCTCGGCGGTGCTGCGGCGCGGACCCTCGCCGCGCTCGGCTTCGAGACGCTCGGCTGGGCACGCACGAAGCGCGAGATCGAAGGTGTCATCACCTACACCGGCGAGGCCGAATTCGATACCTTCGTCCACCGCTGCGAGATCCTGGTCTGCCTGCTGCCGCTGACCGACGCGACGACGGGCATTCTCGATGGCGCACTCTTCGCCAGGCTCCCGCGAGGCGCCAGCCTGATCAACGCCGGCCGGGGGCAGCACCTGGTCGAGGCGGATCTCATCGCGGCTCTGGACGAGGGCCAACTGAGCCATGCCACCCTGGACGTCTTCCAAGTCGAGCCGCTGCCGAGCGAGCATCCGTTCTGGTCGCACCCCAGGATCACGGTGACGCCCCACATCGCCTCGCTGATCGACGCGCCCACCGGCAGCCGCATCGTCGCCGCCAATATCGAGCGCTTCGAGCAGATCGGGCATGTCGACGATCTGGCCGATGCCGAGCGGGGATATTGAGCCGTCATCAGGACGCGAGTCGCCACCAACGTCGGCCGCCACCCGACGCCACAACTTGCTAAACTGGCTGTGCACCAGATCACGACTTTCGATTTATCCACAGGCGGATGCCAAGGGGTCCTATGTCCGGTAACAAAGAAGCCAGCAAGAAAGACAACACCGCGAGTCGACGCAACATCAAGTCCTGGCTGACGGACATGGACGGCGTGCTGGTACATGAAAACAAGGCCATTCCCGGTGCCGCGGACCTGATCAACCAGTGGCGGGAGCGGGAGATTCCGTTTCTGGTACTGACCAACAACTCGATCTTCACCCCCCGCGATCTCAGCGCGCGCCTGCGACACAGCGGCCTGGAGGTCCCCGAGGAGAAGATCTGGACCTCGGCGCTGGCCACGGCGGCGTTCCTGCGCGATCAGGCGCCGGGGGGCTCGGCCTTCGTCGTCGGCGAGGCCGGCCTGACCACGGCGATCCACGAGGCCGGGTTCATCATGACCGACGCCAAGCCGGACTACGTGGTGATCGGCGAGACCCGCTCCTACTCGTTCGAGGCGATCACCAAGGCGATTCGGCTGATCAACCAGGGCGCCCGCTTCATCTGCACCAACCCCGATGCCACCGGGCCGAGCCAGGAAGGCGTGCTGCCGGCCACCGGCGCGGTCGCCGCGCTGATCACCGAAGCGACGGGGCGCAAACCCTATATCGTCGGCAAACCCAACCCGATGATGTTTCGCTCGGCGCTGAACAAGCTGGGTGTCCACTCCGACGGCACCGGCATGATCGGCGACCGCATGGATACCGACATCGTCGCCGGCATCGAAGCGGGGATGCACACGGTGCTGGTGCTGAGCGGTATCGCCGACAAGGCCGAGATCGAACGCTATCCGTTCCGGCCCAAGGAGATCATGTCGTCGGTGGCGGAGCTGGTGGACAAGTGAGTTTGCCGGACGGCTGGCGATTCGATCATCGCCTCGTCAGTCGTCCAGCAGCTCTTCACCCATCAGCCTTGCGCCCAGCAGTCGGCCATTCTCGAGACAATCCCCTACCGCGATCCCCCCGCGCCAGTTGCCCGCCAGGTGCAGGCCTGGATGGCCCTGAAGCGCAGCGTCCAGCGCCGCGATGCGCTCCAGGTGTCCGAGCTCGTACTGCGGGATGGCCTGTGGCCAGCGCGTTACCTTCTGCCACACCGGCTCGCCATGAATCCCCAGGAGATCGCGAAGATCGTCGATGACCTGCGCCACCTGCGCCGCATCATCGCCGTCGGCGGCACCCGGGTCCTGGCGGCCGCCGATGAACACATTGAGCAGCTTGTGGCCCGCCGGTGCGCGGTTGGGAAATAGCGTCGACGAGAACAGCGCCCCCAGGGTGCGCCGCCCTTCCGAGCGGGGAATCAGCACGCCGAACCCATCCAGCGGGTGGGCGATATCCTGCTCGCGAAAGCCCAGCGCGATGGCGTTGACCGGCGGATAGGCGATGGCCGCCAGCGGTTCCGCCAGCGCCGGGGCCAATGGCGCCAGCAGCCGTGCCGCGACTGGCGCCGGTACCGCCAGCACCAGCGACCCGGCGCGCCATTCCCGACCCTGATCGTCCACGACGACCCACTGCTCGCCTTCACGGCGCAGGCTACGTACAGAGCAATCGGTATGAATGGCAGCCGTCGGCTGGGCCACGATACGCTCCGCCAGCCGATCGGCAAGATGCTGCAAGCCCCGGGGGAAACTCACCAGCTTGCCACGCCACTCGACGGGAACGCCCGCCGGGTCGCGACGCGACTGCCGCAGGCGTGTCAGGCCGCCGACGATCAGCGAGCGGTGCTCGCGCTCGATCGCCGCCAGCCGCGGCATCGCTGCCTGGACCGACAACCGGTTCGGATCACCGGCATGGACGCCGGAGACGAACGGATCGACCATGCGCGCGAGAATTCGTGGGCCGAGGCGACGTTCGACGAAAGCGGCGAGGGTCTCCTCCGGTGCGCTCGAGCGACCGATGAAAGGCTCTCTAGCCAGCCGTGCCCAACCGCGCCAGCCGATGAGCGGGCTGGTCAACGCCTCGATCGGCTTCATCGGCAGCGCCACCGGTTTGCCGTCCATCACCACGTAGCGCTTGTTGGCGATGGCGTTGGCCGGTTGTGCCTCGTCGAGCAGGTCGAGTTCGTCGAGCAGCGCGTAGAGCGGCGGCTTCATGATCACGGTGTTGGGGCCGTGTTCGATCTGCCATTCGCCATCGCGCTCGGTACGCAGGTTGCCGCCAACCTGGTCATTGCCCTCGAGCACGGTGACGCTCCGGCCGCGCTTGGCCAGGGCCCAGGCGGCGGCCAGGCCGGTGGCCCCGGCGCCGACGATCAGGGTGGCGGAAGGCGCTTCATGTCGGTCGGCGGGCGTATTGGCCGGAACGTCTGGAACATGGCTGGTCATGGGGGCTCGCGCGGGAGAGTGTCATGTGAAGTCTACGCAGACATCGCTCGCCCCGCATCCCGCCGGCGTGCGGCGTCTTGCCGCCACGCCGGCCGGTGGGAACGCTCATTCGCCGGGCTCGCCCGGATGACAGCCGGGCGCCGCCACATAGCGGTCGCAGTCCGGCATCACGGCGGTCTCCTCGTGGGGCGTGCCATCCGGTGCCCAGTCATAATCCACCAGCTGCGCGCGGTAGACCTGGTTGGTGACGTAGTCGTCGTTCGGCATCGACTTGCCGAAGAACGGGCTCACGTACTCCCACACGATCTCGCCTTCCGGCGTGACCTGGAACAGCCGGCCGTCCTGGCCCTCGTCGATCAGCGTATTGCCGTTGGGCAGCCGCCGCGCGCTCGAGATGAACGAGCTATAGAAGGTGTAGGGCGAACGTCCCGACATATTGCCGGTGTACTGCCACACGATCTTGCCGCTGCTCGGATTCACCTCGATCACGCGGGACGAAGAGAAGAACCCCTGCTTCGAGGGCGGGAAGCCGGCATTGCCCTGGTTGTCGAAGATCAGCAGGTTGCCGGCGCCCGGCAGGCCCTCGGGGATGAGGTGGACATCGTGGGACCCCACGGTCTGATCCACGGGGCGGCCAAGCTTGCCATTGAGCTGCAGGGCCGGCAGATCGGGGCCGATACGCCAGACGATCTCGCCGCTCTGCCGGTCGACGATGAAAGTGACGTTGGCGTTGCGGGAGTTGACCAGGATATTGTCCGGCGCAAAGCGCTCGTCGCCGGCGTCGTACCAGCGGTTGGGCCCCACCGGTACGGCCGTGTTCAGATGCAGGAAGTCGGGATCCTCGGAATCCTTGAGCGCGCGCAGGCCAGCATCGGAAAACCCCATCTCGTCGAGATGATCGCCTGACTTCCACGCCCATACCACCCGGCCCTCGTCATCGACCTCCTCGATGCCGTTCTCGATGATCGGATAATCGAAGCCGTTGAGTTCCCGCATCTCGGCGGTCATCACCAGGTTGTTGCCGTTGGGCAGGCGGCGCATGTCGTGATGCTGGTAGACCGGATCCTGCTGGCTGCCCCACTGCCACTTCACGTCGCCGTCCCAGTTCACCTCCGCCACGGAGGCGTTGGTGAGACCGTTGCCGGGGCTGGCGTGCTCGGGGAGCTTCTCGGCCCGTGCCAGCTGCACCAGCAGATGGCCTTTCTCGCCGCCGGCCTGATCGGCGGAGAGCGGAATGGGGGGGAAGCTCTCGTAGTCCCAACGGTGCACTTCGTTGCCGTTCATGTCGATCAGGTGGGTCTTGCGATCGCCGCCGGGGAACAGCACGAAGCCGTTGTAGGCCCGCTCGGGATCATAGTAGGTGGTGCCGGTGGGAAAGCTGCTGGGCAAGGCCAACGCCGTGGTCGCCGTGGCCATCAGCCAGGCGCCCAGCAGTACCGAAACGGATCCTCTCCGTGACATCATCGCTCGTCGCTCCTTCGTCGAGTCCCGCCCTGTGCGGGTCTGGCCGGCATGACAACATGCCGGCGATCCTTGTCTGGCCGATGATGACAGCGATGCGTCACCGCCGGCTCGTCCATAGACCCTCGCCACGCCATTTCGATCCCCACCCGGAAATGTTCGGCGCCTAAACGGCGTCCGGCAACCGCTCGGTGAACTCGGCGATCGTCATCGGCTTGGAAAACATCGGGTAGTCGTAGCGGATCGCGGCATCATGCTCGGCCTCGCTGGTCGCGGCGACGCCGTCGGTCAGTGTCAGCACCTCGAAGCCTTTCTCGTAGCCCGAGCGCATGGTCGATTCCACGCAGCAATTGGTCAGGAATCCGGCCAGAACGATGGTTTCGATACCCTTGCTGCGCAGGATGAAATCGAGGTTGGTCGAGGCAAAGGTATCCAGACCGCGCTTGCCCTCGATGACGATGTCATCGGCCTGCGGCGTCAGGGCATCGCAGATCTCGGCGCCCCATTCACCTTTGACGAAGGCCTTGCCGTCGACGACACCCGCGAGGATGCCGTAGGGCTGAGACGTGATCTCGCCATAGCCGGCCGCGAAGTGGATCGGTGCATGCAGCACACTGACACCCGCCGCCCGTGCCGTGGCGACGAGACGCTGGGTCTTGGCCAGCATGTCCTCGCGCGCCATGACGGCTTTGACGGCATCGTGGAGTACGCCACCGGGCGTGGTGAAGTCGTTCTGGAATTCGATCAGTACCAGGGCGGTCTTGACCGGATCGATGCGCTGGGAGAGGGCGGATGTCATGACGGAAGGCTCCTGGCAGGGAATGGACTCGCTATCGTTCAGCGTAGCCCAAACCCGGTCAGAGAGCGGTAATGCTGCGAACGCTAGCCGTATACGCCTTGGCTACGCAGATAGTCGTCGTAGTTGCCGCTGAAATCGACGATGCCATCCTCTTTCATCTCGATGATGCGGGTCGCCAGCGAGCCGACGAACTCGCGGTCGTGGCTGACGAAGATCAAGGTCCCGGGGTAGTTCTCCAGCGCCAGGTTGAGCGCCTCGATCGACTCCATGTCGAGGTGGTTGGTGGGCTCGTCCATCACCAGCACGTTGGGCTTCTGCAGGATCAGCTTGCCGAACAGCATGCGCCCCTGTTCGCCGCCGGAGATCACCTTCACCGACTTGCCGATGTCGTCGTTGGAAAACAGCATGCGGCCCAACGCGCCACGCACCGTCTGCTCGCCTTCGGTGGTCCACTGGCGCATCCACTCGAACAGCGTCTCGCCGCTCTCGAAATCGGCGGCGTGGTCCTGGGCGAAATAGCCCACTTCCGCCGCGTCGGTCCACTTCACCTCGCCCGCATCCGGCGTCATCGTGCCGACCAGGCAGTTGAGCAATGTCGTCTTGCCGATGCCGTTGGGGCCGATGATGGCGGCCCGCTCGCCGGCCTCGACCTGCAGCCCGAAACGCTCGAACAGCACGTTGTCGCCCCACGCCTTGGAGAGCTTTTCCACGGTCAGCGCATGGCGGTGGATCTTCTTGCTCTGCTCGAAGCGGATGAACGGGCTGACCCGCGACGACGGCTTGACCTCCTCGAGCTGGATCTTGTCGATCTTGCGCTGGCGCGAGGTGGCCTGCTTGGCCTTGGACGCATTGGCCGAGAAGCGGCTGACGAACTGCTGCAGCTCGGCGATCTCGGCCTTCTTCTTGGCGTTGTCGGCATGCAGGCGCTCGCGGGCCTGGGTGGCGGCGATCATGTACTCGTCGTAGTTGCCGGGGAACAGCCGCAACTCGCCGTAGTCGAGATCCGCCATGTGCGTGCAGACGCTGTTCAGGAAGTGGCGGTCGTGGGAGATGATGATCATGGTCGAGCTGCGCGCCCGCAGGATCTCTTCCAGCCAGCGGATGGTGTTGATGTCCAGATGGTTGGTGGGCTCGTCGAGCAGCAGCACATCGGGATCGCTGAACAGCGCCTGGGCCAGCAGCACGCGCAGCTTCCAGCCCGGTGCCACCACGCTCATCGGCTGGGTGTGCTGCTCCAGCGGGATGCCCAGCCCCAGCAGCAGTTCACCGGCCCGGGACTCCGCGGTATAGCCCTCGAGTTCGGCGAAGCGGACCTCCAGGTCGGCGACCTTCATGCCGTCCTCGTCGCTCATCTCCGCCTGGGAGTAGATGCGCTCACGCTCCGCGGTGACTTCCCACAACTCCTCGTGGCCCATGATCACGGTGTCGATCACGCGCTCGTCCTCGAACGCGAACTGATCCTGGCGCAACTTGCCCAGCCGCGTGGTGGCGTCCTTCATCACCTGGCCGCCGGTCGGCTCCAGGTCGCCCCCCAGGATCTTCATGAAGGTGGACTTGCCGCAGCCGTTGGCGCCGATCAGGCCGTAGCGATGGCCACCGCCGAATTTGACGGAGACGTTCTCGAACAGCGGCTTGGGGCCAAACTGCATGGTGATATTGGCAGTAGAGAGCACAGCGGGGAATCTCGCGGAAACGGCGTGAATGAAACGACGACAGAGGAAACGAAACGACGAAAGCCGAGGCAGGCTCGACTTTCGTCTTGGACGTTCGTCTCATGCGGATTGTACGCGGATGCGGCGCTCGCTCATACGCCGCATGCCGACAGATTGCGCGAAGGGCCCTCGCCGGGGCGGGTTTTCACTCGCCGCGGGGGAAGCGCTGGGACTCCTCGACGATGTTGAGGTCCATGTGATTGCGCATGTAGCGCTGGGAGGCATCCTGCAACGGCTGATGATCCCACGGGTAGTAGTGCCCGTTGCGCAGCGCTTCGTAGACGATCAGCCGTTGGGCCTGGCTTTCGCGCACCTCGGCGTCGAAGCGCTGCATGTCCCAGCGCTCGCGGACCTTGGCCTGGAACGTCGCCAGCGTCCCCGCGTGATCCGGGTCGTCGGCCAGGTTGCGGGTCTCGTGGGGATCCGCCTCGAGATCGAACAGCTGCGGCGGGTCGATCTCGCAGTGGTTGAACTTCCACCGCCCTTCGCGAATCGTGACCAGCGGTGCCTGGGTGCCCTCGGCGGCGTACTCCATGTAGACCGGCGCCTCGCGGGTGCCGCCCCGGGCCAACGGCAACAGCGACTGGCCATCGGTCCAGGGTTCGACCTCGGAGAGATCGATCCCCACCAGCTCGGCCAGTGTGGCGTTGACATCGATGGTCGAAACCGGCGTCTCCACCGAACGCGGCTCCAGTCCCGGCGCGGCGATCATCAGCGGGACTCTCGAGGAGCCCTCGAACGGACTCATTTTGAACCACAGCCCTTTCTCGCCGATCATGTCTCCGTGATCGGAGCAGACCACGATGATGGTGTCGTCGAGCATCCGGGTCCGTTCCAGCACGTCCAGAATCGAGCCAACCTTGTCGTCGATATAGGAGATATTGGCGAAATAGCCGCGCCGTGCCCGGCGCACGTCTTCAGGCTGGATATCGAATTTCGTGTAGTCGTTGGCCTCGAAGATCCGCCGACTGTGCGGGTCGAGCTCGTCGAAGGGCACCACCTCCTGCTCTGGATCGAGGTGTTCGCAATCCTCGTACAGGTCCCAGAACTGGCGCCGCGCGACATAAGGATCGTGGGGGTGGGTGAAGCTCACGCACATCGCCCAGGGCCGCGGATCGTGACCGCGGGAGAGATCGAACAGTTTCTGCTCGGCGTGGAAGGCGACCTCGTCGTCGTACTCCATCTGGTTGGAGATCTCGGCGACGCCTGCGCCGGTGACCGAGCCCAGATTGTGATACCACCAGTCGATGCGCTCGCCGGGTTTGCGATAGTCCGGCGTCCAGCCGAAGTCGGCGGGATAGACGTCGGTGGTCAGGCGCGTCTCGAAGCCGTGCAACTGGTCCGGCCCCACGAAGTGCATCTTGCCGGAGAGGCAGGTCGAATAGCCTGCGCGACGCAGATGATGGGCCCAGGTCGGCACCGCGGAGCGGAATTCGGCGGCGTTGTCGTAGACGCCGGTGCGCGACGGCAACTGGCCCGACATGAAGGCCGCACGACCCGGCGCACACAGATAGCTCGGCGTGTAGGCGTTATTGAAATTCACCGCTCGCCTGGCCAGCTTCTTCAGGTTCGGCGCATGCAGAAAATCTGCCGGCCCGTTCTCGAACAGCGTGCCATTCACCTGATCGGCCATCAGCACCAGAATATTCGGTCGCGTCATGCTCCCTCCCTGCGTCGTTGGATTGGGCGTTCGAGCCAAGTTGGATTTGGCGCTCGCGTTGACGTCTCAGCTTGCGCGCCGGGCAGGGAGTGGCGCAAACGATCAATTCGGCGCCTGAGGCCAAGCGAGGCTTGGGCTGGCTTCCGCTCGCGCTATCGCCAACCGCTCCTGCCGCAGAGACCTCCTCGATGTCAGTGAATCTTCACCCGACACCGCCGAGTCGTTCCAAAAGTCGGCGTTTCGTCCAATTTTCGCCCGCTGCCATTGCGTAATCTGGTCACCAAGCGTCGAGCGACTCATGGCACGGGAAGGGCTACGGTGCCGTCCGCCCTCGATTCGATCACGGCTTTTCACCATCACTCATCGAGAAGGGGCTGATCATGTCACCGAAACTGGAAGTCTTGACGCCGAACAACTGTCAGATCATTTTCATCGACCAGCAGCCGCAGATGGCGTTCGGCGTGCAGTCCATCGATCGCCAGGTGCTGAAGAACAATGTGGTGGGGCTGGCCAAGGCCGCCAGCATCTTCGGCATCCCCACCACCATCACCACGGTGGAAACGCTCAGTTTCTCCGGGCATACCTTTCCCGAACTGCTCGCCGTCTTTCCGGATCTCCCCATTCTCGAGCGTACGTCCATGAACTCCTGGGACGACCAGAAAGTGCGCGACGCCCTGGCCAACAATGGCCGCAACAAGGTCGTCGTCGCCGGTCTGTGGACGGAGGTCTGCAACAACACCTTCGCGCTCTCCGCCATGCACGATGCGGACTACGAGATCTACATGGTCGCCGATGCCTCCGGCGGCACCTCGAAGGACGCGCACGACTACGCCATGCAGCGCATGATCCAGGCCGGCGTCGTGCCGATGACCTGGCAGCAGGTGCTGCTGGAGTGGCAGCGCGACTGGGCGCACAAGGATACCTACGACGCCGTCATGGCACTGGTCAAGGAGCACTCCGGCGCCTACGGCATGGGGGTCGACTACGCCTACACCATGGTGCACGGCGCAGACGAGCGGGTGAAACATGGCCCGACCGAGGAGCCGGTTCCCGCGCGCTGACCGCTCGTCCTCCTTCCGCCAATCGTCCCGAGAGGTCAGTGCGGCCATGAAGCTCTATCTGCTCTCCATCGGTGCCGGCGTACTGGTCGGCATCCTCTACAGCCTGCTGCAGGTTCGTTCACCGGCCCCGCCGATCGTGGCGCTCCTGGGGCTGCTGGGCATGCTCTGCGGCGAGCAGGTGATTCCGGTGGCCAAACACGTTCTGGCGGGCACCTCGCTGGCCTCGGCCTGGCATCGGTCCGACTGCAGCAATCACATCCTCGGCGTACTGCCGGGCAGACACAACGGCCAGCGTCCGCTGGAGCCACCGCCATGCGAACCCTCGGCCCACAGCGACGACAACCCGCCAGCCTCGGAGGAACGTCCGTCATGAACCGCTCAGACAATTCCACCTCACCGTCACTCCCCGATCTGATTCTGGTCAACGGGCGGATCACCACCCTGGATCCCTCCCAACCGCAAGCGGAAGCCGTCGCCATCCAGGGCGGTCGCTTTTCGAAGGTGGGCACGACCCGCGACATCACGGCGCTGGCCAACGCCAGCACCCAGGTCATCGACCTGCGAGGCAAGCCGGTGCTGCCGGGGCTGATCGACAACCACACCCACGTCGTGCGCGGCGGATTGAATTTCAACATGGAGCTGCGCTGGGACGGCGTGCCGTCATTGGCCGATGCCATGCGCATGCTCAAGCAACAGGTCGCGATCACCCCGCCACCGCAGTGGGTGCGCGTCGTCGGCGGATTCACCGAGAACCAGTTCGCCGAGAAGCGCCTGCCCACACTTGAAGAACTCAACGCCGTCGCACCGGACACCCCGGTGTTCATCCTGCATCTGTACGATCGCGCGCTGCTCAACGCCGCCGCGCTACGTGCCGTCGGCTACACCAAGGAGACGCCCGAACCGCCGGGCGGCGAAATCCTGCGGGATGGCAAGGGCAACCCCACCGGCCTGCTGCTGGCGCGTCCCAACGCCACCATTCTCTACTCGACGTTGGCCAAGGGTCCCAAGCTGCCGTTCGACTACCAGCTCAACTCGACGCGACACTTCATGCGCGATCTCAACCGGCTCGGCGTCACCAGCGTCATCGATGCCGGCGGTGGCTTCCAGAACTACCCCGAAGACTACGCGGTGATTCAGAAGCTGGCGGACGACGGCGAGCTGACGGTGCGTCTCGCCTATAACCTGTTCACCCAGAAGCCCAAGGAGGAGAAGCAGGACTTCCTGAACTGGACCCGCTCGACCACCTACAAACAGGGCGACGACTATTTCCGCCATAACGGCGCCGGCGAGATGCTGGTGTACTCCGCGGCCGATTTCGAGGACTTCCGCGAACCCCGGCCCGACATGCCACCGGAGATGGAGGGCGAGCTCGAGGAGGTGGTCCGCGTACTCGCCCAGAATCGCTGGCCTTGGCGGTTGCACGCCACCTACGACGAGACCATCAGCCGGTCTCTGGACGTGTTCGAAAAGGTCAACGAGGAGATTTCGCTCGAAGGCATCCACTGGTTCTTCGATCACGCCGAAACCGTCTCCGAGCGCTCCATGGAGCGGATCGCGGCGCTAGGTGGCGGCATTGCGGTGCAGCATCGCATGGCCTATCAGGGCGAGTACTTCGTCGAGCGCTATGGCGCCGGGAGCGCCGAGGCGACGCCGCCGATCGCGCGGATGCTGGAACTGGGCGTGCGCACCTCGGCCGGCACCGACGCCACGCGTGTCGCCTCCTACAACCCCTGGGTCTCGCTGGCCTGGCTGGTGACCGGCAAGACCGTCGGCGGCCTGCGACTCTACCCACGGCATCACTGCCTGGATCGCGATACGGCGCTGCGGATGTGGACCGAGAAGGTCACCTGGTTCTCCAACGAGGAGGGCAACAAGGGGCGCATCGCTGCGGGCCAACTGGCCGATCTGATCGTTCCGGACCGGGACTTCTTTACCTGCGCCGAAGACGAGATCGCCCATGCCAGCTCGCAACTGACCGTGGTCGGCGGACGCGTGGTCTACGCAACGGCGGATTTCGCGGGGCTGGACGACGCCCCACCCCCGGCCATGCCGGACTGGTCGCCGGTCAACCGTTACGGAGGCTACGCCGGTTGGAAGGAGGCGGAAGCGGCCGCCAACCCGGCACCGGTGATGCGTGTCTCCGCCAGCGCGTGCGGCTGCGCCTCCGGTTGCGCCGTCCACGGCCACGATCATGCGCGCGCCTGGGCCAGCCAGGCGCCGGCCTCGGATCTGAAAGCCTTCTGGGGCGCGCTAGGCTGCGCCTGCTGGGCGGTGTGAGGTGAACCTGACGAGTGCGCGTAATCCGCGCTGGGTCGCGGCCCTGGTAAGCCAGCCCGGCATGCTGAGGCTGGCCCGGACCGGACTGGCCTCTGCCTACCTGATCGGTGGTCTCGACAAACTCTGGCACTTCGAGGCCGCCATCCAGGAGCAGGCCCATTTCGGCCTTCATCCCGCCTGGCTGTGGGCAACGCTTGCGATCATCATCGAACTGGCAGGCTCGCTGTGCATCATCTTCAACCGCTGGACATGGCTCGGCGCCGGCGCGCTCGGCTGCCTGACGCTGGTGGCGATGCTGGTCGCCAACGATTTCTGGAACCTCACCGGCCAAGCCCGCTTCATGGCGATGAACGCCTTCTTCGAGCATCTCGGCCTGATCGCCGCACTGGTTCTCGTGACGCGACTCTCCGATACACCCGGTTCTGACACACCGCTCGCTGACACACGGCGCTCCGAGACGTCATCGGAGGAAAGATCATGAAGCACGAGGACACCGTACTCGCCGGCATCGCGGGCTACGTTGACACGCTCGGCTTCGTTGCCCTCTTCGGGCTGTTCACCGCCCACGTGACCGGCAACTTCGTGCTGATCGGGGCGCAGGCCGGTGGCTTCGCCGAGGGTGCGCTCATCAAGCTGCTGGCGTTTCCCGCCTTCGTGGCCGGCGTCGTGCTGAGCAGTTTTCTGGTCAGGTGGCTGCCGCGGCCCCTGGCGCCCAGTGTGCTCTACGCCACCCAGACGATGTTGCTGCTAGCTTTCTGCCTGATGGGCATTCAGGTTTCACCGGTCGTCGATCCCGACGACATGAGCGTCATCCTCTGCGGCATGACCGGCGCCACGGCGATGGGCATTCAGAACGCCCATAGTCGACTGATCGTGCGAGTCGGCGTCCCCAACACCGTGATGACCGGCAACGTGACCCAGGCCGTGCTCGATATCGTCGATCTGATCGGACGGCGCTGCTCCCAGGAAATCCGTCAGGCGGCCAGAGCTCGCCTCTCCAGGACCCTGCCGGCGGTGGCGGCATTCGGGCTTGGCGCCATCGCCGGTGCCGTCGCCTATCGCGAGATGCTGTTCGTGGCGCTGCTACTGCCCGTGGCGCTGCTAGCCGCGATGACGCTGGTCGCCTGGCGCCGACGTCCACCGGCCCATAGCGACTCAGCCGGGGCGATCGATGAACGCTGAGGCGACACGCACCAACGTCCCCCCTTCTCGGTGGCAAGGCCACCGAGTGCCACCGGGCGGTAAATGCCGACCCGACGTCAAGACAACTCGACACGCTAAGAGGAGTGCTTCCGATGACAACGATCACGACACGCGATGGCACCGACATCTATTACAAGGATTGGGGGGCCGGTCAGCCCGTCGTCTTCAGCCACGGCTGGCCGCTGTGCGCCGATGCTTGGGAGAGCCAGATGATGTTCCTGGCCGAGCACGGCTTTCGCTGCATCGCCCACGACCGCCGCGGCCATGGACGTTCCAGCCAACCGTGGCACGGCAACGAGATGGATACCTACGCCGATGACCTGGCCGAACTGATCGAATCGCTGGATCTGCAGGAGGCGATTCTGGTCGGCCACTCCACCGGCGGTGGCGAAGTCGCGCGCTACATCGGACGCCACGGAACCCGGCGCATCGCCAAGGCCGTGTTGATGGGCGCGGTGCCCCCCATCATGGTAGAGAGCCCCAATAACCCCAACGGCCTGCCGATGGCGGTCTTCGACGGCATCCGGGAAGGCGTGGCCAAGGACCGCTCGCAGTTCTTCCAGGATCTGACCACACCGTTCTTCGGTGCCAATCGCGACGGGGCGGAGATCAGCCAGGGCCAGCGCGATGCCTTCTGGCAGCAGGGCATGATGGGCGGTCTGAAAAACGAGTACGACTGCATCAAGGCGTTCTCGGAGACCGATTTCACCGAGGACCTGCGGGCCTTCGACGTGCCGACGCTGATCATTCATGGCGACGACGATCAGATCGTGCCCATCGAGGGCGCCGCCCGCCTGAGCGTGGAGTTGATCCCCGACGCCCGGTTGACGGTCTACGAGGGCGGCAGCCACGCGCTGGCGGACACTCACAAGGACCAGCTCAACGCCGACCTGCTGGCGTTCGCTCGTTCCTGACGACCGGCCGGCGCCCCCCGGCGCCGGCCCCGATCTTCCCACTGGTACCGATGATCACCATCGGCGCGACCGACACGGCAAGGGCGAAGCCTCGCATCATGCGTATTCACCGGGAGATTTCGGCGTGAAGCGGCGCGTCGTCTTCATCCACGATGTCGGCCAGACGCCCGCCTGCTGGAGCCCCTTCATCGGCCGCTATGGCGCCTGTGGCTATCTCTGCCAGGCACCGGCCTGGCCCCCTCTCTCGACCGCGCCCGACGACGCCTCATCCCGGCCGGCGACATCCGCTTCCTGCTCGGGCGCTGGATGGCGTGGACTCAACATCGGGCATGTCGTCGATCACTACGCCAACGGACTCGACCGAGGGTCGCCACCGCCGCTGCTCGTCGGTCACGGCCTCGGTGGACTCATCGTCCAGCTGTTGCTGGATCGCGGCCTGGGCGCCGCCGGCGTCGCGCTGAGTCCGACACCGCGCCGGGGTTGTTGGCAGCTTCTTGCGCCACCGCCGCCTTCGCCGATCGCGCCAAGCCACGACGCCCGACCAGCGCCCGTCACGCCCCGCCGGCTGTTGCTCGAGACCGCACTGGGGATCGGCACCGCCATCGACTATGCCAACGACGAGCGGGGCCCGCTGCTACTGGTCAGCGCGGGCAGGAGTCGTCGGGTATCGAGTGCCCGGGTCGAGGCCTGCTACCGGCGCCATCGCCGCTCGATGGCCACCACCACCCTGCTGGCGTTCCCCCAACACGGCGACGGGTTGCTCGTCGAACCCGGCTGGGAGGCCGTGGCCGACGCCACGCTCGACTGGGTGCAACGGGTAGCGCTTCGTCTCTGACACCTCGATGCATCGATCACGACCGGAATCGCGGATGACGCCAATGCCAGGCGCTCGGTGTAATATCGAGTTTCCTCGGGCTCTCGACACAATCGACCGGTGAGGGCGAAGCTGGTGCCTGGCCGTGGGAATACCTGCATGAAACCTGCTTTGTCGGCCTGGTTGAACGTGCCAATGGGACGATCGGCCGCTCTCTTGTTGTGGTGGATCTGGCTGATGCCCATGACGGCACTGGCGCTGGATTCCAACCTGACGCTCCAGCAGCTCCATCATCGCAGCTGGAGCGGCACTGCCGAAGAGAACGGACCAGGCCAGGTCGGCGCTATCGCCCAGACCTCGGATGGCTATCTCTGGCTGGGCACCCACTACTCGCTGTTTCGTTTCGACGGCAATGCTTTCGAGCGCTACGCCACCACCGACGGGAAGACCGTGGCGACCGTCTCCTCCCTGCTGGCGATCCCGGGGGGTGGGCTCTGGGTCGGTCTCCGCCGCGGCGGTGTCAGCCTGATTCGCGACGGCGAACTCACCGATTATGGACCGGGATCGGGCTTCCCGACCGGTGCGGTCTATGGGCTGGCGCAGGATCACGACGGCGACGTCTGGGCTGCCGCCAACGACGGCCTGGCGCGTTTCGATGGGGTCCGCTGGCATACCGTTTCGACCGGCTGGGGTTTTCCCGGCGACAACGCCCGCGCCGTCTTCGTCGACCGCGACGGCACGCTATGGGCCGCCAGCGAGAACCGGCTCTTCTTCCTGCCCCGCGGCAGCCATCGATTCCTTGATGCCGATCAACCGGTGGGCTGGGTCAGCCAGATCACCCAGACCCGTGACGGCACGCTGTGGATCGCCGAACTCCACCCGGGCCGGGTACGCCCGATCCTGTTCTCCGGAGACGCCCCGCCATTCATCGACGTCGTCTCCGCAGGCCTGGCCGCGGACCGCGACGGCAACCTGTGGATCGGAACCCAGGGCGAGGGTCTGCTGCGGCTGCCCGATGCTGGTCGTCATCTGTCGAGCTCCAGCGGCTCGCTCGCCGCTGCACTTCAGCACTACGGTCATCTCGACGGCCTGAGCGCCGATGACATCGAGCCCGTCTTCGAGGACGAAGCCGGCAATGTCTGGGTCGGCACCAGCGCCGGCCTGGACCGCTTCCGCCATGCCGCTCTGGTGCCGGCACATCTCCCCGGCGGCGCCCGCAACGTCGCCCTGGCCGAGGAAGCCTCCGGCGTGCTGTGGGCAGGCTCCAGCAACCGTCCGGTGATGCGCCGGTCCGCGGGACGGTGGCACACGACCGATGTTGCGCCGCCCATCAACAACGCCTTCAGCGATGCTCGAGGCGACGTCTGGCTGGGCGGCCCGAACGGTATCTGGCGGGCACATCGAGGCGTGTTGCGCCGGGTCACCGCGTTGCCGCCAACGACCCAGGCCGAAGCGAGCGTGCGTGCGATGGCCCGCGATGGCGACGGCGCGCTGTGGGTCTCGATCAATCGGTCGGGGCTGTTTCGCTGGCATGGGGGCGCCTGGCAACTCACGCCGCCACCGACGAGCCGTCCGAGTCAGACCATGCCCGTCAGCGCGACCCGCGATACCCAAGGCCGGGTCTGGTTCGGCTACCGGGACGATCTGCTGGTCATGCGCGATGGGGACGACGTGCGCCAGTGGGGGCGGCAGGACGGCCTGGACATCGGCAATGCGGCGGCGATCTCGGCCACCCGGCAGCATCTCTGGCTGGCCGGCACCCACGGCGCGGCCCTGTTCGATGGTGAACGGTTTCACGCCATCGCCAGCGGCGACCCGTTCACCGGCATTCACGCCATCATCGAAACCCCGGCCGGTATCGCCAAGGATCGCCAGGGCGACTTGCCCTCGGCTTCCGCATCGGCGTGGGGGGACCTCTGGCTGCACACCCAGACCGGCGTTCTCCAGATACCGGCGGGGGAAATCGCCAGGGTGCTGGAGGAACCCGGCCATCGCGTCCGGTTTCGCCGCTTCGAAGGGGATGATGATCTTCCCAACGATGCTTTTCGCATCCATCCCGTCCCCACTGCCATCCGAGGGCAGGATGGACGCCTGTGGTTCGCCACCGTCGCCGGCGTGGTCTCGGTCGACCCGAGCCGGTCCCAGGATAGATCGCCGCCGCCCGAGCCTCGAATCACGACGCTCACGGCCGATACCAGCCGCTATCCTCTGGCTTCGCCCATCGCCTCCGAGGCGTCGTTGTCCGCCCGGCCCCGCAGAATCGCCATCGACTATACGGCGATCGACCTGGCCCGGCCCGATAGCGTGCGCTTTCGTTATCGCCTGCGCGGCTACGACACCCGGTGGCACGACGCCGGAAACCGACGTCAGGCCATCTACACGCGACTGGGACCTGGCGATTACCGCTTCGAGGTCGAAGCCTCCAGCGGCAGCGGTGTCTGGAATCCACGGCCGGCCAGCTTGATCCTGCATATCGCTCCCGCCTTCTACCAGACCTGGACCTTCCGTGGGCTGTGCCTGTTGCTCGTCACGGTCCTGCTGTGGGCAGGCTATCGTTATCGGATGCGCCTGGCGGCGGCCCAGCTGCGCACACGACTCGAGACGCGCCACGCCGAACGCGAGCGCATCGCCCGCGAGCTCCACGATACGCTGCTTCAGAGCATCCAGGCGCTGGTGCTGCACTTCCAGGCCGCCGCCGACAAGATGCCCATCGACGATCCGGCTCGTCAGGCGATGGCGCGGGCCCTCGATCGGGCCGATGAGGTGATCGAGGAGGGACGCGATCGCGTGATGTCCCTGCGCCATGCCTCGGCTGGCGTCGGTCTCGCCGAGTGCTTGTCGCGGGTGTGTCTGGAGCGGCCAGGTGCCCGGGACCTGGTCTGCCAGGTCACCACGCAAGGCAATCCGAAGCCACTCCGCTCCCGAGTCGAAAGCGAGGCCTACTGGATCGGCCATGAGGCGCTGTGCAACGCGTTCCATCATGCCGATGCCACCCGGATCATCGTCACCCTGTGTCATGCGCCGGATGGTTTCAGCCTGTCGGTCAGCGACGACGGCGCGGGGATTCCCGGCCACTATCTGACGCCGTCGGGACGCCCCGGTCATTGGGGGCTGCCCCATATGCATGAGCGCGCCCGACAGTTAGGGGGAAACCTCGAACTGGACAGCCAGGCCGACCTCGGGACCACGGTTCGACTGACCGTTCCGGCAGCGCTAGCCTATCGATATCACCCTTCGCGACATCACCCCTCGCGACGCCGCCGCTGGCGATTCGGGAGAACCTGAGCATGCCCCCAGCCCATCTGCCGATCCGTGTCCTGGTCGCCGACGATCATCCGCTGCTGATAGAGGGAATCGCCGCCGTGATCGCGGGTCAACCGGATATCGAGCTGGTCGGCGAAGCCAGCAACGGTATCGAGGCCATCGACAGCTATCGCCGCCTGCAGCCCGACGTCACGCTGATGGATCTGCAGATGCCCGAGCTGGATGGCATCGCCACCATTCACGCCATTCGCGACGAGTTCCCCGCGGCACGAATCGCCATTCTGACCACTTACCAGGGGGATGTTCGGGTCCTGCACGCCATCCAGGCGGGCGCCACCGGCTATCTGCTGAAGAGCACGCTGCGCAAGTCACTCGTCGACACCATCCGTGCACTGGCAATGGGAAAATCTCATTTTCCCGCCGAGATCGCGGCCGACCTGGCCAGCCATCTGGGTGCCGAGCCGCTCAGCCGGCGCGAAGTCGAGGTCTTGCGCTGGATTGCACACGGAGACTCCAACAAGGCGATCGCGCGTCGGCTCGGGCTCACCGAAGAGACGATCAAGGCTCACGTCAAGAACCTGATCGCCAAGCTCAACGCCGGCAATCGCACCCATGCCGTGGCCATCGCCCTGCGGCGCGGCATCATCGACATGGCGTAGCAGGGGACCGGC
The DNA here is from genome assembly GCA_002695065.1 of Salinicola sp. Classification (GTDB taxonomy): domain Bacteria; phylum Pseudomonadota; class Gammaproteobacteria; order Pseudomonadales; family Halomonadaceae; genus Salinicola. The sequence continues at coordinate 3,090 of NZNW01000032.1, read as the reverse complement.
GCTACCTCTTTAGGGGGAGGCGCACCCTCGCCCAATGAGGATTAACTTGCCGACGAGAGCGCTTCATCATCGATATCACCGACACCACCGGAGTTCGACCATGAGGCGTTCCCACCCCGCATCGACGCCACCCCTCGCTCCCCGAACGGTCAAGGCGGAAAGGATGGCGCTCGTGCTATCCCTGTTGTCCCAGGCGGCGTATAGCCTCGACGACGAACGTCTCGCCGCGCAGCTCGGTCTTCCCCGAGCCATGGCAGTGCTGAAAGAACGGCTCTCGAATGAAACCGCGCCTGGCAAACTGGCAGGATGGCAGACTCGGCGCCTGACCACCCACGTCGAGACCCATCTCCAGGACCGGATACGCACCGCGGATCTGGCGGCTATCGTCCGGCTGAGCGTGGGTCACTTCACCCATGCCTTCAAGCTGACCTTCGGCGAAACCCCATGCCACTACGTCCTTCGTCAGCGTATTCGGCAGGCGCAGAGATTGATGCAACATCAACGGACGCCGTTGACAGACATCGCGCTGGCCTGCGGCTTCTGCGACCAGTCGCACTTCACGCGCCTGTTTCGCCGGGTCACCGGCACCAGCCCTAGCGAGTGGCGGCGCCGCTTCGGTGGCGATGCCGTCCCAGTGCTCGACTCGGCAACAGCTGTCACCAGCGACGTGACGGGGACCCGGATGACATCGGTGGCACTCGCTGCCGAGGATCACCTGGGCGGCAGCAAGAAGTTGCCCTGTCGGCCATCGCCGAGGTGGGAGTCGATCTCGCTGTCGTCCTTCAACGCGACGCCGGAGGCACCCAGCGCCTGGGCTTCGCGCAGCAGGTAGGCGAGCAGTTTGGCGGCACTGGCGTAACCCAGTCCCCGCGGGCGGATGTTGGAGATACAGTTGCGCTCGCTGTCGCGCCGGCCCGACCGGGGTGCCCAGGTAAAATAGAGCCCGAGACTGTCCGGCGAGCTGAGTCCGGGACGCTCGCCGATCAGGACGATGCTCATGCGCGCCTTGAGCGCCTCGCCGATCGGGTCGCCGATCGCGACCCGCCCCTGCTCCACCAGAGCCACCGGCCCCGGCGACAGTCCCAGCCGTCCGATCTCCGGCAGCGCGGCGTCGAGAAACGGGATCGCCTGCTCGTGAATCGCCCGCGCCGAGAGACCATCGACCACGCAGATCGAGACGTCGCAGGGTTCGGGGGTGATGGCGGCAAGCTCCTGCTCGGCTTGCTCCGACAGCCGTCGCCCGAGATCCGGCCGGCGCAGGTATTCGTCGCGGTCGGCTGCCTGGCTGTGCAGGCGCAGCGCCAGCGGAAAGCGACGGTCCAGTTCCGGCATCAGGCGCTCGGTATCCAGCGCCATGTGTACGGCATCCCGGGCCCGGGCATGGTCGAGTTGAAAGGCCAGCTGGGCTGACGTCGGCAGGCTGCCGCCGGCCCGCCCCAGGCCGATTCTGGCATCGGTGAGTTCACGCAGTCGCTGCCAGGGGTTGGTGACGGTGATACCCGCATCGCCATCGTGGAGATCCTGGTCGTTCATCGTGCTGCTTCCGTATCAACCGTGCCCAAGCCCATTGACCCCAACACGTGCTGGAAACGTGACGGCAACTCGCGACCGAAGGCGATGCCGCGATCGTGACGATAGATACCGCTGGTTTCCAGCCAGGCTTCGAACTCCGGCGCCGGACGCAGCCCCAGCACCTGGCGCAGGTAGAGCGCGTCGTGGAACGAGGTGGTCTGGTAGTTGAGCATGATGTCGTCGGAGCCGGGAATGCCCATGATGTAGTGGCAGCCCGCCGCCCCCAGCAGCGTCAACAGCATGTCCATGTCGTCCTGGTCGGCCTCGGCGTGGTTGGTGTAGCAGACGTCGCAGCCCATCGGCACGCCGAGCAGCTTGCCGCAGAAATGATCCTCGAGCCCGGCACGGATGATCTGCTTGCCATCATAAAGATATTCCGGTCCGATGAAGCCGACCACGGTGTTGACCAGCAGAGGGGCGAAGGCCCGCGCAACCCCATAGGCGCGCGCTTCGAGCGTCTGCTGGTCGCAGCCGAAATGAGCGTCCGCCGACAAGGCGGAGCCCTGGCCGGTTTCGAAGTACATAACATTCTCGCCAATCGTGCCGCGCTTGAGGGAGAGGCCCGCCTCATAGCCTTCCCGCAGCGTATCGAGCGAAATGCCGAAGGACGTGTTGGCCTTTTGCGTGCCGGCGATCGACTGGAAGACGAGATCGACCGGCAGTCCGCGATTGGCCATTTCGATCGACGTCGTGACATGGGTCAGAATGCAGGACTGCGTCGGGATTTCGTAACGATCGATGATCCCGGCCAGCATTTCGACAAGATCGGAAAGCACCGCGACATTGTCGGAAGCCGGATTGATGCCGATCACCGCATCGCCGCAGCCATAGAGCAGGCCATCGACGATCGAGGCTGCAATACCCATGCGGTCATCGGACGGGTGGTTCGGCTGCAGCCGCACCGACATGCGGCCTTCAAGGCCGATCGTATTTCGGAATTTCGTCACCACCCGGCATTTTTTCGCCGCCAGGATCAGGTCCTGATTGCGCATCAGCTTGGAGACGGCGGCCGCCATTTCCGGCGTGATGCCGGGGGCGATACGGGAAAGCGTGGCGGTGTCGGCCTTCTCCGAGAGCAGATAGTCGCGGAAATCGCCAACGGTCAAATGAGCGATTTCGCAGAAGGCTTCACGATCATGGCTGTCGATGATCAGCCGCGTTACCTCGTCGTCCTCATAAGGGATCAGCGCTTCTGAAAGAAACGTCTTCAGCGGAGCCTCGGCAAGGCACATGCGGGCGGCCACGCTTTCCTCAGCCGACTGTGCCGCAACACCAGCCAGGACATCACCGGATCGCCGCGGCGTTGCCTTTGCCATCAGCGTTCTCAAGTCCGGAAAGCTCCAAAGCGTGCCCCTGGCGTTCATGCGATAGTTCATAGCCCGTTTCCCGGTTGCTGGGCTCTGATCATTCCTCCCGTATTCACATGAGCCGATATGGATTTATGCAGTCTAGATATTCACCTATGCTCGGCAAGAACAAGCTCCGCGGCCTTCTCCGCGACCATGATTGTCGGCGCAT
>NZNW01000031.1 GCA_002695065.1 Salinicola sp. | reverse complement strand
CACGGCGATCCTGGCGCCGTGGATCGGCAGCCGCATGCGTGACCAGCGGGCGGTGCTGGTCGGGGTGATGGGGCTCACCCTGATCGGGCTGCTGGGCTGTCTTTATGCGCCGATCGGTAGCATATGGCTGTGGATCGTGATCTTGGGTCTGGGTCAGGGCGGCACCTTCAGCATGGCGTTGACCCTGCTGGCGCTGCGCGCGCCGGACGCCACCACCGCCGCCAGCCTCTCGGCGATGGCCCAGGGCATCGGCTATACCCTGGCGGCGATGGGGCCGCTGCTGGTGGGCGTGCTGCACGACTGGAGCGGCGGCTGGAACGTGGTGGGCATTCTGGTGAGCGCGATTGCGCTGGGCGCGCTGGTCATGGCCTTGGGTGCCGGCCGCGATCGCCAGGTGGCCTCGACCCAGGGTGTGGATTGACGACGTGGACTGACGGCGCGGACCGGCACACGCCGACGAACCTGGGCGGCGGAATCGGTTACCCTAGGAACGAGACCAACGACCCAGGAGACTCGCATGCCAGCCAGAGCCATCAGCCTCGAGCAACAGCAGCGTCTGATCGAGATCGTGCGCGATGCCGCCAAGACCGAAATCGTGCCGCGCTTTCGCAATCTCTCCGAGGACGCGATCCGCTCGAAGAGTGCGCCGGACGACCTGGTGACCGATGCCGACCAGGGTGCGGAGCGGATGATGACGGCGGCGATTCGCGAGCTGCTGCCGGAGGCGACGGTGATCGGCGAGGAGGCAGTGGCCGACGGCAGCGCCAATCTCGACGATATCGCCGGCGCCGAGCTGGCCCTGATCATCGACCCGGTCGATGGCACCTGGAACTTCGCCCGCGGGCTCAACCAGTTCGGCGTGATCCTGGCCGCCACCAGCTTCGGCGAGACGATCTTCGGCCTGCTCTACGATCCGCTGGCGGACGACTGGATCGTCGCGCGCCACGGCGAGGGCGCCTGGTTCGGCCGCCCCGACGGCACGCAGCGCCGGCTGCAGGTGTCGAGTACCGACAACTTCGACGAGATGGTCGGCTCCACCTCGATCCGGCTGTTCGCCAAACCGCAGCAGTATCAGCTGGCGGCGACCTTCCCCGACTTCCAGCGCATGATGGCCTTCGGCTGCGCCTGCCACGAATATCGCACCATGGCGTTCGGCTTCGTCGACTTCATGCTAACCGGCAAGCTGATGCCGTGGGATCACGCCGCGGGGCTGATGATCCACGCCGAAGCCGGCGGCTATTCGGCGCTGCTCGACGGCACGCCCTACCAACCGACGATTCACCAGGGCACGGTGCTGGCGGCCAGCTCGCGGGCGCGTTGGGAGCAGCTGCGCGAGAAGTTCAGCTTTCTGGGCTAAAAAGTGCCTGCGCTCGCCCATGCGGCGTTAAAAATTGGCTCACTGAACAACGTTCAGAACGTCCGAAGGACGGCCCGGAGGGCGAGCGGAGCGAGTCACATGCTCATTTACACCCCGTAAACTCCGCGTTTTCGCCAATTTTTGCCTTGCCTGGCCTTCGCTCGTCGACTTTTTACGCAGGGCACTGGCCATCATCATTGACCACCAAGACGACGAAAACCGGCGCCGAGAAGGCGCCGGTTTTCTTTTCTGCAGCCAATCGGGACAAACCGATCAGCCAGATCGATCAGGGAATGATCTTCTCGGCGCGCAGACGATCGAACAGATCGAAGAAGGCCGCTCGCGTTTCGCGGAAGTGATCGAAGCCGAAGTCGCGGGACTTGGTGGTGTCGTTGACGCACTCCTGGTCGCGGCCGAGGTCGGCGTCGGTGTGCCACCAGGAGGCCAGCTTGGCGACATCCGATTCGACCAGATCGTGCTTTTCGGCGATCTCGCGCCAGGTCGATTCCGCACCGGCCATCTGCGATTCCAGCGGCTGCGGCGTCTCCGGGCACTCCGGCACGTCCAAGCCAAAATACTCGCCGATCTCGCGCCACATCCGGCGCCAGCGGAACACATCGCCATTGACGGTGTTGAAGGCCTGGTTGGCCGCGCCCGGCGTGGTCGCCGCCCACTCCATCTGCCGCGCCAGCACCAGCGCGTCGGTCATGTCGGTGAGCGCGTTCCACTGGGTCCGGGAGCCGGGGAACACGAACGGCTGGCCGGTCGCCTGGCAGATCGAGGCGTAGACGGCGATCGTCGTGCCCATGTTCATGGCGTTGCCGCGGGCGTAGCCGATCACGGTATGCGGGCGGTGCACGTTCCAGGTAAAGCCGTGGCGCTCGGCGGCTTCGAACAGCACGTCCTCCAGCGCGTAGTAGAAGTTGTCGCCCGGCACCCGCGGCTCGGATTCGCGGAACGGCGTTTCGGTACGTCCGCTGCCGTAGGCCTCGAACGAGCCCAGATACTGCTTGGTGCCGGTGACCAGAGAGGCGTGATCGAGCTTGTCGCTGTCGAGCGCTTCGAACAGATTGCGCATCATCTGGCTGTTGGCTTCGACGTTGGCGCGCTCGTTGTCGCGGCGAATCCAGGTGCAGTAGAAGACGTGGGTGATCGGCAGCCCGGCCAGGGCCTGCTCGGTGGCGGGCCTGTCCAGCAGATCGGCGGCGACGGGAATCACGCCGCTCTGCTCGGTAGCGCGACGTGACAGACCGTAGACGGTCCAGCCGCTGGCCACCAGATAAGATGCCAGGTTGCCGCCGGTGATACCGGTGGCGCCGACGACGAGTGCAGTGCCTTTACGCATGATCGATGACCTCCTTCCAAGTTCGGGAAGATCCGGATTGCGCCGGATCGATGAACGCAGTCTGGTAGCGCCTGATCGTTGCTACAATCGAAAGCATCGCAAATCTTTATTGTGCTGAACGCAACTCCAGGAATTTCAGAACCGTGAACGTCAATTCGCTGGATCTCAACGCCCTGCGCGTCTTCGAACGCGTTGCGGCCACCGGTAGCTTCACCGCCGCCGCGCACCACTTCCACCGCGCGGTCTCCTCGATATCGCGCCAGATTCGCGGGCTGGAAGAGGCGCTCGGCCAGCCGCTGCTCTACCGGCATACCCGCGCGGTCGCGCTCACCGAGGCGGGCTGGCGTTACTACGAGGAGGTCCGCGAGATCCTGGAGCGACTCGATCTCGCCAACGAAGCGCTGGCCTATCCCGACGCCGAGCCCAGCGGCGTACTGCGGATCAATGCGCCGGTCGCTTTCGGCCAGCGCCAGATCGTGCCGCTGCTGCATGCTTTCCAGCGCCAACATTCAGGCATCACCGCCGAACTGCAGCTGAGCGACCAGGTCATCGATCCGGTGCGCGAGGGTCAGGACATCACGTTCCGCGTCGGCGACCTGGCCGACTCCTCGCTGGTGGCGCGGCGGCTGGCGCCGATGAACTACGTGGTCGCCGCGGCCCCGAGCTATCTCGAAGCGCACGGCGAGCCGCGGACGCCCGAGGCGCTGGCCGATCACAACTGCCTGCTCTACCAGGGCGAGATGGGCCGCCAGCGCTGGTATTTCCAGGCGCCGGAGCAGAGCGGTTCGACGCCGTTCGAGGTCAGCGGCAATCTCTACAGCAACGACGCCGAGAGCCTGCTGCGCGCCGCGCTGCTGGGCCAGGGACTGGTGCTGTTCCCCACCTGGCTGATCGGCGATGCGCTGTCGAAGGGGGATCTGGTTCCTCTCTTGGACGCTTGGCGCGGCGAAGTCATGCCCGGCCGCCGCGATATCCACGTGCTGACCACCGAACGCCGCCTGCGAACGCGCAAGGTGCGCGCGTTTCTCGACTATCTGCTGGAATCGCTAGAGCCACAGCCGGCCTGGGATCGGTGGCGTGAACGAATAGGCGGCATCTCGAGTGACCATAGATAAACCTAATTAGCGATTGAATCGTACGCGATATAGATTGACCCCATGACGACACGCAACGAGACCGACGACACGCTGGCCCTGGAATCGCAGCTCTGCTTCGCGCTCTATTCGACCCAACTGGCGATGAACAAGCTTTACCGCGGCCTGCTGCGCGAGCTCGATCTGACCTATCCCCAGTACCTGACCATGCTGGTGCTGTGGCAGCGGGACCGGCAGACGGTATCGGAGATCGGCGAACAGCTGTACCTGGATTCGGCCACGCTGACACCGCTGTTGAAACGGCTGGAAGCGGCGGCGCTCATCACCCGGCAGCGCTCACGCCAGGATGAACGCCAGGTGGAGATCGCGTTGACCGAGAAGGGCCGTTCGCTGCGCGAGCAGGCCAAGGCGATCCCCCATGCCGTCGGCTGCGCGGCCCAGTGCACGCCCGAGGAAGCCGCCGAACTGCGCGATGCTCTGCATGGGCTGCGCCAGCGACTCGACGGCCAGTGAAGCGCTCGCACGATTGGCGAAGACAATTTTTACCCCAATAGATCGTGCACGATTTAATCGACCACGATCATAAACCCGAAAGGAGATTCACCATGTCACTCGATAAAGTCCTCTACCGCGCCGAAGCAACTGTCACTGGTGGCCGCGACGGCCGTGCCACCGCCGCCGACGGAGCCATCGACTTCAAGCTGTCGACACCCAAGGAGCTGGGCGGCGCCGGCGGTGACGGCACCAACCCGGAGCAGCTGTTCGCGGCTGGCTACTCCGCCTGCTTCATCGGCGCGCTGAAGCTGGTCGCCTCGAAAGAGAAGGCCAAGCTGCCTGACGACACCCGGATCCAGGGCGAAGTCGGCATCGGCCCCAAGGGCGACGCTTTCGGCATCGAAGCCACGCTGACGGTGAAGCTGCCGGGCATGGATCGGGCACAGGCCGAAGCGCTGGTGGAGAAGGCGCATCAGGTCTGCCCTTACTCCAATGCCACCCGTGGCAATATCGACGTGACGCTAAACGTCGAGGTGTAAGCCGGCGTCGGCAGCGTCGACGCTCGCCCAGTCCGGACACCCCAGCCCCCTGAAGAGGGGGCCCGGGGTGTCGTGCTTTGGTCGTAGCGGCCATCGCCGAGGCGCCACGACTATCCAGAAAACAACTTATAATCAGTAGCTTATAAAAACATGCAAAAACGCGATGCGGGCATAGCAACAACGCAATGGTCTCGCGCCGCCGGCGCTGACTACCGTGTCGACTCCAACAATCAAGGGATTCGATCATGGTCGCGTTTCTCATAGCCATGGCGGTGACGGCGTTCGCCGGCACGCTGGTCATCAAGAAATACCAACCGCAGACCGTGCTGCTGCTGGCCGGTCTGGCGCTGTTCGTCACCACGGCGCTGTTCTTCCCCGCCCAGTCGATCCTGTTCAAGGAGACCGAGACCAGCGGCTGGGCCGGCTTCGATATCTTCGAGTTCATCCACCAGATCATGTCCTACCGCCTGGCCGGGCTGGGGTTGATCATCATGGCCGCCGGCGGCTTCGCCAAGTACATGGACCATATCGGCGCCACCCAGGCGATGGTCAATATCGGCACCCGGCCGCTGGCCCGGATGCGTGCGCCCTATCTGGTGCTGGCGCTCGGCTATGCGGTGGGCCAGGTGCTCAATATCTTCATCCCCAGCGCGGCGGGGCTGGCCATGCTGCTGCTGGTCACGCTCTATCCCACCCTGGTGCGCCTCGGCGTCAGCAAGGCCTCCGCCGCGGCAATGATCGGGATGACCTCAGTGCTCGACCTGGGGCCGGCCTCCGGCACCGCCAACCTGGCGGCGCATACCGCCAACATGGACGTGGCGATCTACTTCGCCCAGTACCAGATTCCCGCATCGCTGTTCATCGTGCCGGTGATCTGCGTGCTGACCTACTTCAGCGCCAAGTATTTCGATCGCCGCAGCGGCCATATTGTCGACCCCGATCCCACCGCCCATGCAGTCGCCGATGGCGAGTCGGAGGCCCAGCGCGTGCCCGGCTTCTATGCGCTGCTGCCGATCCTGCCGCTGACGCTGATCCTGGTCTTCAGCAAGCTGCTGATCCATCAGATCGAGATCGGCGTGGTGACCGCGATGATCATCGGCGCCGTGCTGGGCCTGTTCTGCGAGATGGTGCGCAAGCGTCGTGAGCTGCAGGCGGTGTTCAAGGGCTTCATGACCTTCTTCCAGGGCATGGGCCAGATGTTCTCCTCGATCATCTCGCTGATCATCTGCGCCGAGTTCTTCGCCGCCGGTCTCACCGCCATCGGTGCCATCGACTTCATGATCGGCGCGGCCCAGGGCGCGGGCTTCGGCCTGTTCGGGATGACCCTGGTCACCTGTCTGCTGGTGGCGGTGACCGCGATTCTCACCGGCTCCGGCAACGCGGCGTTCTTCTCCTTCGCCGGACTGGCGCCCAACGTCGCCGCCGCCACCGCTGCCGGCCCGGTAGCGTTGTTGCTGCCGCTGCAGTTCACCGCCGGGATCGCGCGCTCGCTGTCACCGGTTTCCGGGGTGATCATCGCCGTCAGCGAGGCCGCCGGCTGCTCGCCCATCGATATCGTCAAGCGCACCGCGATCCCGCTGATCGGCGGGTTGATCGTGCTGTTCGTCTATACCGCGCTGTTCGTCGGTGTGAAATGAGCCGCGATCTTCCGCCAACCGATGGCCTGAACCTGCGACGTCGACCGACTCTGCACACCTTTGGCGAGAACCGACCATGAATACTGCTCAGCTTCCCGATTCGACCGATCACCTCTTTTCCCGCGACGCCACCTGGCAGGCGTGGCTGGAGGTCGAGCGTGCGCTAGCCCTGACCCAGGCCGAGCGGGGCATGATCCCTGCCGCCGCCGCCGCGGAGATCGAGCGCTGCGCGACCCTCGACCAGCTCGATCGCGAGGCGCTGGCCGCCGATATCGAGCGCACGATGTCGCCGGTGATGTCGCTGGTGCGAGCGCTGGCCGAACGCTGCGAGGGCGACGCCGGCGGCTATGTCCATCTCGGCGCCACCACCCAGAACATCATCCTCACTGGCAAGATGCTGCAGCTCGAGCGCTCGCACCGCTGGCTCAAGGCGCAGCTCGCCGCACAGCTCCAGTGCCTGGCGGATCTCGCCGAGCGCGGCGCCGAGTGGCCGTGCGTCTCGCGCACCAACCGCCGCCACGCCCTGCCGATCACCTTCGGCTACAAGGTCGCCGGCTGGATCGAGGAGCTGGAGCGCAACGTCGAGCGGCTGGAGGCGGTGGAATCCCGCGCCTTCGTGCTCACCTTCGGCGGCGCCAGCGGCGCCATGCACAGCTACGGCGACGAGGGGCAGGCACTGGCGCAGGCGCTGGCCGCCCGGCTCGGCCTCGGCGTGTCGCGGGTTCACTCCCGCGCCGCCGTCGATGGCCTGGTCGAGTACATCACCACGCTGGGACTCTACGCCGCCGGCTGCGAGCGTCTCGGCCAGGAGCTCTACACGCTGATGGCCAACGAGCTCGAGGAGGTCAGCGAGAACCAGGGCGAGGAGGTGGTCGGCAGCAGCACCATGCCGCACAAGTTCAACCCCAAGTACGCCGTTAACCTGCTGGCCGAGGCCGGCGAGCTGCGCGGCTTGGTGGCGCCGGCGCTGGAGACCGCCCGCCCCTCCCACGAGGGCGATGCGTCGTGCAATTTTCGCCTCTACAGGCTGCTCGACCAGGCCGGGGCGCTCGCCTATCGCGTCGCCGCCACCCAGCGCACGCTGCTGACCCGGCTGGAGCCCCATCCCGAGCGGATGCGCGAGATCCTGATGGCCAACGCCGCGCCGCTGATGTCCGAGCACATCATGCTCGAACTGAGCGACGAGATCGGCCGCCAGCGCGCCCACGATCTCGTTCATGAGGCCATCGTCGCCAGTCGCGACGGGGCTCGCACCTTTGCCGAGGCGCTGTTCGACGACGACACCGTGCGCCGCCACTACGGCGACCGCGCCACGCTCGAGCAAGCTCTGCTCCCCGAGCACTACACCGGCCGGAGCCGCCAGATCGCGCTGGCGATGGCGGCCTCCGCTCGCGACCTCGCCGGGCGCCTGACTCGGGAACTCAGGGCAACACCTGCATCGGAGCGCTGACAGCGCGGAATGAGAACCACCCCACCGATGCCGAACGCCTCGGTGGCACAACGCCGCATCGACAAGAACGCATCGACAAGAAAAAGAGGAAGGATCATGCCAATAACACCAAGACGCTCTCTTCGCCTCATGCTCGCGCTGGGCAGCATCGCCCTGTCGCCGCTGGCGCACTCGCAGACCTCTCAGGTGTCAAATACTTCGCAGACCCTGGCCACGGGCAGCCATGAGTCGACCCTCACCCTGCCGGAGAGCCAGCGCCGGATCGAGGTGGCCAGTTACGTCCCCGAAGGGGCCGACGCCAAGACGCCGATCGTGTTCGTGCTGACCGGCCTCAAGCGCAACGCCGAGGATTATCGCGACGCCTGGATCGACGCCGCCGACGAGTACGGCTTCACCATCGTGGTGCCGCGCTTCTCCAAGCAGGACTACCCCGGCGTCGCCGGCTACAACCTGGGCAACCTGGTCAGTGCCGACGGCCAGCTCAATCTGCCCGAGGCGTGGTCCTACAACGTCATCGACGGCCTCTTCACCGATCTCGAGCAGTCCGGCCAGACCGAGCGCCAGCGCTACTACCTGTTCGGCCACAGTGCAGGCTGCCAGTTCGTGCACCGCATGCTGACCTTCGCGCCGCAGTCGCGGGTCCAGGCGGCGATCTGTTCGGCGGCGGGCTGGTGGACGCTGCCCGACACCGACAACGAATGGCCCTACGGACTCAAGGACGCACCGGTCGAGGTCGACCGTGATGCCCAGCGCCAGCTTGCCGGGCTCAATCTGCTGGTGACCGTCGGCGCCGAGGACACCGATCCCTGGCACAAGTACCTGCGCCGCAGCTACCAGGCCATGGCCCAGGGCAACAACCGGGTCGAGCGCGCCTGGGTCTACTACAAGACCGCCGAGCAGAAGGCAAACCGCTACGGCTTCGACTTCCACTGGGCGTTCCAGACCGTGCCCGACGTCGGTCACGACAACGCCGGCATCGCTCCCTTCGCCGCCGAGCAGTTCGCCGCCTTCGAGCGCGATGGCGCCTTCGATGTCGTGACCCCGGAGACAGCGCCGGAGAGCGCGCCTCACTAGGCTTCCCTCTTTTCGAGACTCGCCTTTCGCCCTTTCGATCACTGCCCCTCGTCCGCTCAGCGGGCGAGGCAGGAAACCTGCGTCCGCTCGATGGCCAGCGTCGAGCCGTGAGCGGCCGCGCCAGCAGCTCCCGACAATTTCCAGAAGCTCCCCACAACATGAAAAACGAACAGGAGTTCATCATGACCACGCCATGCCACCGCACTACGATCCGGCGACCCCGACTCGCACGCGCGCTCCCGGCCCTTTCGACGACAACGCTTCCGTCGATAGCGACGCCTCTCGCGGGCACCTGCACTTTGGCATTGACCCTGGCGCTCGCCGCCCCGGTCCAAGCCGACTTCCTGGCGGACAGCACCGCCTCGCTGGAGTTCAAGAACTACTTCATCACCCGCGACTACCTCGAGGGCGACCGGGACAACAACAAGCGCGAAGAGTGGGCGCAGGGCTTTCTGTTCCGGGCCGACTCCGGCTTCACCGAAGGCCCGGTCGGCTTCGGCGTCGACACCATCAGCATGCTGGGCGTGAAACTCGACTCGAGCCCGTCCCGTTCCGGCACCGGCCTGCTCGAGATCGACGACGACGGCCGCGCCGAGGACGACTACACCAAGTTCGGCGCCACCGCCAAGATCCGCGCCGGTGAGAGCATCTTGCGCTACGGCTATCTCGAGCCGCGTCTGCCGTCGCTACGTCCCAATTCCAGCCGGCTGTTCACGCAGTCGTTCCTCGGCACCCAGATCACCTCCACCGACATCGACGGGCTGGAGCTGACGGCGGGCCAGCTCAACCGCACTCGACAGCGCGACGAGACCGAGCACGAGCCGATGGCGCTGAATCGCAAGAGCGGCGCCTACGGCAGGGCCACCAGCACCCGCTTCCAGTTCGTCGGCGGGGAGTATCATCTCGGCAAGCGCGCCCGCCTCGGCTATCACTACGCGCAGCTGGAAGACATCTATCGCCAGCACTACGTGGGGCTGAGCGACGGCATCGATCTGGGTTCGGGTCGGCTGGGTGCCGACATACGCTACTTCGACGCCAGCGAACAGGGCGCCGCCGAGGCCGGCGAGGTGGACAACCGCGCCGTCAGCACGCGGCTGCGCTATCGGCTGGACGGACACACCTTCAGTGGTGGCTATCAGTCCCAGTTCGGCGACACCCCCTTCACCTACCTGAGCGGTACCAACGTCTACCTGTTTTCCCAGTACCAGATCAGCAACTTCACCGAGACCGGAGAGCGGGTCTGGCACGCCCGCTACGACTACGACTTCAGCGATCTCGGCCTGCCCGGACTGACCTTCATGGTTCGCTATGCCATGGGCGACCAGGCCAGCGTCAACGGCTTCGACGGCGAGGCGCGGGAGTGGGAACGGGATGTCGACATCGAATACATCGTCCAGGGCGGCATGCTCGAAGGATTGTCGCTGCGCTGGCGCAACGCCTCACGCCGCGCCAACTTCACCCGCGACGTCAACGAGAACCGCATCCTGCTCGGCTATACGCTGAAGCTCTAGTACGGCCGACCCCGTCACCGCCAGGCGGCGCTGTCCGCTTCAGGAGAGCAGCGTGACACCGTCACGGAACGCGCGGTCTTGCCGGCCGCGCGCCTCCAGCGTCTCGCGCAAGGCGTCGATGAAGCGCCGTGCGATGGGGCGCTGCCCCGCCGGGGGGAGGATGCAGGCGTAGGTCAGCTCGGTGGCGGGCGTGACCGGCCGCATTACCGTGCCGCCCGCCGCTACGCCCGATCCGGCGGTGGCACCGCAGCAGGCCAGGTCGAGCAGCCCCAACCCGAAGCCGGCCTCGACGAAGCGTGGCACCAGCTGCGTCGAGCCGACCTCCAGCGCGATCCGGGGTCTTCGCCCGATTTCCTCGAACAGCCGGTCCAGCCGCTGACGCCAGATCTGCTGCGGCTTGAGCGTGACGAAGGGCGACTCCAGCAGCGCCTCGACCGGCACCCGATCAAGGGTTGCCAGTGGATGGTTCGCCGGCATCAGCACCTGGGTGGTCGCCTGCAGCAGCGGCTCCACCGCCAGCTCGACGATGGCGTTCTCCACCGGCAGCGAGAGCAGTCCGATGTTGTAACGGCGCGATCCCACCTGGCGCTCGACGTCGAAGCGACTGCCGATATCGATCTTGCAGTTGAGCTCGCGGCAGCACTCGCGAAGGCGGGCGACCGCCGCCGGCAGCAGCGTGGCGCCGATGGGGGCGGAGGTGATGATGCGCAGGCTCTCGACCGTCTGCTGGCGAATCTCGCCGGCGATGGTGGGGATCTCCTCGACGGCGTTGAGAATGTGCTCGGCTTCGCGATAGAAGCGCTCGCCTTCCAGCGTCAGCAACAGTCGCTGGTGGGTCCGCTCGAACAGTGTCAGCTTGAGCTCCGCCTCCAGCGAGGCGATCAACCGGCTGGCGGCGGGCTGGCTCAGGTTGGCCGCCTGCGCCGCCGCCGACAGCGAACCGCGCAGGACGGTCAATCGAAACAGTCGGAGCGCCTTGAGATTCATGGGAAGTCGACTCTGCCAGGCCATCGGAGCGAAGAGCCTACCAGAAGCCGGGAAAGAGACACTGCCGCTTTGGTGGCAGGCCGCCTATGCCGGGAGCCAAGGCGCCGCCCCCGCCGACGGTCAGCACTCCAGGACGATCGCCGTGATCAACGATTCAGTACGATCGCCGTGATCACGCCGGTGGCGACGGCAGCCAGCACGTAGTCGCCGTCGATGTTCAGCCAGCGGTGCCCTCGCGGCGGTTCCCGCAGATGCCGCGCGTGCCAGTCGCGCACCCAGTAGCGATCGTCGCGGTAGTAGCGGTCGGCGAGATGGCCGCCCTCGTGCCAGCCGCGATGGTCTCGATAGTCGTCATGGCCCCCGCCATGTCGATCGTGATGATCATGGCCGTGATGGTCGTGGCCGTGAGGGCCTTTGCCGTGAGGGCCATGCCCTTTTCCGTGGCCATGCCCTGGATCGGCCTGGGCGATCCCGGCGGTGCCCAGCGCGGCGATCAGGACGCCGATGGTGACGACGCGGTGTTTCATGGAACTCTCCTCTCATTGCCGTCGATGGCAAGATGGATCCAGCATGAAACGCCAATAAGAAAACAGTGTTCACGAATTGTGCATTCTGCCTGACCGCCCGGCGCCGACGGCGCCGTTCGGGAGAGCCTGCGTGCAAACTGCGGCAGATCTCACTTAGCATGCTAATATCGCAGGACCCTGATCCTTCCATCCCATCCTTCACCCGGACTTGCCGCCCGTGTCAGCGACCGCCTCCCAATCCGCAGCGCCTACGCCCTGGCCCACGATCATTCTGCTGGCGATGACCGCCTTCTGCGCCTCCGCCACCCAGCGTATCCTCGATCCGATGCTGCCGCGCCTCGCCGAGGTCTATACCACCACCCTGAGCGCCGCCTCCTGGGCCATCACCGCCTTCGCCATCGTCTACGGCTGCCTGCAGTTGGTGCTGGGGCCCAGCGGCGACCGTTACGGCAAGCTGCGCGTGATCTCGCTGTTCTCCCTGCTCGCCGCCGTGGCCAGCCTGCTGTGCGCGCTGTCGGGTACGCTGGCGACGCTGATCGCGGCACGCATGCTGGCGGGCGTGGGGTGCGCCGCGGTCATCCCGCTGGCGATGGCGTGGATCGGCGACAACGTCCCCTACGAGCAGCGCCAGGCGGTGCTGGCACGCTTTCTGATCGGGCAGATCTGTGGTTTGGCCTGCGGCCAGACATTCGGTGGGCTGGCTGCGGAGCAGGATTGGTGGCAGTGGCCGTTTCTGGTCTACACCCTGCTGTTCGCCGCCGCCAGCGGGCTGCTGTGGTACCGCGCCGGACGTCACGAGCGGCCCCAGGGGCGCAAGCCGGAGTCCCTCGGCGTGAGCCTGCGCTACGTGTTGCAGAAGTCCTGGCCGAGGGTGGTACTGATCGCGGTGTTCTGCGAGGGCGCCGCCGTGTTCTGCGGTTTCGCCTTCGTCGCCAGTCACCTGCATGTCGTCGGCGGGCTGCCGCTGACCGAGGCCGGGCTGATCCTGGCGGTGTTCGCGCTCGGGGGCTTGAGTTTCGCGCTGCTGGCACGGCGACTGGTGCCGAGACTCGGCGAAAGCGGGCTGTGCCAGCTGGGCTGCGTGCTGATCGCGATCGCGCTGGCCGCCATCTGCCTGAAGCCGACGCCCGGTGTCGGCGTCATCGGCTGCTACCTGTTCGGGCTGGGCTTCTACATGCTCCACAACACGCTGCAGACCACCGCCACCCAGATGGCGCCGGAGCGGCGCGGCGCGGCGGTGTCGCTGTTCGCCACCGCCTTCTTCACCGGGCAGTCGCTGGGCACTGCGGTCGGCGGCGGCATCATCGCGCTGTCCGGTACCACGCCGACCCTGGCCCTCGCCGCCGTCGCGGTGCTGCCGGTCGGCTTCGGCTTCGCCTGGCAGATCCGTCGGCGCGACCGGGCCCTGGTGCCAGCCTGATCTCCGTACGCCCCCCGCGGCTCGTCATCTATGGCGCCAGGGCCGCAGTGCGATAAGCTGCCGGACTCGATGCCCCATCCGCTGGCCCGGAGGCCGACTCGATGACGATCGCCACGCCGCAACAGGTTCTCGACTTCTGGTTCGAGGCGCTGACTCCCAGGGACTGGTTCCGCAAGGACACGGAGCTGGATCGCGCCATCGCCGAGCGATTCGGCGAGACGCTGGCCGCCGCCGCGCATTGCGAATGCTGGCGGTGGCGCGAGACGCCTCCCGGTCGGCTGGCGGAGATCCTGGTGCTCGACCAGTTCTCGCGCAACGTTCATCGCGACACCCCGGCCGCCTTCGCCCAGGACCCGCTGGCCCTCGCGCTGGCGCAGGAGACGATCGCCGCCGGCGATGACGCCAGATTGCCCACGCCGCAGCGGATCTTCGTCTACATGCCGTTCATGCACAGCGAGTCGCTGGCGATCCACGACCGGGCGACCGGACTGTTCGACCAGCCCGGGATGGAGGAGCAGGTCCGCTTCGAGCATCGCCACCGCGAGATCATCGAACGCTTCGGCCGCTATCCGCACCGCAACGCGATCCTGGGGCGAAAATCGACACCGGAGGAGATCGAGTTCCTGCGTCAGCCGGGCTCGTCGTTCTAGCTGCGCATCGTGCTAGCTTAGGATGAAGCCCACGCAGGCTGCCGTCGCCAGCCCCATCACGCCGTTGAAGATGCGCCACGCTCGTGGCGTCTTCAACAACCTGCCGATCGCCATGCCGAAGCCGGCCCAGCACGAGATGCAGAAAAATCCGACGAACTCCATGAACAGCGATAGCACGGTCGCGTTCACGATCAGTGATCCCTGGTGCGGCATGAACCCGGCGATCAGCGCGATACCCATGACCCACGCCTTGGGATTGACGAACTGGAACACCGCCGCCTGCCATGCGGTCAGCGGTCGTGCGCCCTCCCTGGCAGCCAGGTCCGGTGGTGGCGCTGTGGCGATCTTCCAAGCCAGGTAGAGCAGGTAGATGGCGCCGATGATCTTGAGCGCCTGCTGAACCACCGGAAAGCGCTCGAACAGCACGCCCAACCCCAACGCCACCGCCATGAACAGCACGAAACAGCCCGCCATGATGCCGAAGATGTGCGGCAGCGTGCGGCGATAGCCGTAGAGCGCGCCGGAGGCGGTCAACATCACGTTGTTGGGGCCGGGCGTGCCGGTCATCGAGATCGAGAACAGCGCCACCGAGAACCACCAGGCCAGCGAGGTCATTGGCCACCGCCCGGCGCTTCCGCCCAGGTCAGGGTGAAGCGGCGATTGCGCGCGCCGCGATTCTTGATGCTGGCGACCTGGACCGGGCCGACCTCGGCGGTGGAGGCGACGTGTGTGCCGCCGCAGGGTTGATAGTCGACGTCGCCGATGCGGACCATCCGGATCTCGCCAGCGCCGCGTGGCGGTGCCACCGACATCGTCTTCACCAGTTCGGGCCGGGCGTCGAGCTCGGCTTCGCTGATCCACTCGCTGGTCACCGGATAGTCGGCTGCGATCAGCGCATTGAGCCGCTCGCTCAGCTCCTCCTTGTCGAAGCTGGCCTCGCCGAGATCGAAATCGAGCCGGCCACGATCGGCACCGATGCTGCCGCCGGTGACGCCATGGGGAACGACGACGGACAGCAGATGCAGCGCGGTGTGCATGCGCATGTGGGCGTAGCGCCGCGCCCAGTCGATCTGCTGGGTGACGCTCTGCCCTGCCTCCAGCCCATGGTTCGGGTCGAGCAGGTGATGGACCTGCCCGTTGGCGCCCTTGCGCGTGTCATGAACCGTCAAGGTGCGGCCATCGGCGGTGATGAACACGCCCCGGTCCCCCGGCTGTCCGCCACCGTGGGGGTAGAACAGCGTGGCATCCGTCACCACCACGCCGTCTTCGCCAATTGCCCCTGTCGTTGACAGCACGGTCGCCAGGCTTTCGCGGGCGTAAGGCAGTTCGCGGAACGTCAGGGCAGTAGACATCGGAAACCTCTCGGAGAATCGTTTCTCAAAATCGCATGGGTACAATTCTATTGACTTTGCGGCCCGCAGGCCGAACAATTCGAGCATAAACCGCGTAATCTCCTGGTCAACTCGATTTTTGTCACCATGACAATCTGGAAACCCCTCCTACCCGGCCAAGGCTCGCGCTATCGCGAACTGGCCGATGCCATCGCCGCCGCCGCTGCCAGCGGCGAACTGCCGGCGGGCGCCAAGCTGCCACCGCAACGACGCCTGGCGGACGCCCTCGGCGTCACCGTCGGTACGATCACCCGGGCCTATGCGCTCGCCGAACAGCGCGGGGTCGTCACCGCACGTGTCGGCAGCGGTACCTATGTGCGCGACACGGGGGCGCCCCACCCGGCTTTCGATCATGTCCGCCGCGCCGCGCCGGACAGCGGCGTCGTCGATCTCAGCCTGTCGCTGCCGCCGCCCCACCCGCAACGCGAGGCATCGCTGGCCAATGCGATGCGCTCGATTCAGCACGATCCGGCGCTGTTGCGGGCGGCTATCGACTATCAACCGGAGGCCGGCCAGGAGTGGCAGCGAGAGGTGATCTCGGGTTGGCTGGCAACGCTGGGCCGCGCCGTCCCGGCGGATGAGCTGTTGATCAATCAGGGCGGCATGCATGGCATCTTCCTGAGCCTGAGCGCCCTGTTGTCGCCCGGCGAACGGCTGGCAGCCGAGCGCCTGACCTATCCGGGCCTGATCAGCGGCCTGCAGCAACTCTCGCTCAAGAGCGTGGCGATCGCCCACGACCAGGAAGGCATCGACATCGATGCGCTGGCTCGCGCTTTCGAACAGCAGCCGTTCCGCGCGCTCTACCTGATGCCGGACTGCCATAACCCCACCACTGCGAGGCTGAGCGAGACGCGCCGTCATGCCCTGGTCGCCCTGGCCCGGGAGCGGCAGTTCTGGCTGATCGAGGATGACATCCACCCCCAGCTCGATGACGAACCGGTGACACCGCTCTATCGACTGGCCCCCGAGTGCACGGTGACGCTGTTCTCGGTCGCCAAGCTCCTCGGCGGCGGCCTGCGCGTCGGCGCCATGCGCGCGCCTCCGGCGCTGCAGGGGCGATTGACGGCGGCGCTGCGGGCGCAGAGCTGGATGCCACCGCCGCTGATGGCCTCGCTGGTCTGCCGCTGGATCGAGAGCGGCGACGCCGATGCACTGCTGCAATGGCAGCGCGAAGAGCTGGAGTGGCGCTTTGACCGCGCGATGGAAAGGCTGGGCGAGTTCTCCCCGCGTGGGCATCGCGGCGGATTCTATCTGTGGCTGCCGCTACCGGGCGAGCTGCGTACCAGCCATGTGGTGAGCCAGCTCCAGGCGCAAGGGGTCAACGTCAGCACGGCCGAAAGCTTCTGCCTCGGCAGCGTCAGCGCGCCCCAGGCGATCCGTGTCTGCATCAGCGCCGCGGAGAGCCGCGAAGCGCTGGAACACGCCCTGCGGATCATCGCCACGACACTCGGTGATCCGGATCCGATGCTGTGGCAGACGGTTTGAAACGCTGACCGCAGCCCGGTCGTGAGTCATCGTCACACCGGCAGCGGGCGGCTCTCCGCCAGCGCCTCCATGGCGAAGTAGGAGGTCACGGTGTCGATCTCGAAACCGTCGATCAGGCGCTGGTAGATCAGATCGAAGGCACCGATGTCCCGCGTCACGATCTTGAGCATGTAGTCGTAGTCGCCGCCGATACGATAGAAGTCGATCACTTCGGGAATCCCCAGCACATGTTCGCGGAACGCCGCCAGCCAGGTCCGCGAGTGGCTGCGGGTGCGAATCATGGAGAACACCACCAGCCCGAATCCCAGCGCCTGACGGCTCAGCACCAGCCGCCGCGCCTCGATCACGCCCGCCTCCTCGAGCTGTCTGATCCGCCGCCAGCAAGCGTTCTGGGAGAGATTGACCCGCTCCGCCAGCTCGCGCTGGGAGAGTCCGGGACGCTGCTGCAGCGTACGCAGGATAGCGAGGTTGAAATGATCCAATTTGGCGTTGCTCATGGTGTCAAAACACTCACGTAATGATTGATTCCCAGGTCATATCGAGAAATTTACCCGTCCGCGTCGGGATATCATAGCCGGACGCGCTGGAGGCTCGCGCTCCCCTTTCCACATCCTCCTCTT